>CASFXA010000152.1 GCA_949298535.1 uncultured Oscillospiraceae bacterium
ATATGACCCGCCTCAAGGGGAAAACCATTCCGTCAAGCGGGGAAAGAGCCTGGGGAAGAGCGGCAAAACAGCTGAGATTCCAGATTGCCCTGACGTCTGTTTGGCAGAGAAGAGGCGAGTGGATCCAAGAGGGGATTGAAAGTCGCGTTTGTACCATACTGTTTTTCTTTGGAGACCTGGGACAGAAAATTTGAAAAAACAGGGAATGTCCGGTGCATATTACCGATTTTCCTGGAATGATGATGAATTTTTGGCGTAGAATTAAAGAAATATTTGTGAAACAATGATAAATCTGCTATAATAAAAAACAGAAAGCCTTTCTCAAAAAGAACGGCTGAGAGTCGGAAAGAGAAAGAGGATTTCATGGCATTTCATCCTGTTCTGAGCAGAACCAAGGCTTTTTGCAACTTTTCTGTTGCTGATAGAGGCTCTTTCTTTGAGCTTCTGAGGAAAGTGACATTTCCGGATGGTGGAGAAACCTGTTTTCAGAGAACAAATAAAATTCAAATTCATCAAAATCAGAATATCGGGTCTGATTTTGAGCCCATGCCCTGCGCCCGTTGGGGCGCGCCCCGGGGGAAGAAAATTCGCTTCGCTGACTTCAGGGAGGACAGAATCCTTTCCGGAGACGCGTCGGACTGTTTTGCTCCCCCGTTTCCCCGCTTGAATTTGTTATCCTGCAAAGAAAGGATAGGTATCCACAATGGCAGCGAAAACATTGTACACAGTGATTGTCGCCGACGATGAAGACGAACTGAGAGAGGCTGTATGCACAATGATTCCCTGGCGGGAGTTCGGCTTTTGCCTGGTGGGAAACGCCAGCAATGGGCTGGACGCTCTGGAGCTGGTGGAAAAATATGAGCCTGATTTGTTGCTCACTGACATCCGGATGCCGTTTATTTCCGGAATCGAGTTGGCGCGGCAGGTGCGGGAAATCTGTCCGGCCACCAATATTGCGTTTCTCAGCGGATATGACAATTTTGAGTATGCCAAGCAGGCGATCCGGTACAACATCATCAGCTATATGCTCAAACCCCTGACGATGGAAGGGCTGGCAGCGGAGCTGAAAATCATCCGTCAAAAGATAGACGCGCAGTTTGCGCAGTTCCGCCACGCCTCTCCCCATCAGAAGGCGGAGGCCCAAAACCAGTGCGCCGCCATGCTGATGCCGCTGGTTTTGGACGATTATGCCGAGCCGGAGGGGGAAGAGCAAGCGGAGGTATACGCCAAGCAGTGCGGTTTGCTGCGGGACCTGGATTATAAACCCTGTTATACAGTGATGGTGTCCATTTTGCTCAGTGAAAAGGGCCTCAATTGCACCAAGCCCTCCTTTGTTTCATCGGTCAATACCCTGGCGGAGAAGTATCTGCGAAGCGTCAGCTTTTTTGCCTCCGGCAAGGTGATTTCGGTGCTGTTGGGAAATCCGTCGGATTTTAACGAGTATCTCCATATCCTGGCGGATGAAATTCCCCGCATGGCTTCCCGGGTGCTGGGGAAGCGCTGCCGTGTCGGTGTCAGTCGGGAAGTAAATGCTTTGACCAATCTTCATGGGGCCTACCGTGAGGCAATGGAGGCGCTGCGCCAGGGGGATCTTTCCGAAAGCGGCGCACAGTTTATCGGAGACCTGATACCGGCGGTCAAGGGCGGCAGCCTGCTTTGCAAAAGAGCCCTGGACACATTGGAGCAGCATTATATGGATGCGGATCTTTCCCTGGTCTCTCTCAGCGAGATGCTGGATGTCAGTCCCAATCACCTGAGCGCCTGCATCAAAAAGTATGCCGGTGAAACCTTCATCAACATCCTCATCCGCAAACGCATGGATGCGGCCCGGGAGCTGCTGGTCAATTCTCCGTTAAAGATCCAGGAGATTTCTCAGCGTTGCGGTTATACCGACCAGCACTACTTCAGTTATTGCTTTAAAAAATACTGCGGCGAGTCCCCCAACGCTATGCGCCGCAGGCTGAATTCAGAGAAGGCGGGTGAGAGGAGTTGAAAGGGGAGTTTGCCCGCACCAGGCTGCGGATTACCACCATTCTGGTGGCGATGGTGGTGGGGGTGGTAGCGGTGATTTTATGCTGCTGCATCTTCCTTTTTCTGGGCCGTTACCGCAGCGCGACGGTGCAGAATGCCCGCACCAGCAGCGCCCAGGCGGTCTCCCAGGTCTCCAATACGGTGAGCAACTACCTGCGGGATATGAGCCAGGCGATGGAGCTGGTGGAACAGTCCATGTCTGAGGACGCCGACAATCGGAACGAGCTGCTGTCCGCATTTCTGAAATTTCGCCCCGATGTGATAGCTGTCACCAGCTATTCCCCCAGCGGCGTGCTGCTGGACTGCTGGTCCCTGGGCCGTGAGCCCCGGGAGGAAATTTTTCAAAATTTGTCCTTTAACCTGGAGATGGCCCGGGCCACCGCTTCGCCCTATATGACGGCGCCCCATGTGGAAACCATTTTTGAGGGATATTATCCCTGGGTGGTCACCATGACCGCGCCCTTGTCCCCTGGGGGAAGGGCCGCCTGGGTGTCCCTGGATCTGAGCTTCTCCCGCATCTCCAGCTATATCAACAATGTCAGCATTGGTCAGCGGGGCTATTGCTTTCTCATTGATGAAAAGGGAAATATCGTTTATCACCCTCAGCAGCAGCTGCTGTATTCCGGTTTGAAGACGGAGAATACGGAGGCGCTGGCTTCCTTGAAGGATAACGTTTATGTGGACGACACAGTGATTTACTGCGTCACCAGCGTAGCGGGAAGCGACTGGCGAATCGTCGGGGTCAGCTATGTGGATGAACTGGTCAACCGCAATGTGTCCGAAATGATCCGCCTGTCTTTTTTGCTGGCGGTGGCGGTGCTGGCAGCCGCGTGGCTCACCAGCTGGATTCTTTCCCGTCTGCTGGGACGCCCCCTCCGGGGCCTTGCCAAGGCGATGGAGAGCTTTGAGGAGGATGCCGATCATTTTACTTACCGTCCGGTGGGAGGAACCCGGGAGGTGCAGGAACTGTCCAGCTCCTTTGGCCACATGGTGGTGCAGATTCAGCAGCTGATGTCCCAGGTGCGCCAGGAGGAGATCAACCTGCGGAAAACGGAGCTGAAAGCCCTCCAGGCCCAGATCAATCCCCATTTTCTTTACAACACCCTGGATTCCATCGCCTGGATGTGCGAACAGGGACGCAATGCCGACGCTGTTAAAATGGTCCATGCCTTGGCGCGGCTGTTTCGCATCAGCATCAGCAAAGGGCATGAGCTGATCCCCATTTCCAAGGAGATTGAGCACGCGGAAAGCTATCTTCAGATCCAGAAATACCGTTACAAAAACCAATTTTCCTATGCCTTCCAGGTGGATCCGGACTGTCTGGACTACTTCTGCAACAAAATCACCCTGCAGCCCATTATTGAAAACGCCATCAATCACGGCTTGGATCTGATGGTGGAGGAAGGGATGATCCGTGTGTCCGTCCGGCAGGAAGGGGAGGACATCCTTTTTACGGTGGAGGATAACGGCGTGGGAATGAGCCAGGAGCAGATTCAGTCCATCATGGAGCGGGGCCCCAAGGACCGCACCGGTATCGGTATCAGGAATGTGGATGATCGGCTGAAAATTTATTTCGGGAAAAATTATGGGCTTCATATCACCAGCGAGTTGGATGTGGGCACCTGCGTGGAGATCCGGATGCCCAAGATACGGGAGGGAGATTATGAAGGGAAATAAACTGGCGGTCATGGGGGCGGCGATGCTGCTGGGCTGCCTGTTTTGGGGATGCGCCGGGGATACGGCGCCTGCCACCCGTCATTCAGTAGCCCTTGTGGCCAAATCCACCGAGACGGAATTTTGGCTTTCGGTTTTTGCGGGAGCGGAGGCCGCCGCCACCGAGTATAATATCAACCTCAGCATTATCGGTCCGGAAACCGAGGAGGATTATGAGACCCAGAATCAAATGGTGGCCGACGCGGTGGAAAATGGAGCGGAAGCGCTGGTTTTTTCCGCCATTGATTATGAAAACAACGGCTCCGCCATTGACGCGGCTGCCAAAGCGGGGGTAAAAATTGTAGCCATTGACAGCAGCGTGGATTCCGATGCGGTAAGCACCTATATCGGCACCAACAATTACGCCGCGGGGCAGATGGCCGCTTTGGCGGCGCTGGAGCGGGTGGAGGGTCCCCTGAAGATCGGGGTGGTCAACTATGACGTCAGCAGCGCCAACGGACAGGAGCGGGAGGAGGGCGCGGTGGATGCCTTCCGGGAGAGCGGCCGGGGAGAAATTGTCGCTGTCATCAATACCCTGGCGGAGGCGGGGCACGCCAAAGAAGATACCGCCGCCATGCTGAAGAATTTTCCGGAGATCAACGTCCTGTTGGCCTTTAACGAACCCACCAGCGTCGGAGCGGCCCGGGCGGTGGAGGAGATGGGCCTGTCCGAGGAGATCTTTCTGGTGGGCTTCGATTCCAATGTGGCTACGGTGGACGCTTTGCAGGAGGGATCGGTGGACGCCTTGATTGTACAGAATCCCTATGCCATGGGTTACCTGGGTGTGGAGAGCGCCTACAAGCTGCTCACCGGTCAGGGGGCCGCTCTGGAAAAGACGGTGGACACCTCCACGCAAATTGTTGACAGAAGCAATATTTTTACCATGGACAGCCAAAAGGCATTATTCGCCTTTGAACAACGCCAGAATTGAATATGATTAACAAATTTTATTCTCAAAGTTTTAGCACATTGTTGTATTCACATAAATTTTTACCCCCCATTCGGTGAATTTTCACCTTGTTTTTCCAGTACTTTTCCTCTAGCATTAATAGTGCCAGTTGGGTTTTTATGAAAACCCTGATTTAAATGTAGGCAAAAGGAGAATCGTTATGAAGAAAGTACTTGCAATGGCCATGGCTGCGCTGATGGCGCTGAGCCTGGTCGCCTGCTCCTCTGGGGAGACCGCCTCTTCCTCTTCTCAGGCGCAGGGTGAATCCGCCAGCACTTCTGCTGCTGCCCCCGCTGAGGTTGCCAATAAGGACAAGCCCCTTGTTTGGTTCAACCGTCAGCCCTCCAACAGCTCCACCGGTGAGCTGGATATGAGCGCGCTGAGCTTCAATGACAACACCTACTATGTGGGCTTCGACGCCAACCAGGGCGCTGAGCTCCAGGGCACCATGATTGTGGACTACATCAAGGCCCATGCTGATGAGATCGACAAGAACGGAGACGGCGTCATCGGCTATGTGCTGGCCATCGGCGACATCGGCCACAACGACTCCATCGCCCGTACCCGCGGCGTCCGCCAGGCTCTGGGCACTGCCGTTGAGGTAGACGGCGCCATCAACAGCGATCCTGTGGGCACCAACGCTGACGGCAGCGCCACCGCTGTCAAGGACGGCACTCTGGAAGTAAACGGCAAGACCTACATCGTCCGTGAGCTGGCTTCTCAGGAGATGAAGAACTCCGCCGGCGCCACCTGGGATGCCGCTACCGCTGGTAACGCCATCAGCACCTGGGCTTCCTCCTTTGGCGATCAGATCGACATCGTCGCTTCCAACAACGACGGCATGGGTATGTCCATGTTCAACGCCTGGTCCAAGGCCAATGAGGTTCCCACCTTTGGTTATGACGCCAACGCCGACGCTGTCGCCGCTATCGCCGAGGGCTACGGCGGCACCATCAGCCAGCACGCTGACGTTCAGGCTTACCTGACCCTCCGCGTACTGCGCAACGCTCTGGACGGCGTGGACATCGACACCGGTATCGGCACCGCTGACGAGGCTGGCAACGTTCTGAGCGACGAGGTTTACTACTACAACGCCGATCAGCGTTCCTACTACGCGCTGAACGTGGCTGTCACCGCTGAGAATTATCAGGATTTCACCGATTCCACCAAGGTTTACGGTCCTGTTTCCGCTCAGCTGGATGCCACCGCTCATCCCACCAAGAACGTTTGGCTGAACATCTACAACGCTGCTGATAACTTCCTGAGCGCCACCTATCAGCCCCTGCTGCAGAACTACGACGATCTGCTCAACCTGAAGGTCGAGTACATCGGCGGCGACGGCCAGACCGAGGCCAACATCACCAACCGTCTGAGCAACCCCGATCAGTTTGACGCTTTCGCCATCAACATGGTGAAGACCGACAACGCGGCTTCCTACACCGCTCTGCTCAGCCAGTGATGAAAGGCTCCTCTGCAACGCACAAGTCAATTGAGGAATAAGCAGTAACAAATTGCTGTTGGGGAGAAGGAATTCTCCGTTCGGGAGAAGAATCCTCCCTTCGGAAGAAGGAATTCTCCCCAACTGCGCTTTTCAACCAAAATCCGGCAGGATCAGACCTTACGCTGAAACTGTTAATATTCGTAAACGGGAGTAACTAGAATGGCAGATGCGAAAGATGATATTGTCCTGTCAATACGGGGTATGAGCAAGTCCTTCGGCAGAAACCGGGTGCTTGACCATATCAACCTGGACGTGAAGCGCGGAACTGTCATGGGGCTTATGGGCGAGAATGGCGCTGGTAAGTCCACAATGATGAAGTGTCTTTTCGGCACCTACCAGAAGGATGAGGGAAAGATCTTCTTGAACGGCAAGGAGATCAGCTTTTCCGGGCCCAAGGACGCCCTGGAAAACGGAATCGCCATGGTCCATCAGGAGCTGAACCAATGCCTGGAAAGAAACGTCATCGACAACTTGTTCCTGGGGCGCTATCCCATCAACTCCATGGGTGTTATTGACGAGGGAAGAATGAAGAAAAAGGCTTCCGAGCTTTTCCGGAAGCTGGGAATGACCGTCAATTTGACGCAGCCGATGCGGAATATGTCCGTTTCCCAGCGGCAGATGTGCGAGATCGCCAAAGCGATTTCCTACAATTCCCAAGTAATTGTTTTGGACGAGCCCACCTCCTCCCTGACGGTGCAGGAAGTGGATAAGCTCTTTGAGATGATGCGGATGCTCAAGGAGCAGGGAATTTCTCTGATCTACATTTCCCACAAGATGGATGAGATCTTTGAAATTTGCGATGAAATTTCGGTCCTCCGGGACGGCCATCTGGTGATGACCAAGAGTTCCAAGGAGACCAATATGAACGAGCTGATCACCGCCATGGTGGGTCGTTCTCTGGAGAGCCGGTTCCCGCCGGTGGATAATACCCCCGGAGACACCATTCTGTCGGTGCAGCATCTTTCCACCAAGTACGCCCCTTATTTGCAGGACGTATCCTTTGATGTGAAGGAAGGAGAAATTTTCGGCCTGTACGGACTGGTTGGAGCCGGCCGCACCGAGCTGATGGAGACGATTTTCGGCGTTCGTACCAGAGCGGCGGGACGTGTTTATTTTAAGAACCGGCTGATGAATTTTGACAGCCCCAAGGAAGCCATTGATCATGGCTTCGCCATGATTACAGAGGAACGGAAAGCCAACGGCCTGTTCCTGAAGTGTGATCTGACCTTTAACACCACCATCGCCAATCTGGAGCAATACAAAACCGGTGTGGCTCTTTCCACCCCCAAAATGGTCAAGGCCACCAACAAAGAGATCAAAATCATGCACACCAAGTGCATGGGTCCCGACGATATGATTTCCAGCCTGTCCGGCGGCAACCAGCAGAAGGTGATCTTCGGCAAATGGCTGGAGCGGGAGCCCCAGATCTTTATGATGGACGAGCCTACAAGAGGTATCGACGTCGGCGCCAAGTATGAGATCTATGAGCTGATTATCAACATGGCCAAACAGGGGAAGACCATCATCGTCGTTTCCTCTGAGATGCCTGAGATTCTCGGTATCACCAACCGCATCGGCGTGATGTCCAACGGACATCTTTCCGGAATTGTGAACACCAAAGAAACCAATCAGGAAGAGCTTTTGAGACTGAGTGCAAAATACCTATAGTAGGAGAAATCGCTTATGGTAGCAGAAAAGACAAAAATTCTCACAGTCGAGCAGGAAGCCCAGCTTCGCAAGCCGATTGATGAGTATGTTGGGAATATCCAATCCAAAATTGACGCTCTGCGGGTAGATGGCACCGATCAGGTGGTGGAGATTCAGAACAGTCTGGACACCTTGAAGCGGGACCGCATCTATACCCAGGAGGAAAAAGCCGCCGAGAGAGCGCGGCTGCAAAAAGCGCTGGAGCAGGCCAAAGCGGTGGAGGCCAAGAACAAGGATGAGGTTTCCAAGCTGATTGCCGACGCGGAGGGTTATCTGAAGGCCCATTATGACACCGACTATTATCAGGCGGTGCTGGCAAGCTGCGCGGAGGAAAAGGTCGTCGCCAGAGAGAAATATCAGGAAGCGGTAGCCCAGCTGGAAAAGGAGCATCAGGAGACTATCGCCAAGATGACCGACGCCAAGGAGCTGAAGGACGAGAAATATGTCCATAAAAACCGCCTCTTTGACGCCAAGATGAAGCTGGCCAAGGATCTCCAGCAGGTGAAGGACCGGCAGCACGCCGCTTTCGATTATAAGTATCATCTGATCGATATGCTGCGGATGTCCAAATTCACCTTCCCCGAGATGATGTCTCAGCGGTGGGAAAACTACAAGTATACCTTCAACCGTCGGGATTTCTTCCTGAAAAATGGTTTGTACATCGCTATTATCGTCATCTTCATCGCCCTGTGCATCATCACCCCCATTGTCAAGAACGTGCCCCTGCTGACGGTGAACAACGTACTGAACATCCTCCAGCAGGCTTCTCCCAGAATGTTCCTGGCGCTGGGCGTGGCAGGACTGATTCTGCTGGCCGGTACCGACCTGTCCATCGGACGTATGGTAGGTATGGGCATGACAGCCGCCACCATTGTGATGCACAATGGCCCCAATACCGGTTCGGTGTTCGGTCATGTGTTTGATTTCAGCACGCAGCCGGTGCTGGTTCGTGTTTTCCTGGCGCTGATTGTCTGCATTGTGCTGTGCACCATCTTTACCACCATTGCAGGCTTCTTCACCGCCAAGTTCAAGATGCACCCCTTCATTTCCACCATGTCCAATATGCTGGTAATCTTCGGTCTGGTGACCTATTCCACCAAGGGCGTCTCCTTCGGCGCCATTGATCCCGGTATCCCCAGCATGATTATGCCCAGAATCGGCAAGTTCCCCACGATCATTCTGTGGGCTGTGGCCGCTGTGGTTATCGTATGGTTCATCTGGAACAAGACCACCTTCGGTAAGAACCTGTACGCCGTGGGCGGCAACGCCGAGGCCGCTGCGGTTTCCGGTATTTCTGTGTTCCGGGTCACTGTGGGCGCCTTCATTCTGGCTGGTATTCTGTATGGATTTGGCTCCTGGCTGGAGTGCATCCGTATGGTGGGCTCCGGTTCCGCGGCTTATGGCCAGGGCTGGGAGATGGACGCCATCGCGGCCTGCGTCGTGGGCGGCATCTCTTTCACCGGTGGTATCGGTAAGATCTCCGGCGTTGTGGTGGGCGTGTTCATCTTCACCGCGCTGACCTACTCCCTGACCACCCTGGGTATTGATACCAACCTCCAGTTCGTTTTCTCCGGTATCATCATTCTGGTGGCCGTTATGCTGGACTGCCTGAAGTACGTTCAGAAGAAATAATCTCTTTTATTACCTACAGGGAAGCCGCCGGTTTTATCCGGCGGCTGAGCGTGTCGAAAAAGTTCGACACGCTTCCAGGGGGTATCCCATACCCCCTGGATACGCCGCTGGTTCCTGGAGAAACCAGCGGCGATACCCCCGGTTTCGCGCCCCTGTGGGCGCGGGTCGTGGAATAAAAATCAGGCG
>CASFXA010000153.1 GCA_949298535.1 uncultured Oscillospiraceae bacterium
CTGACCGGCTCAACCATTCCCCAGCTTTACAAGCAAATTTAAGGATGCGGCGGGATCCTGATCCCTCCCGTCCAGGTTTTCATTGCTTTTCCCTTTGAGGATCGCCCTGTCCCTATTTTGTTTTTCCGGGACCGCGCGCTCACTGTACCCAAAAACCTCCTCACTCCACAATCACCCTCCTCTGTAAAATGGATTTGGCGCCGGATCGGCGGCCATTGGGCACGGCCGCCGGGAAAATTCCCCTTCGGCAGAAAATCCGGATTTTTCCCTCTTGTGAGCGTCTGGTCCCCGGCAAAAAAAGGCTCCCGTGTTGAATGAATCAACACGGGAGCCTCATGCTGTCGAAAAACCCACTTTCAAAAGGAAAACAACATTCAAAATCATAAAAATCAGGACACGCGCCTGATTTTTATCCCACGACCCGCGCCCACAAGGGCGCGAAACCGGGGGTATCGCCGCTGGTTTCTCCAGGAACCAGCGGCGTATCCAGGGGGTATGGGATACCCCCTGGAAGCGTGTCGAACTTTTTTGACACGCTCAAGCTCCCGTGTTGAATGAATCAACACGGGAGCCTTTCATTCTTTCACCGGGCGGAGAGAAGAAAATTACTCCGCATCCACCTTGGCCATATGCTTGATGAGATCCAGCAGCTTGTTGCTGTAGCCCCACTCATTGTCATACCAGGAAACCAGCTTGACAAAGTGATCGTTGAGCATGATGCCGGCCTTGGCATCGAAGATGGAGGTTCTGGGATCGGTGTAGAAGTCGGAGGAAACGACATCCTCGTCGGTGTAGCCCAGAATGCCCTTCAGCTCACCCTCGGAAGCCTTCTTGACAGCGGCGCAGATTTCCTCATAGGTGGTAGCCTTCTCCAGACGGACGGTCAGGTCCACAACGGAAACGTCCAGGGTGGGTACACGGAAAGCCATACCGGTCAGCTTGCCCTTCACTTCGGGGATAACCAGGGCGCAGGCCTTGGCAGCACCGGTGGAAGAGGGGATGATGTTGCCGGCAGCGGCGCGGCCGCCTCTCCAGTCCTTCTTGGAGGGGGAGTCCACAGTCTTCTGGGTGCCGGTGGTGGCATGGACGGTGGTCATCAGGCCTTCAACGATACCGAAGTTGTCGTTGATGACCTTGGTCAGGGGAGCCAGGCAGTTGGTGGTGCAGGAAGCGTTGGAGACCACGGTCATATCCTTGGTGTACTTGTCATTGTTGACGCCCATAACGAAGGTGGGGGTATCCTTGTCCTTGGCGGGAGCGGAAATAACCACTTTCTTGGCGCCGGCTTTCAGGTGAGCCTGGCACTTCTCGGTGGTGGTGAACACGCCGGTGGACTCCACAACAGAGGTAGCGCCCACTTCACCCCACGGAATTTCCTCGGGGTTCATTTTGTCAAATACGTTGATGGCCTTGCCGTTGACGACAAACTTGCCGTCCACGCACTCGGCAGTGCCGTTGAATTTGCCGTGAATGGTGTCATACTTGGTCATATAGGCCATGTAGTCGGGGGTGATGAAGGGATCGTTGACGCCCACCACATCGAAGACGTCGGGATTTGCCACGGCCACCCGGAAGACCAGTCTGCCGATCCGGCCGAAACCATTGATACCAATTTTGATAGCCATTGTGAAAAACTCCTTTACTCTTTGATTTTGGGTCCCACGAACATCCTTATTGTATACCAAAACGAGAAAAACTACAAGAGCCTGATAAATGATTAACGAAAAAACGACAAATATTTGGGGTTCTTGAGAAAAGTGTTATAGTTTCCATAGTTTTCTTGTGTAATTAAACTAAGTTTTTCCAGGGATTATAGTAAATTCTTCCCAGAAAAAAGTGGTGACTTTTGTAAAAGAATACATTATACTATAATGGATATTATGACAGAGAAGTTTTATTCCCGTCTGATGCCGGGGGCAGAGGACACAGAAAGGGGGGAAACTGGTGATGGTTACCCAAAGTTTATATGGGGATCTTGAGACGGCGCGGGACCATTTTTCGGAAGCCTGTTTTCCAGTGCTGCTGGTGGACGAAGCGCTGACCATTCTCTTTGCCAACCAGCAGGCGGCAGAACTGTTTCCAGCTTTGAAGTTGCCTGATGGGCTGCGGACCCTGCTGGCAGCGGAGGAAGCTGCCGGATGCTGTCACCGGATTTCTCAGCAAAAACATTTTAAGCAAAATCTCTCCTTTCTGTCCGGGCATACGGTCACCATGGCTTTTCTCCCCACACTGGGCGCCGGGGACCAAAAGATGGCCTATGTCTTTTTTGTGGCTGCGCTCTCCCCCCAGGAGACAACACCTCCCCTGGAACAGCTGTTGGGGTATAGCTCCCTGGGGCTTTCCGCCCAGGTGCGGGAGTCCCTGTCGGATATTTTTTACGCCCTGGCGGCGGCCCGGAACAAGCTGCCCCCTCAACAGGCTGTCCAAATCCAGCCTCAGTTGGAAACCATCAACCGCAGCTGTTATGGCATCCTGCGGGATATGGACAATATTACCCGCCGCAGCAGAACCACAGATCCTCAGGGGCAGAAAATTCAGGCGGTGGATTTCTGGAGCGAATGCGCTCAGCTGATGGACGCCACTTCCGCGCTTCTCAGGGGAACGGACGTTGATTTCCACTACGCCCTCCCCTCCACCACAGTTTGCGTTCTCTGTGATTTCAGCCAGGTGACCTGCGCCCTGCTCAACGCCATCTCCAACGCCTGCCTTTACGGCGGACCTGAGGCGACCATTCGGGTTTCAGGGAAAGATCTGGAAAGCGCTCTGGTGGTCACCGTCTCCGACGATGGGCCCGGCATCCCCGCCGGACTGCTGGACAGCGTGTTCCAGCCTGCTCCCGGGCTCAAAAAAAACAATCATGTACCCGGGTTGGGACTGGGGCTGAACACCGCCCGTCAAATTGTCACTGCCGCAGGAGGCACCATGGCGGTTCAGTCTCAGGAAGGGATGGGCACCACTGTGGCCTTTACCTTCCCTGTAGCCGCAGGGGAAAAGACGGAAGATCTCACCTTTTTCTCCAACAGCGCTGAATATCTCCAGGACCGCTTCTCTCCTGTCTATCTGGGGCTGTGCGGTGTGGTGCAGCCGCCCCTGCTGTAATTTGTTTCCCTAACCTTTAAATAAAATTCACACAGGGAAGCCTTTTCGCCGGTGCGCCGGAGGAAAGGCTTTTCCGGCGAAAGAAAGGAAGAACCGACGATGAATCTGGATTCTTATGTCAGCTACGCGGTGGAACAGCTGAAAACTCTCACCGCGATCCCCAGTCCCTCCGGCTTCGCCCGAAAGGCAGGAGAGTATGTCTTTGAGGAGTTGACCCGTTTGGGGTATCAGCCTCAGCTGACTCAAAAAGGCGGAGTTCTGGTGGAGCTGGGAGGGAAGGAAGACTCCGACGGTCTGCTGCTGATGAGCCATGTGGACACGCTGGGGGCGGTGGTGGCCTCCATCAAGGACAACGGCCGACTGAGTCTCTCCCCCCTGGGCGGCCTCCAGCCGGACAACACCAACACCGAAAACTGCACCCTTTACACCCGCTTTGACGGCTGCTACAGCGGCACCTTCCAGCTGTGCGACGCCTCGGTCCATGTCAACGACGATTATGCCACCCAAAAGCGGGATTTCCGCCATATGGAGCTGGTGCTGGACGAGGATGTGAAGGACCCGGAAGGGGTAAAGGCCCTGGGGATTCTGCCGGGGGACATCGTTTGTTTCGATCCCCGGACGGTGGTGACCCCCTCTGGATACATCAAAAGCCGCTTTCTGGACGATAAGCTGAGTGTGGCCATTTTGCTGGCGCTGGCCAAATATCTGCGGGAAGAAAAGCTGACGCCCAGACAGAAGGTTTATGCCCACTTCACAGTGTACGAGGAGATCGGCCACGGAGGCTGCGGCAACATTCCCGCCGGCGTCACCCAGCTGCTGGCGGTGGATATGGGCTGTGTGGGAGAGGGGCTCAGCTGCACCGAACGGCAGGTGAGCATCTGCCCCAAAAGCTCCGCAGGGCCCTCGGATTACGAGATGACCACCGACCTCATCCGGGCAGCCAAAGCTGCCGGGGCCGACTGGGCGGTGGATGTTTATCCCCATTACGGCTCCGACGCCGACGCGGCCTTACGGGCGGGCTGGGATGTGCGCCACAGCCTCATCGGACCAGGAGTTTATGCCTCCCACGGCTATGAGCGCAGCCATGTGGACGGGGTGAAAAACACCCTGCTGCTGTTGACAGAATATCTCCGGTAATGCTCCGGGAGGAAGAAACATCAGCGGAAGGATCCCAAGTTTTCCCTTCCTGGCCGGGGGGGAATCAAATCCCCTGGATCCCGTCTTCAAGCCAGATCCCACTTGATCCAGAGGATGGTCCCCTGACGCCTTGAAAAGGCCGGGCCCCTTTCCAGGGGGAACTGTCCCCCGTCTTTCGCCCCGGCGCGGGGAGAGAACAAAAAACGATCTGCGCGCCGGTCCTGACGAAGGTTTGTTTCTTCCCCTTTTCCACAAGCCGGGCCTGGGCAGGTCCGTTCATCTTCAAAAAATCACATCCGCAGCAAAGCCGCCGGGAGAAGCCTTGAGTTTCTCCCGGCGGCTGGCTTTTTTATCTGACTTTGCGGATTATCGGGGAACGGCCACCGGCTCCCGCTCTCCCCGGTAGGTGGCTTCCAGCAGGGGCGCCAGCTCCTGGATCCGGCGGATGATGGCGGTGGGCTGGTAGCCCAGTCCCTTGGGCGCCTGATACCTCCCCAGTCCCTGAAGGATCCGGACCGTCTTCATTCCCACCCGGTTGGCGGGGTAAATATCCTGATCCAGCCGATCCCCTACCATCAGAACCTGGGCAGGAGGACAGCCGGCCTGTTCCACCGCCCGGCGGAACAGCTCCTCCTCCGGTTTGGCCACCCCCTGCTCCCCGGAAAACAGGCAGGCGGAAAACAGCCCTGTCAGCCCCAGGCGGGACAGCTTCTCCTGTCCATCCCCCCGGAGGTTGGCAATCACTCCCAGGCGATAGTGGCGGGAAAGGGTCTCCAGGGCGGCGAGAACCCCGGGATAGAGGCGCTCCAGGGCGGGATCCCTGTGGAGGCGGCTTCCCACCTCCTCCAGCTGCTCCTCGCTTCGGGCCAGGGAAAAAATCGTGGTCCGGAGCATGGGGCTGTAGTCCATCATAGCCCGAACCATGGTGGAGCGGATCTGCTCCGGCGCATAGTCCAGATCGAACCGGAGGAAGGCCTCCCGAATGTCCTCCACCAGCCGCTCCATCTGCGGCCCCTCGTCAATGAGGGTGCTGCCCAGATCAAAAAAGATCCATTGAATTCCGTCAAACAGTTTCATCTCTCGTCACGCTCGCTTGCCTTTTCCCTTTCCAGCCGGGCCGCCAGAAGCAAAATGCCCAGCTGGGTCTTGCCATCGGGGAATCCGCCGGCGAGGGCCAGCTCCTTCGCTTTGGCAAAATCCATGGCTTCCACCGACAAAAACTCCTCCGGGTCCAGATGCTGGCGTCCCGGGCGCAGGCCCTTGGCCAAATAGATGCGGATCACTTCGGTGCAGTAGCCGGGGGTGGGGATCATCTCGGTGAGCAGCTCCAGGCTCTGGGCCTGATAGCCGGTTTCCTCCTCCAGTTCCCGGGCGGCGGCAGCCATGGGGTCCTCTCCCCGCTCCAATTTTCCGGCAGGCAGCTCCAGCAGCTCCTTGCCGGCGGCGAAACGGAACTGGCGCACCAGCAGCAGCCGTCCCTGGGGATCCAGGGCCGCCACCGACACACCGCCATGGTGGTGGACAATCTCCCGGCAGGCGGTCTTGCCATCCTCCAGCTCCACCTGATGGAGACAAAAATCCACAATATGCCCGCGATACAGTTCCTTCCGGGACAGTTCCTTTTCAAAATGGATCATCGGTCTCAGCCTCCTTCTTGCTGGCGGTGGTTGCGCCGCCAATTGAGATAACTCTCCAAAATAATGGTGGCTGCCACAGCGTCCACCACGTTCTTCCTCTTTTTGCCCCGGGTGTCGGTGACATTGAGGTATCGGGTGGCGGTGACGGTGGTGCCCCGCTCGTCCCAATAGATCACCGGCACCTCCACCAGCTGCTGAAGGGCCGCGCCGAACTCATGGCACAGCTGGGAACGGGGGCCTGCGGAGCCGTCCATATTCAGGGGATTGCCCACCACAATCTCCCCCACCCGCTGTTCCGCCGCCGCTTTGGCCACAGCGGCCAGCACCCGGTCCCGGTTCCATTCATGGATCACCCCCACAGGGGAAGCCAGCATCTCCCCGGGATCGCAAACGGCCAGCCCGGTGCGGGCGTCGCCATAATCCACTGCCAAAATCTTCAAAATGCTCCTCCCTCCGGCCCCGGCTTGTTGGGGCCCGCGGTGTTTTTGTTCGGAGAAAAGCCTTCCGCCCCGGAGAAGAAGGACCGGGGCTCTGTTTTTCCCGGACGGCGCTCCCCAGGGGATCCCGGAAAGGTCAGTACAGCTTTTCCAGCAGCTCCCGGGCCTTCCGGCGACGGCGCAGAGTCTCCCCTGCGTCGATCACATAATCCCCTTCCCGTTCCAGCAGACAGTCCCCTTCCCGCAGCCCTTTGGGCAGCAGCACTTTGGGAATATTCCTGACGGCCAAGGTTTCGCTGTCCTCACAGACGGCGTACTCCCCTTCAAAGCGATCCACAATCAGCATGGCTAAAGACTCCTTTCCGGTTTTTCAGGGGGAACCGGCGGGCGCAATCCAACAGCCTTTCCCCCAGGGGAAGAAAACAGGACCGGGGTTGCTGTCCGCTTCTATTTTTTCTTTTATGGCAACCATTTCCCGGGAAAAGGCCCTCCGTCCCCCGGCCTTCCCGCCGTTCACTTTCCGGTGGTGAAGGTGATGTCGCTGCCGTCGGTGACGGCGACAATGGTTCCCTGCTCATCGGTGCGGAAATAGCTGATCCCCATTTCCTCATACAGCGCCAGGGTCTCCTCATTGGGATGACCGTAGTCATTGTCCAGGCCGCAGGAGATCACCGCCCAGGAGGGATTGACCGCGAACATGAAATCATCCTCCAGACTGGTGCGGCTGCCGTGATGGGGCGCGGCCAGCACATCCGCCTTCAGCGGCAGGCCGGAAGCGGCCAGATCGCCTTCCGATTCCTCCTCGGCGTCCCCGGGGAAGAGAAAGGACGTCTCCCCGAAATCCAGCCGCAGCACCATGCTCATATTGTTCAGGTCTTTATAATCCATCAGGGGACCCAGAATGGTGACAGATGCTCCCCCGCCCAAATCAAACTGATCCCTGGGGGCGGTGGCGACAGTTTCCACTGTGCAGTCCTCGTCGGTGAGATAGGTCAGCAGCTTTTCATAGGTGGCGGTGGTGGGCACCAGGTCGTCAGGCAGGGGCGCGAACAGCAGCCGCTCCACCGGCACCTCCTCCAGAATGTCCAGCGCGCCGCCGAAATGATCGCTGTGGGGATGGGTGATGAAAAAATAATCCAGCTCCTCCACCCCGGCTGCGGCCAGATCCTCCAAAATATCCGGAGCGGCGCTCCGCTCCCCGGCGTCAATGAGCGCCGTTTTTTCCGGCCCCAAAATCAAAATGGAGCTGCCCTGGCCCACGTCCAGAAAATGAACCTCCAGCGTTCCTTCCGCCGGGCCGGCGGGGACGATTTCCCCGGAAAGTTCCTCCCCGGAAAGCTGGGTGGAGGAAAATACCTGATCCAGCGAAATGCCGTAATCCGCCAGCACTGGTTCTGCCAGCACCAGCAGCGCCATCAGCCCCAGGGTGCAGAGGGCCCCCAAAAGGGCTTTTTTCTGATTTTTTCTTCTCCTTCTGGTCATCTGCGGCGTCCTCCTTTTCCGGAGCGTCCGCCGGTACGCAGCCTCTCCCCGCCCCGTTTCTGATCCTTACCGGTCCGTCCGTACCCCACGGCGGGGCGCTCCTTGGCGGCGGGACCGTACTTCTGGAGATACTCCCGGTCCGGCTGCACCAGACATTTGGGGCCGTGGCCGATGAGATCCCTCCGTCCCGCCCGGATCAGGGCCTCGATGACATACCGCTTGTTTTCCGGCTTGTAGTACTGCAGCAGGGAGCGCTGCAGCTTCTTCTCATAGGGATCGGTGGGGACATACACCTTTTCCATGGTGTGGGGGTCGATGCCGGTATAGAACATACAGGTGGAGGCGGTGGCAGGGGTGGGATAGAAGTCCTGCACCTGCTCCGGGCGCATATGATGCTCCTTCAGATATTCCGCCAGAATGACCGCGTCCTTCATGGTGCAGCCGGGGTGGGAGGACATGAGATAGGGCACCAGATACTGCTCCTTCCCCGCCTTTTTGGTCAGGGCGTAAAACTTTTTGCTGAACTGGTTAAACACCGTCACCGGCGGCTTGCCCATCCTCGCCAGAGCGTTGGGGGCGCAGTGCTCCGGGGCCACCTTCAGCTGGCCGCTGATGTGGTACTGGATCAGCTCTTTGAGAAATTCATCGCTGGGGTCGGCGCAGATATAGTCATACCGCAGGCCGCTGCGGACAAAGACCTTTTTCACCCCCGGAATGGCCCGCAGCTCCCGCAGCAGCTGGATATAATCGCTGTGGTCCGCCTTGATGGCGGGGCAGACGGTGGGAAAGAGGCATTTCTTCCCCTGGCACACCCCTGCCTTCTCCTGCTTCTTGCAGGCGGGGCCCCGGAAGTTGGCGGTGGGACCTCCCACATCATGGATATATCCCTTGAACCGGGGATTTTTTACAAAGGCCCTGGCTTCCTTGAGCACCGATTCATGGCTTCTGGCCCGGACCATCCGCCCCTGGTGGAAGGCGATGGAGCAGAAATTGCAGGCCCCGTAGCAGCCCCGGTTGTGGATGATGGAGAACTCCACCTCCTCAATGGCCTTCACGCCCCCCAGCGCCTCATAGCTGGGATGGTAGTACCGCTCATAGGGCAGATCGGAGACATCGTCCAGCTCCTGGGTGGTGAGGGGGACCTCCGGGGGATTCTGCACCAGCAGCCGGTCCCCGTGCTTCTGGACCACCACCTTGCCGTAAACATGGTCCTGCTGCTCCAATTGCAGCTTGGCGGCCCGGGCGTAGGCCATCTTGTCCAGGGAGACCTTGTCCACGCTGGCGCAGGTGACATGGCCGTCAGGGAGAGGGGCGTCCAGGGGGGCCAGATAGCAGATGCCCCGCAGATCGGTCATCTGGGCGGGGCTTTCCCCCTGGTCCAGGCGGCGGGCGATGTGGAGGATCTGATGCTCCCCCATGCCGTACACCAGCAGATCCGCCTGGCTGTCCACCAGGATGGAGGGGCGCACCTTGTCGTCCCAATAATCATAATGGGCAAAGCGGCGCAGGGAGGCCTCCAGTCCTCCCAGAATGATGGGAACATCCGGGTAGGCCTGGCGGGCCAGACGGGAATAGACGGTGCAGGCCCGGTCCGGACGCTTGCCCGCCTTGTTTCCGGGGGTGTAGGCGTCGTCGCTGCGGCGCTTTTTGGCGGCGGTGTAATGGGCCACCATGGAGTCGATGTTCCCCCCGGTGATGAGGAACCCCAGACGGGGCCGTCCGAAGGCGGTGAAATCCCGGGCGGAGGTGTAATCCGGCTGGGCCAGCACCACGCAGCGGTACCCCTCCCGCTCCAGCAGCCGGGAGATGATGGCGATGCCGAAGCTGGGGTGGTCCACATAGGCGTCCCCGGTGACGCAGATAAAATCAGGCTGTTCCCAGCCCCGCTGTCTCATTTCCTGAGGATTGATGGGTAAAAAGCTCAAAATGACAGTCCTTTCCTTTCTGGTTGCCGCGGTTTTCGGTTTCGCAAAGGGGGCGCGCTCCCCGGAATTTTTCCCCGGCGCGGCTGCCGGCGGAGCGCCTGAATCGGCGTCATCCAGAAGGACCCGCCGGTCTTCCTCTTCACTCCGGCCCTTTCCTGGGCGGTTTCCATCTCTGCGGCAATGGTCAACAGCATCATTATACCAGACCCGGAAGAAAAAAGACAGCCCGCGGGGGGGATTTTGCCGGAAAGGTATTGACAGGAACAAACAGGTGAGTATAATAAACATATGAACAATTGTTCAAATGAAAGGGGTGTCCGCCATGCCGGATCAGAAAAACCGCATCCTGGAGGAGGAATTGGGGGACGGCCCCCAGTGTGAATTTTTTCACGCCCATGAGGAAATTGTCAGCCGGGTCAATCAGAAGATGCCGGATGAGGAGGAGCTGTATGATTTGGCGGAGCTGTTCCGGCTGTTTGGGGACTCCACCCGCATCCGCATCCTTTATGTGCTGTTTGAATCGGAGATGTGCGTCTGCGACATCGCCCAGCTGCTGAACATGACCCCCTCCGCCATCTCCCATCAGCTGCGGGCGCTCCGCCAGAGCCGCCTCATCAAGTACCGGCGTGAGGGCAAGACCGTCTTTTATTCCCTGGCGGACGGCCATGTCCGGGCCATTATCAACCAGGGGATGGAGCATATCCGGGAGTAAGCCCCGGCTTCGGAAGCTCCCCTTTAAATTTGGGGGCCTGTTTTTTCTCTTAAATTTTGAATATCAGGAGGAAACGATGATGAAAAAGACCTTTCGGATGACCGACCTGGATTGCGCCAACTGCGCCGCCAAGATGGAAAACGCCATCAAGAAGATCGACGGCGTGACCGACGCCTCGGTGAACTTTCTCACCCAGAAGATGACGGTGGAGGCGGAGGAGAGCCGCTTCGATGAAATTATGGCCCAGGTGGTCCGGGTCTGCCGCAAGGTGGACGGGGACTGCACCATCCAGCTGTAACGGCGCAGGCCCCGGAGATCTTGTTCAGGAAAACAAATTTCTTTCTCGCAAAAAGGAGAGGAACCATCATGACCAAAAAACAAAAAAAGACCCTTTGGCGCATCCTCATCAGCGGCGGACTGTTTCTGGCCGCGCTGCTGGGGCCCTGGAGCGGCTGGGCGCGTCTGGGGGCCTTTCTGATCCCCTATGGCCTCATCGGCTGGGACATCCTGTGGAAAGCGGTGCGGAATATCAGTCGGGGGCAGGTGTTTGACGAAAACTTTCTCATGTCCCTGGCCACAGTGGGGGCCTTTTTCATCGGGGAATACCCTGAAGCGGTGGCGGTCATGCTTTTTTACCAGGTGGGAGAGTTGTTCCAAAGCTACGCTGTGGGCCGTTCCCGCCGCTCCATCGCCGCCCTCATGGACATTCGTCCCGACTGGGCCAATCTGGAGCAGGACGGCCAGGTAAATCAGGTGGATCCGGAGGAGGTGGCGGTGGGGCAAACCATCGTCATCCGCTCCGGGGAGCGGATTCCCCTGGACGGAGTGATTCTCTCCGGCAATTCCTCCCTGGATACGGCGGCTCTCACCGGCGAGTCGGTCCCCAGGGAGGTGGCTCCGGGGGACGCCGTCATCAGCGGCTGCGTCAATGGCGGCGGCTTGCTCCGGGTCCAAGTAACCCGGCCATACGGAGAATCCACTGTGGCCCGTATCCTGGACCTGGTGGAGAACGCCAGCAGCAAAAAGGCCCGGGCGGAGCATTTCATCACCCGTTTTGCCCGGTACTACACCCCCGCGGTAGTCATCGCCGCAGCGGCCCTGGCCCTGATTCCCCCTCTGGCGCTGGGAGGCGGCTGGAGCGGCTGGGTGCATCGGGCGCTGATTTTTCTGGTGATTTCTTGTCCCTGCGCGCTGGTCATTTCGGTCCCCCTCAGCTTTTTCGGCGGCATCGGCGGCGCTTCCCGCCAGGGAATTCTGGTAAAGGGAGGCAACTATCTGGAAGCCCTGGCCAAAACCCAGGTGATGGTCTTTGACAAAACCGGCACCCTCACCCAGGGTACTTTCCAGGTCACAGAAGTGCGTCCCGCTTCAGGGGTGGAGCGGGACCGTCTGCTGGAGCTGGCGGCCCTGGCGGAAGGCGGCTCCAACCATCCCATCGCGCAGTCCCTTCAGGCGGCCTGGGGCGGCGCCTTTGACCGGGAAAGGGTGGCAAAATTTCAGGAAATTCCCGGCATGGGCGTAACGGCAACGGTGGATGGCGCCACGGTTTGGGCGGGAAATCCCCGTCTCATGGCCCAGGCCGGCGCCGCCCTTCCCCCTGATGGCCGGGACAGCCAGGGGGGCACCGTGGTCCATCTGGCGGTGGAGAACCGGTATCAGGGCTCCATTCTCATTTCCGATTGCCTGAAGCCGGACGCCTCAGAGGCCATCCGCCTGCTGAAAAGCCGGGGCATCCGCACCGTGATGCTCACCGGGGATTCCAAAGGGGCCGGGGAAGCGGCAGCCGCCCAGTTGGGAATAGACGAGGTTCACACCCAGCTGCTGCCGGAGGATAAGGTGCGCATCGTGGAACGGCTGCTGGAGGAAAAGCCGGCAGGCAGCACCCTGGCCTTTGTGGGGGACGGGGTCAACGACGCGCCGGTGCTGTCCCGGGCGGACGTGGGCATCGCCATGGGAGGGCTGGGCTCCGACGCCGCCATCGAAGCGGCGGATGTGGTGCTGATGGACGACCAGCCCCGAAAGGTGGCGGACGCCATGGACATCGCCCGGAGAACCCTGAAAATCGTCCGGCAGAATGTGATTTTTGCTTTGGGGGTCAAAGCGCTGGTGCTGTTGCTGGGGGCCTGGGGAGCGGCCAATCTGTGGGAAGCGGTGTTCGCCGATGTGGGCGTGTCAGTCATCGCCATCCTCAACGCCAGCCGGGCTCTTTCCCCCGGCAAATCTTCCCGCCAACAGGGGAACATCTCCTGAGACCCAGAAAATCCGGCGGCGTATGGTCCAGGGGCAGCTGCCGGAGCAGCGGCGGAAAAGGAACCTTCTTCCTCCCCTTCCAAAACAGTCCGCCTCATTCAGCATTTCAAAAGAACCCCTTTTTCCTGAGAGACGCGGCCCTGTGGGGAGAAAAGCCTTTCAGGGGGAGTTTCCGGGGACCTGTTCCTTCCACTCTTTCAACGAGGGCGGGAACGGCGTCCCCTTTTGCGCGGGGGAAATTTTCTTCTTCCCCCTGACAGAGGGAAAAGGGCTGTGTTATAATGACTGTACCCCCTTTTCCCGCCTGCCGCGGCGGGAGCAACAAGGTGGGGATCCCCGCCCAAGGGCGGCTGACAGGGAGGCGGAAGCTGGTCATGACAGACCGTCAATAGGAGAATTACAAGCTCAGCTATTTTTTCCAGGGGGATTTTCTTCCCTATCGGGAGGCCTTTGAACGCCACTGCCCTCCCCCTATGAAGATGGACAAGGGGATGCGGGTTTGCAGGAGCCGGGAAACCCAGGACTGGATGTATTATCTGTGCCAGGGGAAGATGCGGGTTTACTCCGGCAACTGTGAGGGAAACGAGCGAACGGTGGCCATCCTGGGGGACGACAGCATTGTGGGGCTGGACTGCCTTCTGCCAGGGCAGACTTCCCTGATGACCATCGCCTGCGTCACCGACTGCTGGCTGATGCCCTTCCGCAACACCCTGATGGAGGAACTGATCCGCAGCGACGCGGATTTTGCCCTGACCCTGGCCCAGTATTACTGCAAGGTGCTGCGTCAGCTCTGTTTCGACGCGGCCAACCAAAGCATCAACAGCGTTTTTATCCGTCTGGCCAATTTCCTGCTGACCAACTGGGACGGCAGCGGGGAGTGCAGAGTTCGCCTGAGCCAGCAGGAACTGGCCTATGCCATCAACTGTTCCCGGGCCAGTATCTCCCGGGCCTGCAAGATTCTCAAGGAGGAGAAGGTGATCGCCACCGAAGGGATCGGCTTTCGCATCCTGGACCTGCCCAAGCTGGAGCGGGTGTGCCAGCAATATCAGGACATTTTGTAGCGGTCCCTTTCCGGCACCCCCCGGGTTCGCCAACGGCCCGGGAAAACGGAGGAAAGGATTTGGGGCGAGCCTTTCCGGCTCCGCCGCTTCCAAACCGCCTCCCTCCGCCCACAGCGGCGCCTGCCGCCGTCCCGGCTGTTTCGGCGCGCTTCCCGACGGAGGGAAGCCCGTTTCCGGTCAAAACAAAAATAAACCATGACGCAGCCTGTCCTTGGATCCAACGGCCGCGCCATGGTTCTTTTTTTCGGTGAAATCAGCGAAGGGGCGGGGATTCTTCACCCCATCCTTTTACCGGGCAGGAAGGTCCGCTTCCCGCTCCCCAGGGCGGTTCCCCCAGGGAAGGAGGATCCATCACTTTGTCTGTTCCCCTTTTTCAGGGAACAACAGCCCCAACAGCCGGATGCAGAGGTAAATGACAATCATCACAACGAAAATACCCAGCATCCCAAACCCCATAATGGGGAGAGTTTCCATAAAACCTGCAATATTCAGTCCCATTACAAAATCGCTCCTTTCCTCACATTCAGCTCAACAGGCTGAGAATCAGGCCTCCGGCGATCACCGAGGCGATCTGTCCAGAAACGTTGGCCCCCACGGCGTGCATCAGCAGGAAGTTCTGAGGATCCTCCTTCAGACCCATCTTATGGATCACACGGGCGGACATGGGGAAGGCGGAAATGCCGGTGGCCCCCACCATGGGATTGATTTTTTCCTTGAGAAACAGGTTGAGGATCTTGGCGAACAGCACGCCGCCCACGGTGTCGAACACAAAGGCCACCAGTCCCAGGGCCATAATGGCCAGGGTGGCAGGCTGGAGGAAATCCTCCGCCCGCATCTGGGAGGCGATGGTGATGCCCAGCAGCAGGGTAATCAGATTAGCCAGGGCGTTCTGGGCGGTCTCCGAAAGATTGTTGAGGCATCCACATTCCCGGATCAGGTTGCCGAACATCAGAAAGCCCACCAGCGCCACCGAGCGGGGAGCCACCAGACCGGCGATGACGGTAATCAGAATGGGAAACAGAATCTTGGTGGTCTTGGAGACGGAGCTGGGACGGTACTTCATCCGGATCAGCCGCTCCTTGCGGGTGGTAATGGCCCGGATGACAGGGGGCTGAATGATAGGCACCAGAGCCATATAGGAGTAGGCCGCCACAAAGATCGCGCCCTTGTAGGGGGTGTCGAAATAGTTGGCCACAAAAATGGAGGTGGGGCCGTCGGCTGCGCCGATAATTCCTACGCAGGCAGCGTCGGTGAGGGTGAAAACGTCCCCGAAAAACAACATGCACATGGAGATGGTGAAGAAGATACCGAACTGGGCGGCGGCGCCAAACAGCAGCATCTTGGGGTTGGACAGCAGCGGTCCGAAATCGATCATGGCGCCGATCCCAATGAACAGCAGCAGGGGCAGCAGCTCATTGGACATGGTGGCGCTGAACAGCACGTCCAGCACCCCATGCTCAGCGCCGGCTTCATAGATCTGTGTCACCGCTCCGGAAAAGGGCAGGTTGACCAAGATCGCTCCGAAGCCCATGGGCAGCAGCAAAGCCGGCTCCATATCAAAGCGGATCGCCAGGAAGATCAGCAATCCGCCGATTGCCCACATCACCAGCATACCCGGCTCCACAGCCAAAATGTTTTCATAGAGAATGTCCATTTGTTCTGTTCCTTCCTTTCTGCGCGTCGGAAAAGCCGCCTGAAACCCCTGCGCGCACCGGGGCCCACAGACTGTCCGGCGGAGAAAAGAAAAAGACTTTTACCGCAGGAGAGGTCCTGCGATAAAAGTCTTGCTTTTTCATGCAAGCGCGGGCTTTGTAAGCCGTATTGACGCGCCTTGCCGCAGCGGGAACCGCTGCAAGCTACTCCCTTTTATCCGCCTGACAGACAGGCGTTTTTGAAAACCGAATCCAGTTTACCACAAAAACAGGCCCAGGTAAAGGGAATCTGAAAAAATTTCAATCCTTTTCCCCTGACCTTTATTCTCTCCCGAACGCCGGAAGAAGATACCGCTTTCCCTTTACATCAGATCTCCCGCCAGGCTGACAAAAAGCATCCCCACCGACAGCAGAACCAACGGCCGGATAAACGCCGCGCCTTTCCGCACCGCCAGATGGGACCCCAGCCAATTGCCGGCGATATTGCACGCCGCGGCAGGAATCCCCACCATCCACAGCACCTTTCCCCCCAGCAGATAGGCGCAAAGGGCGGAAAGATTGGAGCAGAGATTGACCAGCTTGGTGTTGCCGGTGGCTTCGGTCAGCTCCTGGCCCAGCAGCGCGGTAAAGGCGATGACCAGGAAGGTGCCGGTACCGGGGCCGAAAAAGCCGTCGTAGCAGCCGATAACCAGGCCGATGGCCACCGACAGCATTGCCGCCGTACCGCTGGAGAAGGAGCGGGGACGGGGCTTTTTGCCGAAATTCCGGTTGAAGATCAAAAACACCGCCACCACCGGCAGGATCACCAGCAGGCAGTAATGGAGATAGGTTTCGCTGAGGAACATGGCCAGCTTCGCCCCCAGAAAAGAACCGCACAAGGCCCCTCCGCAGGCAAAGGCCGCCGTCCGCCAATGAATATATCCATTTTTGCCGTACTGATACACCGCCACCGCGGTGCCGGAGCAGCTGGAGAGCTTATTGGTGCCGTAAGCCATATGAATGGGCAATCCGGCAAACAGGTAGGCCGGAATGGAAATCAGCCCGCCTCCGCCGGCCACCGAGTCCACAAATCCCGCCAAAAACACCAGGGGACAAACCACCAGATAGGTTTCAAAAGAAGGGGTAAACATATCCAAAACGTCCTTTCCGGATGAGAGGCCCTTTGAAAAATCAGGCCTTCTCCCATACCTCCAAACCCAAAGAAAAAGCCTGCCCGGATCGGCGAAGGGATCCGGAAATGCAGGCCGTTCTTTTACTTTTTGTTTCGGGTGAGGGCCATTACAACAATCAGCACCACCACCGCGACACCCATTCCGCCCAGCGCCAGGGGAATGATGCTGTTGTCGCCGGTGAAAGGATTTTCCGCCGCCAGTGCCGTCACCGTACTCACAGGCAGGGCCGCCGGCAGCAGGCCCCAGGTCCGCAAAAATTTCATGGTTTTACCTCCAGTCTGACCCAAAAAGCTCCGCAGAGCCGGAAACAAGTTTGATTATAAGCCTCCCCCGCGTTCTGTGTCAACCCTGAACCGTCCCTTTCCCCTGACAGGATGACGGAACACTGGCGTTTTGGAGATCGCATTTGCCAGAAAATGCAAGGGAATAGTCAAAATATGAAGGTTTTTTTTATTTCTATGCAAATCAAACAAGACGGTGGAAAAATTTTAAAGCGATTTTGAGGCTTTACTGCGATGAATTTCACCGGATATTATCTTGACTTCCCAGCTTTCAGGTGTATAATAGATAGCAACAACAGAAAAACAACATATATTAAAATGAAGGTTGTAAACAAAAACTTGTAAAATTTGCAACAATATCTCAAAGATCCCTCACCGGCGCCTTTGGGGAAGAAAAGGAGGCTGATCCCCTGATATGATTAAAATGGTCCATGTCAATAAATATTTCGGTTCCCTTCACGTCCTCAAGGACATCAATCTGGAGGTAAAGGAAGGGGAAAAGCTGGTGGTCATCGGCCCCTCCGGCTCCGGCAAAAGCACCATGATCCGCTGCATGAACTTTTTGGAGGAACCCACCTCCGGTCAGGTGTTCATCGACGGGGTGGAGCTGACCCACAAGAACAAAACCGAGATGAACCGGAAAAATATCGCCATGGTTTTCCAGCAGTTCAATCTCTATCCCCATATGACGGTGCTGGAAAACATCACCCTGGCCCCCATCCGTCTGCAGGGGCTGAAAAAAGAGGAGGCCCAGCAGCAGGCCTTTCGGTATCTGGACATCGTGGGGCTGCGGGAAAAAGCGCACGTCTATCCCGCCACCCTCAGCGGCGGTCAGCAGCAGCGGGTGGCCATCGCCCGGGCGCTGGCTACCCACCAGAAGATTATCCTCTTTGACGAGCCCACCTCGGCGCTGGATCCGGAAACGGTCCAGGAGGTGCTGGATGTAATGATCCGCCTCTCCCATGAAAATATCACCATGGTGGTGGTCACCCACGAAATGGGCTTTGCCCGGCAGGTGGCAGACCGGGTCATCTTCATGGACCAGGGCGTCATCCTGGAGGAGGGGGCTCCGGAGCATTTCTTCGAAAATCCCACCCATGAGCGAACCAAAGCCTTCCTGAGCAAGATTCTCCGCTGACCATCAAACCTGAGAGTTTTCCCCGGAGCATCGCTCCGCCGGATATATTTTGTTGGATACTTGGATGAAAGGATGATAAAGAATGATGAAAAAGTTTTTGGCCGTATTCCTGACCGCTGCTATGCTGCTGACCACCGCCTGCGGCGGCTCCACCGCTTCCTCTGACGCTTCGGCTCCCGCTTCCTCCACCGCTTCTTCCGCGGCGGAAAGCTCCGATTCCACCGCCTCCGGCGGCGCCCTGGACCAGATCAAAGCCAACGGCGTGCTGAAGGTGGGCGTCAAGGCGGACGTTCCCGGCTTCGGCCTGCAAAACACCTCCACCGGCGAGTTTGAAGGCTTTGAGATCGACCTGGCCAAAAAGCTGGCGGAAGCTATCCTGGGCGACGCCAACGCCATCAGCCTCCAGGCGGTCACCGCCAAGACCAGAGGCCCTCTGCTGGATACCGGCGAGCTGGATATGGTCATCGCCACCTTCACCATTACTGAGGAGCGGAAGCTGACCTATAACTTCTCTCAGCCCTACTACACCGACGCCGTCAAGCTGATGGTCAAGAAGGATTCCGGCATCACCGGCCTGAAGGACATGGACGGCAAGACCATCGGCGTGGCCCAGAGCGCCACCTCCCGGGAGATTCTCCAGGCAGCAGCCGACGAGCTGGGCATCAACGTCAGCTTCAATGAATATCCCACCTATCCTGAGATCAAGACCGCGCTGGATTCCGGACGGGTAGACTGCTTCTCGGTGGACGGCTCCATTCTGGCCGGCTACGTGGACGATACCACTGTCATTCTGGATGAGACCTACGCGCCCCAGGAGTACGGCGTCACCACCAGACTGGACGCCACCGATCTGGCGGAGTTTGTGGACGACTTTGTGGGCCAGCTGAAGGAAAGCGGCGAGCTGGACGAAATGATCGCCGCCTGGAATCTGTAAAGTCTCCGACCCTGAAGAAACACCCCTGGCCGGGGGTTCGTCCCCCGGCCCTTCCAAAGGATACCCTGTACTTGTGAAATCATAAAAAGGCAACGCAACACGGCTGGGCCAGCTCCCCGGAAATTTCCTGCGGGCAGCTGGCCGAAATCCCTGTTTTCCCCTGAAGGAGGCGGACATCAATATGAAAACTTCTCCCTTTTCCCTGGATAAATGGCTTCGGTTTTTCACCAATTGGGAAGCCATGGCGGAGGGCTTCACCCGGACCCTGGTGATCGCCCTGCTGGCGCTGACGCTGGCACTGGCGGTGGGGGTGGCGCTTGGTATTCTGTCCTCCTCCGGCAATAAAGCGCTGCGCCGGGCGGTGCGGTGCTATGTGGAGCTGTTCCAGAACATTCCTCTGGTGCTGCAGATCTACTTTTTCTATTATGTACTTCCCTACGCCGGGGTGGTGATGGATCAGTTCGCCATCGGCGTTCTGGGGGTGGGGCTTTATACCGGCGCCTACATCAGCGAGGTGGTGCGCACCGGCATCCAGTCCATTCCCAACGGCCAGATGGAAGCGGCCAAGAGCCAGGGGTTCACCTATGTGCAGGCGATGCGCCTGATTATTCTGCCCCAGGCTTTCCGGCTGATTCTGCCTCCGCTGACCAACCAGGCGGTCAACCTCATTAAAAACACCTCGGTGCTGGCCATTATCGCCGGCGGCGACCTGATGTATCAGGCGGATTCTCTGGCGGCCAGCAAGCTGTTCTACGGTCCCGCTTATGTCACCACCGGTCTGCTGTACTTCATTCTCTGCTTCCCCCTGTCCACCATGGCCAGAAAGCTGGAGCAGCGGATGCACCGCAAAGCCGCCGCTCCTGTAGCGGAAACCAAAAAAGCCCTGGGGCAGTCCCTGACCTCGCCCCAGACCCAGATGGGAGGGATCTGATCCATGATGGCTGCGATTCTGTCTGTTCTCACAGGGGAAAATCTGCTCTTTCTCCTCAACGGCCTGAAAATGACCGTCTTCTATGCCGGCAGCACCATTCTGCTGAGCATCTGCCTGGGGCTGATTCTGGCGCTGCTGCGCAGCTACAGCATGGGCCTTTTGGGAAAACTGGCGGCGCTGTATATTGAAGTGCTGCGGAACACCCCCCTGATCCTGTGGATTCTGGGGATCCGTTTCCTCACCCCCATCCCTCCCCTTTGGTCCGGCGTGGTGTCCCTCACCCTCTTTGAAACCGCCATCATCGCCGAAATCATCCGGGGCGGCTTGGGCGGTATCCCCAAGGGACAGTTTGAGGCTGGACATTCCCAGGGGTTCACCTTCCTGCAAATTCTCCGTTTCATTGTGGTGCCCCAGTGCTTCCGTTCCATTGTCCCCGCCCTGCTCTCCCAGGTCATCACCATCGTCAAGGATTCTTCCTTCCTGTGGGCAGTGGCCATCGAGGAATTCACCGGCAAGGGTATGATCCTCATGGGACGCTTCACCTCCACCGCTCAGGTTTTCACCCTTTTCGCCCTGATGGCCGCAGTGTATTTCTCCATCAATTTCGCCCTTTCCACCGCGGTGCGCCGTCAGTCGGCCAAAACCGGACACACGCCCACGTTGGAGGAGCTGTCCACCGTCACCGCGTAACCATCAAACGGAAAACGACACCATTCTCCAGGGACGGACGTGTCCCTGAAAGATCTGGTTCCCGGCCCTCCGGAGAGACCAGTCCCCTGACTTTTTCCAGGGAACCGGTCCCATCGCCGGAACGCCCCGGGAGCGGAACCCAAAGGCAAACCAGGCGCTACCCAAAACGAGAAGGGGGACAGCGCCTGGTTTTCTCGTACAGTCCCGATTTTTTCCGCCGGGGATCCTGTGACAATAAAACCGATGGCCGGGAACCTAAAGCGCTTTCGGTCATCGGTTTGTTTTTTATGGGGAGAAAACGGCTGCCGTCCGGAAAATCTCCCCTGTATTCATGATCCTCCCATCTCCGTTCCCCGGAGGGAAGGGGCTCTTTTGGCAAAAGCGGGGTCCGCACTTCAACAGCAGACCCGCATCCATCCTCCACCAAAGCCCAACAGCGGAACCTCTGTCCGGGCACGCCGGAGTATAGCCTTCTGAATTTCAACCGGACCCCCGGTGGAATCAAATCTGCCTTCCCGTCTTCTCTCTTCCGGGGCATGGGCAGCGGGTGAAAAATCCCGCGCCTATCGGGACTTCGCTGCGGCGGGCTTCCCTCCCTACTTCCAGGGGGGACCGCAAACTAAAGGCGGCGGCAGTTGAACTGCCGCCGCCCCAGGCTGTAGAAAAACCCACTTTCAAAAGGAAACCACATTCAAAATCATAAAAATCAGGACATGCGCCTGATTTTTATCCCCCGACCCGCGCCCACAGGGGCGCGAAACCGGGGGTATCGCCGCTGGT
>CASFXA010000154.1 GCA_949298535.1 uncultured Oscillospiraceae bacterium
TATTTGATGGAGCTGGGGGAAACGGAGCTCCAGCCCCGGTTTGATGTGGCCGCGGTGACGGTATTCCCCGGGGCGATTCCCCGGTTTTCAGTGGAATACTGGCCGTCGGCCTTTGACGGAAGCGAGGGAGAATAAATGAACAAAACCACTCCTGTATTGGATTTGCATTGCGACACCATCACCGACGGGCTGCGCCGCCATTATGACTTGGCGGACGGGGTCGCCCGTTTTGATCTGGGCAAGATTCCGGATGAGTTCCGCTGGTGCCAAACCTGTGCCATCTTTATCCCCGACGAATATCGGGGACAGGCGGCGGTGGATTATTATGAGCGGGCCCAGGAACATTTTCAGCGGCAGATGCAGCTGTACCCCCAGCGCATCGGTCAGGCCCGAACCATGACTCAGGCGGAAGCGCTGCTGGAAGAGGGGAAAACGGCGGCCATTCTCTCGGTGGAGGGAGGAGCCGCTTTGGCAGGCCGTCTGGAGCTGGTGCAGCGGCTGTGGGACCATGGGGTGCGGATGATGACCCTCACCTGGAACGGGGAAAACGAAATCGGCGGGGGAGCCGCTACCGATCAGGGGCTGAAGGATTTCGGCGTGGAAGTCATCCGGGAGATGGAACGTCTGGGGATGCTGGTGGACGTCTCCCACCTTAATGAAAAAACATTCTGGCAGGTGCTGGACAAGGCGGAAAAGCCTCTTTTGGCCACCCATTCCAACAGCCGCCAGGTTTGGGATCACCGGCGCAATCTCACGGACGATCAGTTCCGGGCCCTGATAGAACGGGGCGGTATTGTGGGCATCAATTTCTGCCGCGCTTTTCTGGCGGAAGATCCGGATCCCACAGTGGAGCAGGTGGTGCGGCATATCTGGCACTTTTTGGAGCTGGGGGGCGAACACTGTGTTTGCCTGGGCTCCGATTCCGACGGCGCCATCATGCCCTCTTTCCTGGACAGCCTTTCCGGGGTTGCGGTGCTGCGGGATGCTATGTTACAATCAGGTCTGGGAGAGGAGCTGACCGGGAGAATCCTTTATGGAAACGCCCGGGATTTCCTCCGCAAAACGTTGGGATAAGAGTACGCCAAGGACGGATGAAAAAATAACGAGGTGGACAGGATGAAGTATATCAGCACCAGAGACAGTTCTCACAGCCGCACAGCGGCACAGGCGATTTTGGAGGGGATCGCCCCTGACGGCGGACTTTACCTTCCCCAGGAGATTCCGGCTCTCACCAGGGAGATGCTGGAGGAGCTTTGCCCCCTCACCTACCAGGAGCGGGCGGCCCGGATTTTGGGGATGTACCTGACCGATTACACCGCCCAGGAGCTGGAGGAGTGCGTCAGGGGAGCCTATGAGGAGGGCTTCGATGAGGGGCGCCCCGCGCCTTTGTCCACCCTTTCCGACGGTACCGCGCTGCTGGAGCTGTGGCACGGTCCCACCTGCGCCTTCAAGGATATGGCCCTCCAGCTGCTGCCCCGGCTGCTGACCGTGGCCATGGGGAAAGAGGGAGATGGACGTCAGGTGGTGATTCTGGTGGCAACCTCCGGAGATACCGGAAAGGCCGCCCTGGAAGGCTTCAAAGACGTGCCCGGCACTCAGATTATGGTTTTCTATCCCCAGCAGGGCGTCAGCAGGATGCAGAAGCGGCAGATGACCACCCAGCAGGGAAACAATGTGTCAGTGATGGCCATTGAGGGGAACTTCGACGACGCCCAAACGGGGGTCAAAAAGATTTTTGGGGACCGGGCGTTTCAGGAAGAACTGGGAGAGAAGGGGTTCGTCCTCTCCAGCGCCAATTCCATCAACTGGGGACGGCTGGTGCCGCAGATTGTCTATTATATCAGCGCTTATTGCGATTTGGCGGCGGACGGCAGAATTCAGTTGGGGGATCAGGTGAACTTCTGTGTCCCCACCGGGAATTTCGGCAACATTCTGGCCGCCCATTACGCCCGTCGGATGGGCCTGCCGGTGGGGATGCTGGTGTGCGCTTCCAATGAGAACGACGTCCTCACCGAGCTGATGAACACCGGCGTCTATAACCGCAACCGTCCTTTCCACACCACCATTTCCCCCTCCATGGATATTCTCATCTCCTCCAACCTGGAGCGGCTGCTGTATGAGCTTTCCGGCTGTTCTGATGAGACCGTACGGCAGCTGATGGAGAGCCTTTCCGCTGCCGGACAATATCGGCTGAGCGAAAAGGCGATGGAGCGGCTTTGCCAGGGCTTCTGGGGCGGCTGCTGCGATGAGGAGAAAACCAAGGCCACCATTCGGGAGCTTTTCCGGGAGTATTCCTATCTCTGTGATCCCCACACCGCTGTGGCGATGAATGTGGCGGCCCAGTATCAGGAAAAAACCGGGGACCGCCGTCCCATGGTGGTAGTTTCCACCGCCAGTCCCTATAAGTTTGCCGACAGCGTTTTGTCTGCATTGGGCACAACGGATATTCCGGAGGACGATTTTGAAAAAGCGGCGCTGCTGGAGCGCCTCAGCGGCGTTCCCATTCCGGCTCCCATTTCCGCTCTGCGGAGCCAGGCCGAACGGTTCTGCGCCTGCTGCGCTCCCGCTCAGATGCCCGGCGCGGTGAGAAACTTTCTGCTGAAATAAAAAATCCCCGGGGCAGAGCCCTGGGAGAAAAGGAAGCCCCCGAAAGGGGCGGCTGCAGGCTGGAGTGAGAAAAGGCTTATCAAGGTGCGGTCTTTTTGGAAAGCAAAAGGTCCGGAACCGTCGGAAAACCGCCAGAGGAGCTGCCGGCAAGAGTTTTCAGCCAGAGAAAAACCGGCGGGAGAGCTGCCTTTGCTGTCCCGTCGGTTTTCATCCATCTGAAATTGTGTTCCGTTCTGGAATTTCTTCCAGTTTCCTCAGCTGAAAAAGCGGAGGAGACCTTCTTTTGAGAAGGCTGTCGCGCCGGCCTGAGAAAGAGGCACGCCCGGAGGCGCAGAGAGGAAAGACCTCACAGGCCGGAGGACCGGTCAGCCCTCAGCACGGAAGGTAGAGCAAGAGGCGTTGCCGTTCTGGCCGGCAGCTCCCACCTGAATCTGCTGAGCGGTGCAGTGGGCCTTTTTGTCATTGTAGACGCAGTTTTTGGCGTCGCATTGGATATACTCGATACATTCGCATCCGTCAATACATTTGTGAGCCATGATGATTCTACTCCTTTCTTGGCGGGACGATCAGGGGATAGAAAAATTTTCTGTCTCCTTTCATCCATGTTACACCCTGTCCGGCAGCTTCCGGACCAAACGATTTTAGTGAACAAAGGGTCAAAGGGCCGGACAAGGCGACGGGGCGGCCTGCCTCCCGGTTCCCGGAAAGGGTCGGAAGACCTCCCGCCTGGGAGATGGGCAGCGCTGTTTTTCCTGTCCTGTCCCCAGGAGTTTTCCAAAGGAGAGGCGTGTTTCCGGCAAAGCCGATGACGCGGCTTTCCTTTCTGAGCAACCATGGGGAAAGTCCGCCGGGAACGCACCTGGTTTTGGAAAAGCGTTCTGCACTTTGTCCACTGAGGGTAGTATTGACCGAAAGCGGCCCTCTCTATTCCGGTAAATTTTTAACCCAACGGAGAAATGGAAAAATGATTTTTTTCATCTCTCCCAAACTTCCGCAGCAGACGGGAAAGGAATAAAATGGCAATTTTTACCATAGCAGATCTTCATCTTCCCCTTTCGGTTCCGGAAAAGACCATGGAAGTTTTTCCCGGATGGACCAATTATGTCCAGCGCCTGGAAGAAAATTGGCGCCGGCTGATCGCTCCGGAGGATACGGTGGTGGTGGGGGGAGACATCTCCTGGGCCATGCAGCTGGAGCGGGGGGAAGCGGATTTCCGCTTTCTGGACAGTCTGCCGGGGCGAAAGCTATTGATGAAGGGCAATCACGATTATTGGTGGAGTACCCGGAAAAAGATGGAGGCTTTTTTTGCCTCCCGGGGATTAACCACCCTGGAAATACTCCATAATAACGCCGTGGAAGCGGAGGGCCTGGCTCTCTGCGGCAGCCGGGGATGGATTTTTGAGAACGGGGCCGCCGCGGACCAATTGGTCATTGACCGGGAAGCGGGACGGATCCGGATGTCTTTGGAAGGGGCGCGGAAGGGATTGGAGCCGGTGCTGTTCCTCCATTATCCTCCGGTTTACTGTGGCCAGCAGATTCCCGCCTATCTGAATTTGATGAAGGAGTTTGGAGTGCGCCGGTGTTATTACGGCCATCTTCACGGCCCTTCCGTGGCCAACGCCTATGTGGGGGATTTCCAGGGCATCGCCCTGCGGCTGGTGTCGGCGGATTATCTTCGTTTTTGCCCCATACCGGTGCCGGCCCCGGGGGAAAGTGGCAAAAATACGTCAGGAAATGCACAAAACCAGTAGCTTTTTGCGCTGAGATATGCTATACTAAGGAAGATTTTGAATACTATTCTTCTGGAGGAAACAACGTGATGAAACTGATTGCTACCAATAAGATCGACACCAATCTCTATGAGCTGGAGATCCGCGTGGATGGTGAGGAGTATAAAAAGGCCCTGGAGGCTTCCTACAAGAAGAACTCCAAAAACCTGAACATCCCCGGCTTCCGCAAGGGCAAGGCCCCCAAAGCCATGGTTCTGAAAATGGTGGGCGAGGAATATTTTTATGACGGAGCCATCAACGCCACCTACCAGGCCGCTTACGGCGCCGCTTTGGACGAGTCCAAGCTGGAGCCTGTGGATCGGGCCGATGTGGAGATTGCCGAGGTCAACGGCGAGGGCTATACCTTTAAGGCGAAGGTGACTGTCAAGCCGGAAGTGACCATCGAGGGCTACAAGGGCCTTCCCGTCACCAAGGCCGCTGTTTCCGTTTCCGATGAGGAAGTGGAGAACGAGCTGAAGGCCATGGCAGACCGCAACAGCCGGATGCTGGATGTGGATGATCGTCCCGCCGCCATGGGGGACACCGCCAACATCGACTTTGAGGGCTTTGTGGACGACAAGGCTTTTGAAGGCGGCAAGGGCGAGGGTTATTCCCTGGTGCTGGGCTCCGGCCAGTTTATCCCCGGCTTTGAGGAGCAGATTGTGGGCAAGAATATCGGCGAGGAGTTTGACGTCAACGTCACCTTCCCCGAGGATTATCACGCGGAAGAGCTCAAGGGCAAGGCCGCTGTTTTCAAGACCCGCCTGAACAGCCTGAAGCTGAAGGAGACCCCCGCTCTGGACGATGAGTTCGCCAAGGATGTCAGCGAGTTTGACACCCTGGAGGAGCTGAAGGGGGACATCCGCACCAAGAACCAGGAGCGGAAGGAGCGCCAGGCGGAGGAAGCCATGGAGAACGCGCTGTGCGATGCCGCAGCCGAGAAGATGACGGTGGAGATTCCCCACGTCATGATCGAGCGGAAGATCGACGAAATGGTGCAGGATTTTGCTTACCGGCTCCAGGGCCAGGGGCTGAACCTGAACGACTATATCAAGTACACCGGTAATGACATGGCGGCTTTCCGCAAGAGCTTTGAGGAGCAGGCGGAGAAGCAGGTGCGCGTCACGCTGGCCCTTCAGAAGATCGCCCAGCTGGAGAACCTGGAGGCCACCGCTGAGGAGATTGAGGCCGAGTACGCCAAGATGGCTGAAAACTACAAGATGGAAGTGGAGAAGATCAAGACCTTCCTGCCCACTGAGAATGTGGCTTCCAACCTGAGCCTCAACAAGGCCATCGACCTGCTGAAGGCCAACGCCGTCATCACCCAGGAGACCCCTAAGGACGCTGAATAATTCCCGTACGGACGGGCCTCTACATAGGGCGGGTTTCCTTTTGGATGACCCGCCCTTCCATAAATCCACGCGAATCTACGGAGGTGCATCCAACATGAGCCTTGTGCCAATGGTTATCGAACAAACCAGCCGGGGAGAACGGTCCTACGATATTTTTTCCCGCCTGCTCAACGACCGGATCATCATGCTCAGCGATCAGGTCAACGACGCTACCGCCAGCCTGGTGGTGGCCCAGCTGCTGTACCTGGAGGGGCAGGATCCGGAGAAGGACATCAGCCTTTATATCAACAGCCCCGGCGGCTCCATCACCGCGGGCATGGCTATTTATGACACCATGCAGTACATCAAGTGCGATGTTTCCACCATCTGCGTGGGTATGGCCGCTTCCATGGGGGCGTTCCTTCTTTCTTCCGGAGCGCCTGGCAAGCGTCTGGCACTGCCCAATGCGGAGATTATGATTCATCAGCCTCTGATGAGCGGCCTTCAGGGTCAGGCCACTGACATCAAGATCCATGCGGACCGGCTGATCCATATTCGGGAAAAGCTCAACACCATTCTGGCCCAGCAGACCGGAAAGCCCCTGGAAGTGATCCAGCGGGATACCGAGCGGGATAACTTCATGGATGCCGACGCCGCCTGCGCCTACGGCCTGATTGACAAGGTGATCGCCCACCGGGACTGAACCCCACGACGCCGTTTTTCCGGCGAAATGTGATGAGCGAGGAGAGTAGTAGCAACAATGGCAACAAATGATAATAAAAAACAGCTTCGCTGCTCCTTTTGCGGCAAACAGCAGGATCAGGTGGAGCGGATGATCGCCGGTCCTGGCGTTTGCATCTGCAACGAGTGCATTGAGCTGTGCCAGGCTGTGTTGGACGAACGCCCCCCGGAGAAGAAGAAGGTCCGGGAAGAGGTGGAAGTGACCATCCCCAAGCCGGCAGAGATCAAAAGTTTTCTGGATGAATATGTGGTGGGCCAGCAGGAAGCCAAGCGGGCATTGTCTGTGGCGGTTTACAACCACTATAAGCGGATCTACTTCGGCGGCAGCGGCGAGGATGTGGAACTGGGCAAGAGCAATATCCTGCTGTTGGGGCCTACCGGCGTGGGCAAAACCATGCTGGCTCAGTCCCTGGCCCGGGTGCTGAACGTGCCTTTCGCCATTGCCGACGCCACTACCCTCACCGAGGCGGGCTATGTGGGCGAGGACGTGGAAAACATCCTCCTGCGGCTCATCCAGGCGGCAGATTTTGACGTTGCCCGGGCGGAACGGGGGATCATCTATATTGATGAGATCGACAAGATCTCCCGGAAGTCGGAGAATCCCTCCATCACCAGGGATGTCAGCGGCGAAGGGGTGCAGCAGGCGCTGCTGAAGATCCTGGAGGGCACCGTTTCCAATGTGCCTCCCCAGGGAGGACGGAAGCATCCCCAGCAGGAGTTCATTCAGATCGACACCAGCAACATCCTCTTTATCTGCGGCGGCGCCTTTGAGGGGCTGGAGTCGGTGATTGAAAAGCGGACGGACAATTCCAGCATGGGCTTCGGAGCCCAATTGAAGGAGAGCAAAGAGGAGCGGAGCCGCAAGCTGCTCAAACAGGTGGTTCCTCACGATCTGGTCCGCTTTGGTTTGATTCCGGAGCTGGTGGGCCGTATTCCGGTGATCGCCACTCTGGATCCCCTGGATGAGGAGGCCCTCATCAAGATCCTCACCGAGCCGAAGAACTCCATGGTTCGGCAGTATAAAAAGCTGTTCCAGCTGGACGGCTGCACGCTGGAATTCACCGACGACGCCCTGAAGGCGCTGGCGGAGAAGGCCATCGCGCTGAAGACCGGCGCCCGGGGCCTGCGGGCCATTATGGAAGGGGTGCTGGGTCCCATTATGTTTGAGTCTCCCTCTGATCCAACAGTGGAGCGGATCGTCATCACCCGGGAATGTGTGATGGGGGAGAAACCGGCGGAGATCACCCACAATCCCCTGAAAAAGCCGGTGAAGCTGAAATTGAGTCAGCCCCAGCCTCCCGTCTCTTCCCGGCGGCGCAGCTCGGTGTCCTGAATCCATTTAAAAAAGAGACCTGCCTCCGCCCAACCCGCGGAGGCGGTGCCATATCCGGACATTTCCGGTCATGGATTTTTCATCCGGAAAACACAGGAACTTATTGAAAAATTCATGGCCGCTATTGTATAATGATACCCTGATGAAAGACGGCGGTGTGCCGTCCTTTGTCCAGCGTCGCCCCAAGCGGCGCGGAAAGGTGGTTTTGATCCATGAGTGAGAAAAAGATTATTGTCAGCAAGGCTTCTCCCCGGAAACAGGAGACAATGCCGGTGCTGGCCCTTCGGGGACTGGTGCTGTTCCCCCATATGGTCCTCCACTTTGACGTGGGCAGGGCAAAATCGGTGCTGGCTCTGAATGAAGCGATGGGCAACGAGCGGAAAATCTTTCTGGTGGCCCAGAAGGACATCCGGGACGACGATCCTACAGCGGAACAGCTGTACAAGGTGGGCGTCGTAGGAGAAATCCGCCAGATCCTCCGCACCCAGGGGGATAATCTCCGGGTGGTGGTGGATGGCCGTTACCGGGGCCGCTTGCTGAGCATGGAGGAGGGCGGAGCCTTTTTCAGCGGCGTGGTGGAGGAGTTCCCCGTTCGGGAGCGAATCACCAACAAAGCCCTTTGCGACGCCCTGGTGCGCACGGTCAAGGACCTTTTTGAGGAATATTGCTATCTCACCCCCAAGATGCCCAAGGACATTGTCAACGGCATCCTGGCTTCGGAGGATCCCTTCTATGTTGCGGAGTTTATTGCCGGAAACATTCAGCTGCGGTATGAGGATAAGCAGGCGGTGCTGGAGGAATCCAGCGTCATCAAGCGCCTGGAGCTGATTGTCCGGCTGCTGGAAAATGAAAACGAAATCCTCAGCCTGGAGCAGGACATCCATGAGAAGGTCAAGGAGCAGATCGACAAAAACCAGCGGGAGTTCTACCTCCGGGAGCAGATGAAAGCCATCTCCAGCGAGCTGGGAGAAGGGGAGGAGATGTTTGAGGAGCTGGACCGGTATCGGGAACAGATCCGCAAGCTGTCCCTGCCCCAGGAATCGGAAGAAAAGCTCCTCAAGGAAGTGGACCGGATGGAGAAGATGCCTCCCAATTCCAACGAGGCGTCGGTCATCCGGGGATACCTGGATACCGTGCTGGAGCTGCCCTGGAACGTACATACCAAGGATAAAATTGACATCGAGAAGGCCCGCCGTCTGCTGGACAGCGAGCATTACGGCCTGAAAAAGGTGAAGGAGCGGATTCTGGAGACCCTGGCGGTGCGCAAGCTCTCTCCGGAGATCAAGGGACAGATTATCTGCCTGGTGGGTCCTCCCGGCGTGGGAAAAACCTCCATCGCCCGGTCCATCGCCGAGACCATGGGGCGGAAATATGTCCGCCTGTCTCTGGGCGGCGTTCGGGACGAGTCGGACATCCGGGGCCACCGGAAAACCTATATCGGTTCCATGCCGGGCCGGATCATCACCGCCATGAAACAGGCGGGCAGCGCCAATCCCCTGATGCTGCTGGATGAGATCGACAAGCTGGGCAACGATTTCCGGGGAGATCCCTCCTCGGCGCTGCTGGAGGTGTTGGACAGCGAGCAGAACAACTCCTTCCGGGACCATTTTATCGAAATTCCCTTCGACCTTTCCCAGGTGTTCTTTATTGCCACTGCCAATGACCGCAGCGCAATCCCCGCCCCCTTGCTGGACCGGATGGAAGTCATTGAGCTGTCCAGCTACACCCGGGAGGAAAAATTTCAGATTGCCCGGCGGCATCTGGTGGCCAAACAGCTGAAACGTCACGGCATTTCCGCCAAACAGCTGTCCATCGCCGACACCGCACTTTATGAGATGATCGATTATTACACCAGGGAAGCAGGAGTGCGGAACCTGGAACGTCAGATCGCTTCGGTCTGCCGCAAGGCCGCCGTCACCATCGTTTCCAAGGAGGATTCCAAGCGCCTGAGCGTCACCGCCAAAAATTTGAGCGCTTACCTGGGCCCCCGGAAGTTCCGGGATGATGAGCTGACCCGGAAGGACGAAATCGGCGTGGCCAATGGCCTTGCCTGGACCGCGGTGGGAGGCGAGATGCTCCAGGTGGAGTGCGCCGTCATGGAGGGTACCGGAAAGGACCAGTTCACCGGTTCCCTGGGAGATGTGATGAAGGAATCGGTGGCCGCTGCCATCACCTATATCCGCAGCGTGGCGGGTCAGTACGGCATCAGCAAAACCTTCTACAAGGATAAGGACCTTCATATCCACTTCCCCGAGGGAGCGGTGCCCAAGGACGGCCCTTCCGCCGGTATTACCACCTGCACCGCTCTGGTTTCCGCCCTCTCCGGTATTCCCATCCGCCATGATGTGGCCATGACCTGAGAGATCACCCTTCGTGGGCGGGTGCTGCCCATCGGGGGGCTGCGGGAAAAGACTATGGCCGCCTATAAATATGGAATGAAGACGGTGATTATCCCTGCCGCCAACGTCCCGGACCTGGAAGAGGTGGAGGACGTGGTGAAGGAACATATTAAGTTTGTCCCGGCTGAACGGATGGAAACGGTGCTGGAGACGGCGCTGGTTCATCCTCCCCGCCCGGTGATCGAGCCGGCGGCGCCGGCCATGGTGCCGGTGGGAGAGCGGGGCGAAAGCGCCTCCATCCGGCAGTGAAGACGGAAGGAGAAGGGTATGAATTTTCAGCAGGTACGCTTTGAGACTTCTTTTGGCCGTCTGGACCAGCTCCCGCCCTCCCAGCTGCCGGAGCTGGTTTTTGCCGGGCGCTCCAATGTGGGCAAGTCGTCCCTGATCAACAAACTTTTTAATCAAAAATCCCTTGCCCGGGTGAGCGCCACGCCGGGGAAAACCGCCACCATCAACTTTTTCCGGGGCGGTCAGATGCGCTTTGTGGATCTGCC
>CASFXA010000155.1 GCA_949298535.1 uncultured Oscillospiraceae bacterium
CCCACCAATGAGGAGATTCTCATCGCCGGGGATCCCTTGGCGCTGGCTCTTAATAAATAAGATTTTTTTCATCACAGACCAGGGGCGCCCCCTGTTTCCCTGGAGGTAAACTGGGGGCGCCGCTTGTTTTGACTTGTTTTCCACAGAACAAACGCCTGATTGGGATGGAATCCTGCGCCACTCCCCTTCATCGCACCAGGAGAAACGCGGATCATCCTTTTTTCCGCCGCGACAGATCCATTTTTCTCTTGAGTTTCTCCGCCTTCTGTAAAATGCTATTCCTCCCTGGCGGGGCGCCGCACTCCCTGGATATGAATACAACAGAGCTTTGGGGCGGTATAAGCGCTCAGGGGAATCCGGCTGACATCCCGGCTGTGTCCGGAAACCAACAGTCCCCGGTGATCCCGTCCGGTGATGACCAGCGTATGATAGCTGTTTCCCTCCTGATCCTGAAGCTGCACCAAGTCCCCCGGTTCCCCTTTTCCCAGCGGCGCTTCTGTTCCAAAAGGGCCCAGACCGCCGTTGCTGGTAAGAAACCGATGGAGGTACCGGGCCCCTGTCCAGGAGGCGGTCCTTTCCCAGCTGGTGATGTAGTACCAGCCGAAAACGGCGGTTTCGTTCATGATGCCGCTGCCGGCCAGCAAGCACTGGGAGGCAAAGTTGGTGCAATCTCCTCCCAGGGACTCAAAATCAAGATAAGCAGGGTTTCTCTCCAGCGCCCATTCATCGGCATAAGCCACCGCTTTTCCCCGATGATAGGGACAGATTTTTGTGGTCATAGATCGGCTCCTCCTTTCCCGTCATGGTCATACTATGGCGGCGGCAGCTGTTTGGTGAAGAGGGGTTCCCGGCGGCGCATCCCGCAGAAAAACAGCGCCCGCCCCCCAGCCGTTTGGAATGGTTTCAGGGGAAGGGCGTTTCCGGCGGTTTTTTCCCGGCGGACGGCATTTGTCCTTCTGTCGGGGAAAATGGTATACTGGAGATGTCAGAAAACAGTCCGCTCCAATTCAAGACAGAACAGGAGTGGAATTATGACCTAGCTATTCTCGCCTGATCTCCCATTCCAACTGAAATGAATGAAGCGAAGTAAAGGTGAGTGAAAACGTGCTGAACACCGGATTATATCGATTGAGCCAGAAAGAACGCCGGGCGGCGGCGGAGCTGTTGGGGGAATCCTTTCAGGCGGACCCCTTGTTCTGTCGGCTGATTCCCCAGGCGGAGCTGAGAGCAAAGATCCTGCCGGAGCTGTTTGACTGTTATCTGACCACATACAAGGACTGTTTCGAGCTGTATGCCGACAGCCGGGATCTCAACGGCGTCATCGCCATTGTGGACGGAACCCAGGCCCGGTGCCGGTGGGCCGGCGCCATCCAAAGCGCCGCTGGAAATTTGCGGATGCTGTGGCTGCTGGCCCGGATGGACCCCAGTTTGTCCACCCTGGTCAATTTCATCCACAACCGGGCCTTTCTTTCCTCCAGCTGGGAGGAGGAGGCAGAGGAACTGGAAGATCCTCAGGAGGTGGTGCGCATCGACCTGCTGGCGGTACGGGCGGAGCAGCGGGGCCGGGGCATCGCCGGACAGCTGATGGGCCAGGTGCTGGCCTATGCCGACGCCCACGACTGTTATGCCACTCTGGAAACCCACAATCGCAGGAATGTGGAACTGTACCGCCATTTCGGCTTCCACACCATCCGGGTGCTGGAGGATGATGTCTCCCTGCGGCAATACTGTATGGTCCGATAAAACATTCCAGGATGTACGCAAGCCTTGGTTGGAGCCAAACGCTCTGACCAAGGCTTGCGCTGTTTTTCTCTGGTTCTGCCGGATCATCGGTCCAGAACGCACCCCATGGACCGGGCCACCTCCACCGCCTGTTCCAGCCCCACCAGGGTGTTTTTCATCTTCACCTGGCGGAAATCCACCCCTTCCACCCGGGCGCCGGAAAGATCCGCGCCGGTGAGATCCGCCTGCTGGAGAAGGGCCCCGGTCAGGTCCGCGCCGGTGAGGTTTGCCTGACGCAGATCGCTTTGGCGCAGATCCGCGGAGCGCAGGGAGAGTCCCGCAAGGTCCCCCTTCCGAAAGTCGCTCTGCTGGAGGGCGCAATAGGAGTAATCACCGCCCCGGAGGATCAGCCCGGTGCGCTTCGCGCCGGAAAAGCTGCTGCCAGTGCATTTGCAGCGGTCCAGCAGGGTGCTGAAAAAAGCGCTGTCCTCAAAGACACAGTTGAGCAGGGCGCATTTTTCCAAGATACCGCCCCTGAATCTGGTAAAGGGGAAGGTACAGCTGTCAAAGACGCAGTTTTTCCACCGCACCTCCTCCAGCTCCAACCCCCGGAAAACACAGCGATAAAATTTCCCGGATTCCATTTGTTCCGGCGCCGGATGTTCCGGGGAAAAAACTTCGTATTCCGTTTTCAGCGAAACTTCCATTTTTTCTTTCTCCTCTCAGCTTCTTCCAATGGTATCCCCTGAAAAAACGTTTTTCCCAGAGGTTTTGAGGGATCGGCATTTTCCCGGGCAGCCGCCCCCAAGGACAGGCGGTACCCCTCTTTCCTCACTCTTCCGATCCCGGAAAAGCGTCTGAAGATGCGTTTTCTCGCTTTCATCTTCTCTTTCAGCCTTCCCGTCCCTCCTGTACGCCAGGGACAAAAGGCCGGAAAAGGAGAACCATACCCGCCTGTCTTCCCGTCTCCGGCGGCCAGTTCTCCTCCTGGGGTGACCGTTCCGCTTGATCTCTGTCCGGTCAGGGGAAAGGCTTCCAAAAGAGGGCAGATTCCCGGGGGAGGGACGACGTTTTCCTCCTGTGGGGAAGGGAAGGAGGAAAAGGAAATCCAAACAGTTCTTATCACCGCTTTGTTCCCTGCCCGCTGAGGCTATCATATCCTTTTTGTCGTTGCGCCGCAATGTTTTTCAGTATTTTTTTGTCATTATTTCCAAATAGCTGTAGCGATTCCGTCCCAAAAATGCTACAATAAATATAATATACCATAGGGCGGCTGTGAAAGGGGTCCGCTGTCGTCCTGGGGAGATGATTTTTTTGACCACTTTCATCACCACCTTCAATATCGTTATGCCGGTTTTTCTCATCATCGCTCTGGGCTGCGGCCTGCGGATGGTGGGAATCGTGGACGAATCCGGCTGCAAAAAGATGAACAAACTGGCCTTTGACGTGCTGGTGCCGGCGCTGGTGTTTTATAACATCTATACCACCGATCCCCAACAGGTGATGGATTTTCGGATCCTGGGCTTCGGGGCAGTGTCCATTGCGGTCACCTTTCTGTTGCTGATCCTGATTATTCCCCGCATCGAGCCGGACGCCGCCAAACGGGGGGTCATGATTCAGGGGACCTTCCGTTCCAGCTTTGTGGTGCTGGGAATGGGCCTTGCCGCTTCCATGTATCCGGGCCAGAGCCTGGGAATCACCGCCATGCTCTCCACGGTGGTGGCCCCGATGTTCAACGGTCTCTCCGTCGTCGCCCTGGAGATCTACTCCAATAAAAAGCCGGATGTTCGCCGGATCATCCGGGGGATCATCACCAATCCGCTCATTCTGGCCTCGGTGCTGGCGCTGCTGATGCTCCTCACCGGCATCCGTTTGCCCGCCCTGGTGGAGACTGTGGTGGACGATGTGGCCGCCACCGCCACCACCCTGTCCCTGCTGGTGCTGGGGGGCAGCTTCCGTTTTGAGGCTCTGCGCCACAGCCACCGGCAGCTGTTCATCTGTTGTTTGGGCAAGCTGGTGATCCTGCCGCTGATTTTTATTCCCATTGCGGTGGCTCTGGGCTTCCGGCAGCTGGAACTGCTGTCGCTGCTGATTCTTTTTGGCTCCCCCACCACCGTCACCTCCCATATTATGGCTTATAACGCCGGGGCGGACGATCAGCTGGCGGGGCAGATCGTGGTTTTTTCCACCTGCCTGTCAGTTCTCTCCCTGTTCGGTTTTATCTATGTGCTGCTGACCCTGGGGCTGCTGTAATGATCCGGGAGCTTTTCCGCTTCCTGTGGTCCGTCCCTTCTTCCCTTGTTCACAGGCGGGTTTCTCCGGAAAACACCGGCGGAGGCCCGCTTTTTCTCTGGAAGGATTCCTTTTTCAACCTCTCAGCCTGAAAGGAGCTGTCATGATGGATTTTCCCTTAAACACCCTGGGCCTTGCCCATCGTTTCCTGGCCGCCCATATCCGGCCCGGAGCCTTCTGCATAGACGCCACTGCCGGAAAGGGGAGGGATACGGTTTTTCTGGCAAAACTGGCCGGGCCGGAAGGGCGGGTGCTGGCCATGGACATTCAGCCTCAGGCGGTGGAGGCCACCAGAGCTCTGATTGACGCGGAAGGGGTGGCAGACCGGGTGCAGGTGGTGCTGGACAGCCACAGCCATCTCTCCCGTTATGCCGCCCCCGGCAGCGCCGACGCGGTGGTGTTTAATTTCGGGTGGCTCCCGGGGGGCAGCCACCAGATCTTCACCCGGGCCGAGACCAGTATCCCCGCCATTACCCAGGGGCTGGAACTGCTCAAAGAGGACGGCGTGATGAGCCTGTGCATCTATTACGGGCGGGACTGCGGCTATGAGGAACGGGACGCGCTGCTGGAATTTTTGGAGACCATTGACGACCGCCGCTTCACGGTTTTGATCTCCCGTTTTGCCAACCGGCCCAATGATCCTCCCATTCCAGTCTTCATCTGGGGGCCTGGGGCAAAAGCCGGCGGCAAACCGGGGCTGCCGCTGCTGTGACGAACTAAAAGGGGAAAAGGGAGAAAAACGGCTTTTTTTGCCGCTTTTCTCCCGCTTTGCTTTATGGTACAATAAGCCCGGAAGGAAAACAGATTGTTTTCCTTGGCCGTCGTTCCCGCCGGCCCTGCCTTTCCGGCAGCCGGTCTTCTTGACGAGACCTCCCCGGCTTCGCCGCCCCGCTCCCCTGGAGCGGCCCTGTAAGGGCAGGAGGTCTAGGTACAATAACCCCGGAAGGAAAACGGAGCGTTTTCCCTGGCCGTCGTTCCCGCCGGCCTGCCCCAAAGTCTGACGTTGCGCGTGACCGTCAGCATCCCCTCTCCTTCGCCGGCATATGCTGGAAGAAGGCAACAGAAAGGACATCAGCAGTTATGCAGCATATTTTTGTGGATTTTGAAATGAACGCCATCCCGAAAAAGAACGTGGAAGCCCGGGCGGTTTTCCGCAGCGAAATTATTGAGATCGGCGCCGTCAAACTCAATGACCAATACGAACAGGTGGGCAAATATTCCCGGTATGTTCATCCCGTCCTGGCGGACATCACTCCCCGCACCATCGAGATCACCGGCATCACCGGGGAGGATGTCCAGAACGCCAAAGACCTGCCGGAGGCTCTGGCGGAATTTATCGCGTGGATCGGCGATGAGCCCTGCCGCATTTATGCCTGGAGCGACAGTGACCGGCGGCAGCTGGTGGGAGAGTGTGCCGCCAAGGGGATTTATCCTGACGGTTTGCCCAAGCAGTTCCGCCGGTGGATGGACTTTCAGCGGATCTATACCCGCCTCATGGGCCTGTCCAAACGCTCCCGGTTGTCGCTGAAAAACGCCATCGGTTCGGTGGAGCAGGATTTTTCCGGCAAGGAACACAGCGCTGCCGACGACGCGGAGAACTCCGCCTCCCTGCTGACCCTGGTCCACGACAAGGAGGCTTTTGAGCAGCGCACCAAACTGGTCAAACAGCTGATGGGGGTGGAAAAGGCCCCTGCTACCACTTTGGGGGATCTCTTCGGGGACGCTTTCGCCCTGCTGGGAGAATGAATTTTTTATCCTCTGTATGAAGAAAGGAGTCCAACCATGGGTTGTTTGGGTAACGCTCTTTGGTTTATTTTCGGAGGCATCTGGATGGGTTTGGGCTGGGTGCTGGTAGGCTGTTTGTGGTGTATCACCATCATTGGCATCCCCATTGGTCTGCAATGCTTTAAATTTGCCAAACTGGCCTTTTTCCCCTTTGGGAAAGAAGTCGTCTTCGGCGGCGGGGTGGGGTCCCTGCTGCTGAATATTCTGTGGCTGATTTTTGGCGGAATCCCCCTCGCCGTGGGGGCGGCCCTTAACGGCGTCGTTTTCTGCATCACCATCATCGGCATCCCCTTCGGTCTGCAATGCTTCAAGATCGCCAAGCTGGCCCTGATGCCCTTCGGCGCGTCGGTGGTGGAGCCGATTTACAAGGTTTAAAAGGAAAGGAAGCAATATGATGACGCTCATCTGGCATCCCAATTGCAGCACCTGCAAAAAAGCGAAGCAATGGCTGGAGGCCCACGGGGTATCCTGTCAGCTTCGGGATATTCGTACCCAGAATCCCGGAGAGGAGGAACTGCGGCAGCTGTGGACTCGCTCCGGCCTGCCTCTTAAACGGTTTTTCAACACCAGCGGCCAGCTGTATCGCTCCATGGAACTGGGCAGCCGTCTGCCCGCCATGGGGGAAGCGGAACAGCTGCAGCTCCTTTCCACCGACGGGATGCTCCTCCGCCGGCCCCTGCTGATCGGCGCTCAGGGGGTCTGTGTCGGGTTCCGGGAGGAAGAATGGAAGGCGCTGCTGGAGAAGGAGGACCTATGACCGTCTGGTATTTGCAGCACAGCGGCTTTGCTGTGGATACAGGGAAGCGCCTGCTGGTGTTCGATTATTATCTGGACCTGCCTAAGGGGGGAACGCTGGAGCAGGGAGCGGTGACGCCCCGGCTGCTTCGGGACAAGCCTCTGGCGGTGTTCGCCTCCCACAGTCATCACGACCATTTTAATCCGGTTATCCTCAGCTGGAAGCGGGAGTATCCGGATATTTCCCTTTACTTGGGGGACGACATTCCCCCCAGGGAGGAAGGAACCACCATCACCCCGGGGAAAACCATCCGGGAGAAGGGAATGGTCATTTCCGCTCTCTCCTCCACCGACCAGGGGGTCGCTTTTCTGGTGGAGTGCGACGGCGTGACCGTCTACCATGCCGGAGATCTGAACTGGTGGCATTGGGACGGAGAGCCGGAGCAGTGGAACGAGGAAATGGGCCGCAACTACCGTCGCCAGGTGGATTCTCTGGCGGGACGGAAGATCGACCTGGCCTTTTTGCCGGTGGACCCCCGCCTGGGCAGGACCCAGTTGTGGGGAGCGGAATATTTTTTGGAACAGGTGCGGCCTTCCGCCTGGATTCCCATGCACTTTTGGGAGAAGTACGGCATCTTTCAGGCCATGCGCCGCTCTCCCTCCTGGCCCCTCCTCGCCCACGGGCTGGTGGAGCTGAGCCATCGGGGACAGAAGATTTTGTTGGAGGATTCAAGGGATGATGGATGAGATTCGTCCGGGGCGATACCGGCATTTCAAAGGGAAGGAATACCAGGTATTGGGTTTGGTCCGCCATTCGGAAACCGAGGAATGGCTGGTCCTCTACCGCCCCTTGTATGGGGACGGCGGATTGTGGGTCCGTCCCGCCGCCATGTGGACGGAGCAGGTGGAACGGGATGGCAGGGTGCAGCCCCGTTTTGTTCTGCTGGAAGAACAGTCCTCCCAACTGTAAGATTTTTTCTTCCGCTGTTTTTCAGACGGCTGAACAGCGGATCCCTTTTCGCCTTTTTCTGGCGCCGGTATATATGAAAAGGCGGCTCAACAAAGAGTGATCGTTCCCTGTTGGTCTTTTTCTTTCCATGAAAGGGCGGAAGGGATTCCAAAACCTGTTGAAAATTCCTTTCCAACCCGGAAAATTCCATCTCTCAATCTTTCATGGCGATGTCTTTTTCACAAGTATTCATCCGGCGGCAAAGGTCCCTTCGCTTCTTGACCTTTTTGAGGGAATTTGCTACAATAATTTTCATATTTGGAGGTTCGGCCTTTCCAAAGACAGGAGGGGCCGTATTTTTTTGCCATGGGAGGCGTAAAAGATGGATGTCATCCTGGTGATGCTGGCAGGGGTGCTGGTGGGCGCAAAATTTTTCCCTCACCGCTTTAAAAAGCAGAACGAAACCCTCCAGGTGATCTGCACCGCTTTACTGATCTTCTCCATGGGGGTGATGCTGGGACAGCGGGAAAACTTTTTGGAGGAGCTAAAGGTCATCGGTTGGCAAAGTTTGTTGTTCGCCCTGCTGCCTGCCGCTTTTTCCGCCCTGCTGGTATATGGAATGACCCGCCGGTGGAAACGGGACGCTGAAAAAAAGGAGGAAGGCTGAAATGGTCTGGATCGCTGTGGGCGCTCTGGTGGGTGGCGCTCTTTATGGTCTTTCCGGCGCCCGGCTGGAAGCCGTCAGCCTGCTGACCCAAAACAGCCAGCTGGTGCTGTATCTGCTGATGTTTTTGGTGGGCATCAGCGTGGGGCTGAACCGGGAAGTGTTTCAGAAAATCCGCCGTTACCAGCTGCGGGTGCTGGTCATTCCCGCCGGAGTGGTAGCGGGTTCCCTGGCGGGAGGAGCGGTTTGCAGCCTGATTACGGGGCTGTCCCTTCAGCAGGGGACGGCCATCGCCAGCGGTCTGGGCTGGTACAGCCTTTCCGGAGTGATGCTCACCGAGCTGGCAGGGGCCCATCTGGGCAGCATCACCTTTCTGAGCAATCTGCTGCGGGAGATTCTCTCCTTTTTCAGCATCCCCTGGGTGTCCCGGCATCTGAACTTTTACACCTGTATCGCTCCAGCCGGAGCCACCAGCGAGGACACCACCCTCCCTATGATGATCCGCTACACCGACGAGGAAACGGTGGTTCTGTCGGTCTTTAACGGCGTTCTCTGCTCCGCCCTGGTTCCTTTTTTGATTCGCTTTTGCTATCGTTTCCTCTAACAGCCCCCTCCTGGCCAAAAGAGAACTCTCTTTTCCCCCGCGGATGATCTTCCGGAAGAGCGCCCCTTCCCTTTCCCCTGTTCTGAAAAGGCGCGGCGAGGATTTCAGGCAGCACTCTGGAAATGGGGTTTCTTTCTCCTGTCTTCCCCTTGGGGAGCGGGTGGGGTTCTTTCCGTCTGTTTTCCCTCCCACCATCAAACCCCTGATGAAAAAATGTTCAGCGGGCCCGGGTCAAGTTTTCCTGCTTGATCCGGGCCCGCTGTATCTTTCTATTCTTTTTTCCGCCAAAGTCCCGCCAGATTGTACAGCAACCAACCGATACAAAGCAGCGCCACTGTGCCGCAAACCAGAAGATCCGTCCGGTTCAGAAGCCCTCCCGTGCGGCGCATGGCCAGATAATAGATGCTCCATATCAGTGCAAGCGCTGCAAAAGCAACGCTGCTTTTCTTCATCCCCCTGTCGCTCCTTCCCTGTTTTCCTTCTTCTTGTAGCCTAATGCTTTCCGGGCTGAATATTTTAAAATATTGTTTTGCGAAATATTTTTATCGAAAAACAATAAATAATAATTGACTTTCAGTAAATCCTATGGTATATTAAAATCATCAAAGGCGCAAGGAGGCTTCCCGCCATGTGGAACAAACGCTATTCCGAACTTCTTTCCCTGGTCTGTAACCGTCTGATGATGGCCTTGCTGGGATGCAGCCTGCTTCTGGGGCCTTCCCTTTGCCGCTGGTATGTGGCCATGGGGGACAAATCCCCTTCCCTCTATCCCATTCTGCTGTGGGCCCTCTATCCCTGCGTGGCCCTGGGCCTGGCGCTGCTGTTCTGGCTGGACCGGCTGCTGCGGAACATCCACCGGGGGGAAGTGTTCACCTCAGCCAACACCGCCTGTCTGCGCCGCATCTCCTGGTGCTGCTTTGCCGTGGCGCTGATCTGCCTGGGGTTCACCCTGCTCTATCAGCCCTTCCTCTTTGTGGCGGTGGCGGCAGGGTTTGTGGGACTGATTCTCCGGGTGATGAAAAACGTCTTTGCCCAAGCGGTGGCCATCAAGGAAGAAAACGACTTTACCATTTAGGAAAGGGGGCGCCGCTATGGCCATCCAAGTGAATCTGGATGTGATGATGGCAAAGCGGAAAATTTCCGCCGGGGAACTGGCGGACCGCATCGGCATCACCCCCGCCAATCTGTCCATCCTGAAAAACAACAAAGCCAAAGCCATCCGCTTCTCCACTCTGGAGGCCATCTGCCAGGTTTTGGACTGTCAGCCAGGGGATCTGCTGGAATACATCCCCGATTCGGAACAATAAAAAAGGAGCGTCCTTATGGAACAAAATCATCCTTCGGTGGAAGCCGTACCGGCCTCCGCTTCTCTTGGTGTACCCCAAAACAGTTTCCGGACCCCCGCGCCCCCTCCTCCCCTGACTGCCAAAAGGGAAGACGGCCTGCTGGCGCTGTTGGCGCTGCCCTGCGGCTATCTGTACGTCCGCTTCGCGCTGAGCTTTATCGGAGGCGTTGGCATCACCTTATTCACCCTGGTCTACTGCGGGGTTGTCCTCGCCTGGTTTCGGGCGGGAGGACACCCCATCCCAAAGAAAAGCTGGCTCTGGCTGGGGTTGACCCTGTTGAGCGCCCTTCATTTTTCCCTGTTCAGCGCCGGATTCATCACCTTCCTCACCTTCCTTTTCCTCACCGGCTGTGCCGTCTGGTGGGTGGCAGTGCTGGGCGGCTCCTCTCCGGCGGAGGGGATCACTCTGGGAGCCTTTGGAGAACGGTTATTTCTGCTGCCGATGCGCAATTTTGGCTGTCAATGGCAAGTGCTGCGGCAGCGCTCCCGGAAAAGCGACCAAAGCCGCAGCCTGTTCCTGGCGCTGATCACGGCGCTGCTGATGGTTCCGCTGCTGCTGTATGTGGCGGGACAGCTGGCGGAAGCGGACGATACCTTTCGTCTGCTGGTGGAAAACCTCTCTCCCCAAAACGCCTCCTGGGCCCTGTGGCTGCTGGTGCGGCTGTTACTGACCCTCCCTGTATCCGCCTACCTGTTCGGCCTGTGGTACGGCAGCTTTCACCATCGGGGCGTCAAATGCCTCACTCCGGAGGAACAGGCGCTCCGTGAGGCCCGCCGACGCATCATCCCCACCGCTGTGGCCGTCACCTCCCTGGGGATGCTCACCGCTTTATACCTGGTGTTTTTCGCCGCCCAAACCGCCGGACTGGTTTACGCCATCGTCCAGGGGCAGCCCCAGGCCGGTTCCTGGTCCGCCTATGCCCGGCAGGGATTCTTTGAGCTGTGCCAGGTCTCGATGCTGAATCTGGCGGTGCTGCTGGCAGCCAGACAGCTGACCCGGCATAAGGAAAACGCCATCACGCTGTTTCTGTGCCGGGTGCTGCCGGTGCAGACCTTGCTGCTTATCGCCACCGCCCTGTGCAAAATGGGGCTATATATCCGGGCTTATGGCCTCACGCAGCTGCGGGTTTACACCAGCTGGTTTATGGCGCTGCTGGCAGCGGTGTTTTTGCTCCAACTGCTGAGCCTGTGGAAACCTTTCCCCTGGCAGCGGTGGCTGGCGGCGGTGTTCTGCGGATGGTTCCTGGTTCTTTCCTTCTCCAACGTGGACGGAATCATCGCCCGGCACAATCTGGACCGTTATCTCTCCGGGGATGGGGACAGTCTCACCCTGGCTCCGCTGTACACCCCCGCCGCAGCGGCTCCCCTTTTAGACGCCCGGGACCGTCTCCCCCCGGATGACCCCCGCCGGGAAGTGATCGAAGACGCCCTCCTCTCCCTGCGGTACCGACTGGAGGTGGGCGTGGGGCCTTCTTCCACTCCCTGGTACGGCAAAAACCTCCAGGAGCTGCTGGCAGTCAATCTTCTGGAGCGGCAGGGGCCGCCTCTCTCCTGAGTTCCTGCTTCAGAATTCCAACGGACTGTACATCCCAGACGAATTCTGAAACAGCAGCTGCTTTTCCTTCCCCAACCTGAAGGGTTCCTTCCGGGACTGTACATCCCGGCGGGAACCCTTCCTTTTTTCTGCCGCCATCTCCAAAGGGGAGGCCCTCAAAAAAGGGCAGCCGGAACTTCTTCCTGATGCCGACGGAGAAAAGAAGCCCAGCCCAGTCCTTTTCAGAAAGGGGAGCCGGTACGGCGCTGAAAAAGCCCTGACCGCCCAAAGGTGAAAGACCGCCGGCTCCTGTTCTCCTCCTGTGGCCGCTCCCTTCCCGCAGCTGCCGGGGCAAAAGAAAAACGGTTTCGCCCCGCATTCGGATCAGGACAGCGTATTTTCCCCTCCCGGCCTGGAAGACAGTCCCTCTTTATTTTTCTTCCTCTGGGGAATTTCTGCGATAGATGGCATAGAGGCCGTCCAGCAGCAAAGAGTCGTCCATCTGGATCTGATGGCGGCAATAGGGCTGGATCAGCCTCATCATTCCGCCGCAAGCAACAATGGAAGCGAATTCCCCCAGCTCCTGCCGGTAGCGGTCAATCATTCCATCCAGCATACTGGCCGCCCCCAGCACCACCCCGGAACGCATACAATCCACGGTGTTGGTCCCCAACAGCTTCACTTCCCCCTCCAGACTGATGTCCGGCAGCTGTGCGGCGTTATGGGTGAGGGCTTCCAGGGCGATCATCACCCCGGGCATAATGGAACCGCCCCGGAAGCAGCGGTTCTGATCCACCACTGTGATTTTGGTGGCGGTGCGCAGGTCCAGAATGAGGATGGGAACCGGATACTTTTCCAGGGCCCCCACGGCAGTGGCCACCAGATCCGCTCCCAGCTGTCCGGGATTATCGATGCGGATGTTCAGTCCGGTACGCAGCCCAGGCCCCACCACCATCACCGGCACGTCCTGGACAATCGTCACCGCAACCCGCAGCACCGGCGTCAGCGGAGGCACCACGGAGGAGATGATGCCTCCCCGCAGCTGTCGCCGCTCCACTCCATGGAGCAAAAGAATATCCTTCAGCAGCACGGCATATTCCGACTCCGTTTTCCGCAGGGAGGTGCGGATGGGGGAAACAAACAGCAGCTTCCCCTCCTGGTAAGCTCCCAGAATAATGCTGCTGTTGCCAATGTCGATGGTGAGGATCATAAGAAAAACGCTCCTTCCCGCGCCTGCAAACGGAAAGCGCCAGACTGCCGCCTGGGAAATCTCTCCGCGGTGGTGGTGCGACAGCATTTTGTCGCTGATGTGTTTATTGTAGCACAGGGAAAGTTCCCCTTCAACCGTTCCTCTTTGGGACGGCGGAGGAATTTTTTTGTAAAAACCATAATATTTCCCTGTTTCAATTCGTCTATATTGGTAGAAATTTATTTTTCAGCATCAAATCCCGCTTTTTTTCTCACTAATGAAATGAAAGGGATTTCCAATAGAGGCGCCCCCTGGGAACACAAAAAACGCCTCTGACCTGAGGAAAAGGAGGAATCTGAAATGAAACGACATTTACTCGCTGTAGGATCGATTTTTCTGGCAATAGCCCTGATTCTCACCGCCTGCGGCGGCAGCGGGGCCGCTATGGACTCCGCCTCCAGCACGGCATCCATCAAATCCACCTCCCCCGCGGCCCCTGTGGCCGACGGGATGTATATGGCCGACATGGCGGAAAGCCAGGAGGCGGAAATGGCCGAACCGGACACCGGCGGCGCTCCCTCGATGGCGCCGGAGGAACAGGAGCGGAAGATCATCAAAAACTGCTGGATGAATCTGGAAACCACTGCCTTTGACACCGCTCTGGACACCCTGAACCAGCTGATCGAAGAGGCCGGCGGCTATGTGGAGAGCCAGAATGTAGGCGGGCGCAGCCTGAACAGCAGCCGGGATTATTACGAGCGTTCCGCTACCGTCACCGCCCGGGTCCCGGCGGAAAAACTGGATCAGGTGACCACAGCTGTGGGGAACACCTTCAATATCGTCTCCAAGGAAGAATCCGTCCAGGACATCACCGACAGCTACTACGACGCGCAAACCCGCCTGGAAAACATGGAGATTCAGGAGCAGCGGCTGCTGGAGCTGCTGGAACAGGCGGAAAGCCTGGAGGACATCATCGCTTTGGAAAACGCCCTGGCGAATGTTCGCTCTGAGATTGAGTCCCTCACCGGGCGGCTGCGCCGGATGGACAGCCAGGTGGCCTATTCCTCCCTGACCATGGAGATTCAGGAAGTGGTGAAGCTGACCGAGATCCAGCAGAAGCCCAAGACCTTCGGGGAAAAGCTGGGCGAATCCTTCCGCCGCTCCGGCGAGAATATCACGGACACCCTCCAGGGACTGATCTTCTTCCTGGTGGAGGACGGGCCGGTACTGCTGATCTGGGTGCTGCTGATCGCTTTGGTGGTCTGGATCATCCGCAAGCTGATCCGCCGCCTGCAAAGGAATAAGCCCGCCCGCCAGCCCTTCTCCCTGGTGCCCCCTGCCGGCGGTCCCGGCATTCCCCCCCAGCCGAATATTTCCGCGCCTTCTCCCTCCAAAGAGGAGGAGAAGAAGCCCTGATCAGCATGATCCATGATTTCCCTCCGGAGGTGATATTCTGTGACAATGGAGCGGCTGCTGGCCTATTGAATCCTCTCCTATGCCGGTTTTATCACCGGGGCAGAATATCAGATTTGTTTGGAGCAGCTGTTATCAGAACAGCCGGAGAATCCCTTGCTGGCGGAACTGGAAGTTTGCTCCGGAGACCTTTCCCGCTCCATTCAGCTGCTGGAAAAGGAGTTTCGGGAAAAGGGCGTATTTTCTCTGGAAGAATTTGGGCGTTTCTTTTTTCAGGAGCTGGAGGGCGCCTATCATCGGCGGAGAGACCTGGCCTCCTTCAGTCGTATGGCCTACCGAGCCTGGGGGATCCTGCCAGTGGTTTTACAGCAGCTTCCACCGTTCCGTCTGCTGGGCTATGGCGCTCAAACATTTCCGGAGGAGGAGGATTCCCGGGAATATTATCTCCAGGCCTTCCGTTCCTTCCGGCAGCAGTAGGGGCCGCTCCAGTGATAAGACGCGATGGAACCCCACCGCCGTCCATCCTCGAATCAGCTCCTGCCGCCGCTCAATAATCAGCGGTGCAAATCCTGCCGTTTGTTGGCGCTTCCTGTTCTGGCGGAATCAATCAAATTGCCGGGGGTATCTTTGGAATACCCCCGGTTTTCTGTTGGGGCGAAGGCTGGACGCCGAAAATTCATCTGCGACAGGCGGCCCCGGGCCCATCGCTTTTTCCTCTTTTCTCTCCCCCTGAGCTTTTTTCAGAAGAAGGACGCTTCCCAGGTCCGGACCGCTTTGAAACCGAATTTTTTCTTTGTTTTTTCCATTTCCAGGAAAACAGTTTCTCCTCAAGGGCGACTTGAAAAGAACTTGCCGTCCTACGTTGACAACTGGAAGGAAATATGGTTTAATGAACAAATGGTATAGATTCATTTTGGAACAAATTTATTTTTTGTTGAAATATACCCTTCTTTGGACAGAAGGTACAGCTTTCCCTTCCGGGGAGAAGGAGAGGACCGTTTATGTCAGGGCTTTTGTCTCTGGACCTTGTCACCATCAATACCGTTTCCATTCTGGTCCGCTTGGGATTATCCGTGATCTGCGGAGGCATTATCGGCCTGGAGCGCGGTAAAAAAGGGCGGCCCGCAGGCTTTCGGACCCATATTTTGGTGTGTATGGGGTCCGCGCTGGCCATCATGACCAACCAATATATCGTGGAAACCTTTGGCATCTCCGATCCCGCCCGTTTGGGAGCGCAGGTGATCAGCGGAATCGGTTTCTTGGGAGCCGGCACCATCATCGTCACCGGACGTCATCAGGTAAAGGGGCTGACCACCGCCGCCGGTCTGTGGGCCTGCGCCTGTATGGGACTGGCCATCGGCATCGGCTTTTATGAGGCAGCCATTGCCGCCTGCGCCTGTATCTTTTTTGTCTCCACCCTGCTGCACCGGTTCGACCACTATGTTCTGTCCCGTTCCAAGGTGATGGATCTGTATGTGGAATTCGGTTCCATCAGCGACATCAGCTCCTTTATGGCCCGGATGAAGGTCCAGGGGATCAGCGTGGTGGAGCTGGAGATGACCAAAGTCAACTCCACCAGCGACGCGGAGGTTGCCGCCATCATGACCATCAAGAGCGAGGAGGCCAAAGAACACGCCGATGTCATGGGCCTCATCAGCCAGATGCCTGGGGTGAAATTTGTGGAGGGCCTGTGATGGGTCCTGGGCGTTTCCCTCACAGGATGAACGCTGTCCCCCTTCGCGCAGCGGCAATGCCCTTTTTCTGAGCCTCATTCCAGAAGGCGCTATTTCCATTCCGCTGTTTCATGGCAGAACAAAGGCTTCCCCTTTGGCCTAATCCAGACAGGAAAATTCCTTCCTGACACAGAATTCCCCGCAAAAGCGTAAGGGCGCCCCATACTTTGCGTATGGAAGCGCCTTTTTTGTGTTTGGTTTCAAATTTTCAGACCGGAACTTGCGGCTGCCTGGGGCCCGGCGCTTTTGGCCCGAGTCGAAAGCGGACCCAGCGGCGCTCCGCTGCGCCGGCCCAGCGGACAGCCCCAAACGATCAGTCCCAGGCAAATCTGCCCCCGCCCCGCTTTTCGGGATTTCTTCCCCCTCTGCAGAGGGACAGCAGAAGACGCCTTTATTTGCCCAGATATTTTTGCTGATATTCCCGATAATATTCTTCGTAAGCGGCGGAGCTGCCCCGATGGAGGGCGTGAAGATAGGCATGGGTGTCAAAATCCTGATGATCCTCCTGAACAGTGATGAGGAAGACGGCGATGTTGGAGCAGTGATCCGCAATCCGTTCCAGGTTGGCCAGCACCTCCACAAAGGAAAAGGCGCTTTCAATGGAGCATTGACCCTCCCGCAGACGCATCACATGGCCGGCCTTCATCTCCGACTCCATAATATCAATCACCTGTTCCAGCGGTTCCACCCGATGGGCCAGAGGCAGGTTGCCGCCGCAGTAGGCGGAGAGGGTGTTGTGGAGGATTTCCTCCACCGCCGCGGTAATCAGCATCAGTTCCCGATGGGCCTCCTCGGAAAAATTGCTGGGACGGTTCTGAACCGCTTCCATGATGTTTTCACACTGGTCGCCGATTCGTTCCAGCTCGCCGATCATATGGAGCAGCTCATTGACCTCGTTGTTGTTCTTCTCCGATAAGGCGTGATGGGAAATTTTGATGGCATAGCCTTCGATCTTGTCCTGAAGGGCGTCCAGCATGGTTTCATTGCGGTGGAGCTTTTCGGCGGTTTTGGCGTCATAGCCTTCCAAAATCATTTTCTTGGCAAAGAAGAAGTTTTCCATCGCCAGATCCGCCATATGGAACACCGCCTCCCGGCCATGCTGGATTGCCAGACCGGGAGAAACCAGCAGCCGTTCGTCCAGCACCTCTACGGTATCGGTCAGCTGATGCTCCTCCTCCGAGGCGGGGATCAGGGTATAGGCCAATTTTTCCAGGGCTCCCGCAAAGGGCATCAAAAGCAGCGTAACGGTGACATTAAAGATGGTGTGAAAATTGGCGATCCCGCCCTTGGTAATGGGATTGTTCCAGAAAGGAAAGCCCACCACCGCCTCAATGGTGTACAGCCCGGTGAGAAACACCAGGGTTCCCACCACATTGAAAGCCAGATGGATCAGAGCGGAACGTTTGGCGGAACGGGACGCGCCGATGGATGCCAGGATGGGGGTGATGCAGGTGCCGATATTCTGTCCCAAAATCACCGGGAAAGCGGCGGCACAGGTGATGCTGCCAGTGGAAGAAAGGGCCTGCAAAATACCCACCGACGCCGAAGAGGACTGGATGATCGCCGTCACCAGCGCGCCTGCCAGCACGCCCAGGATGGGGTTGGTCATGGTCTGAAACAACTGTGCAAAAGCAGGGGAAGCGCTGAGGGGCGCCACTGCGTCCTCCATCTGGAACATTCCGGTGAACAACACCCCAAAGCCCAGGAGCATCTGCCCCACATTTTTGATCCGGTCACTCCGTCCCGCCATGTAAAACAGAATTCCTACCACCGCCATCATGGGAGCCAGGGTGGTGGGTTTAATCAGCTCCAAAAAGAAGTTGCCGGAGGAAATATCCGTCAGCCGCAGGATATGGGCAGTGATGGTGGTGCCGATGTTGGCGCCCATAATCACGCCAATGGCCTGCCGCAGCCGCAGGATCCGGGCGTTGACCAGTCCTACCACCACCACGGTGGTGGCGGAGGAGGACTGGATGGCTCCGGTGACCAGCGCGCCCAGCAGCACCGCTTTGGGCAGACTGTCAGTCAGCCGCTCCAGGATACTTTCCAGCCGTCCTTCCGACGCCTTTTCCAGGCTGCCGCTGAGGACCGACATTCCATACAAAAATAAAGCCAGGCCTCCCAAAAGACCTACCGCGCTAAAAAAAGCCAAGGTGAAAACCTCCTGTTAGTTTTTCTCCAACCACTCTCATGTTCTAACAACAGTTTTTGCATGGGGATCGATTTTATGTGATGCCCTACCGCTCCTTGAAGAAGGGGTAGAAACTGATTTTACATGAGTTTTACATCAATTTTACATTAAAAAATGGCCCAAAAACCGTCATATTACCTATATTTTTCCTTTCTATTATAACAAGAGGGGCTTTCTGGGGGAAACTGGCACAATAGCGAAATATGATTAAAATTTTAATTGATTTTGTTGCAATGTCCGAAAAACAGGTAAAAAAACAGCAAAATCCCCATTCACCGCGGGAGTGAAGTATCCCGCTCTGACAAAACCTGCCGACGCACTTTTACAGTCCTGCCCGTTCTGCGGTGATGAACTGTTCCCGCCAGAACTCTCTTTGGAAACATCAGATGGTTTCCTGCTTCTTCTGGAGGGAGCCGCAGCATTTTGAAAGAAATTCCTGTGTGCTTTTACCGCCTTTCTTCACGGCGAACGAGGACAGCGGCTCTATATGCCGCAGCATCATCCTTTCTCAACAGGCGCAGCAAAGAGGGGAGGCATGGCAAAGCCTCGCCTCCCCTGAGCGTATCGAAAAACTTCGACACGCTTCCAGGGGGACCCAGTCCCCCTGGATACGATTCTGGTTCCAGGAGAAACCAGAATCGATACCCCCGGTTTCCCGACCCTGTGGGCGCGGGTCGTGGGATAAAAATCAGGCGCTTGTCCCTCTGAGGGCGCCGAAAGGGTTCGTCGCCCTTCCAGGGGGACCCCGTCCCCCTGGATACGATTCTGGTTCCAGGAGAAACCAGAATCGATACCCCCGGTTTCGCGCCCCTGTGGGCGCGGGTCGTGGTATAAAAATCAGGCGCATGTCCTGATTTTTATGATTTTGAAT
>CASFXA010000156.1 GCA_949298535.1 uncultured Oscillospiraceae bacterium
ATGTACGCCGCCCTTTCGCCCATCGCCCTTTCCTCCTTTGCGGGAGAAAGCACCTCCTTTATCGGCAAGTCCTTTCTCAAAAGCTATATCGGTGTCTGCATGGAGGGGGCCGTGGTGGTTCTGGCCTGCATTATCTTTACGGCCTATGTCTCCAGCGGCACCCCCGTCATCGACGCTGAGGCAGCAGTCATCACCCAGGTCTGGAGCTATCTGGGCGAAACCATCTTCAACCTTCTGGTGCTGGTTGGACTTGTAAAAGCCGCCGACCGCATCGCCAAAGAAATGTTTGGAGTGTGATCTATGGAAATCAAAATAAACAAAGAAATCCTGACCTATCAGGAAACCATCTTCTTCGGCCTGACCATGCGGCAGTTTTTCTGCTCCGCCCTGGCGGTTGGAACCGCTCTGGGGCTGTATGCTTTGCTTAGCAGGTTCATGGGCCGGGAATCGGTGAGCTGGATCTGTATTCTGGGGGCCGCTCCTTTTGCGGTGGCTGGCTTTTTCCAGTATAACGGCATGAAGCTGGAGAAATTCGCCTGGGTGTGGTTCAAGTCCTGCTTTCTGCTGTCCAATCACCGTGTTTGGAAATCACAAAACCGCTTTATCCCCGAAACCAAGCGACAGGAGGGAAAAAGGAAATGATTAAGCCCTTTAAGGGGAAAAACCCCAATCTTGAAAAGTTTTTTATCCCCCGCAGCGTCCAGCAGTCAATCCCCATCAAAAAAGTGCATAAGGATGGTGTCTTTGAAGTCGCCGGTCTTTACTCCAAGACCTGGCGATTTTTTGATGTCAATTATGCGGTAGCTGGGCCGGAAAAAAAGGAGGCGCTGTTCCTCAGCTACTGCGCTTTCCTAAACTCCCTGCCGGTGCGGGCGCTGGTGAAGATCACCCTGTTTAACCGTACCATGAACCAGCAGGAGTTTAGCCGCAACCTGCTGATGCAGATGGCTGGTGACGGCAAGGATCGCTACCGGGTGGAATACAATGACATTCTGACGGAAAATGCGGCAAACAGCAACAATCTCACCCAGGAGAAGTACATCACCATTTCTGTGGAGCGAAAAAACATTGAGGAGGCCCGTGCCTTCTTCAATCGTGTGGGCACGGAATTGAGCACTTACCTGTCTCGCATGGATGTTATGGTGCGGGATACCAACGTGGTGGAGCGTATGCGGCTGTTCCATGACTTCTTCCGTCCCAATGACCCGGACTTTCAGTTTGACCTCAACCGCATCGCTCACCGGGGTAATGACTTCCGGGACGCCATTGCCCCGGACTGCATGACTTTCTATAAAGACCACTATGAGATTGGAGATCAGGTGGGCCGTGTCCTGTTCCTCCGGGACTATGCCAGTTTCATTAAGGATGAAATGATTATGGAGTTGAGTGACCTGCCCCGGAACATGATGATCTCCATCAACCTTCTGCCCATTCCCACCGATGAAGTGGTGAAGGAGATCCAGCGGCGGATCATGGCCATTGAATCGGACGTAGGCCGCTTTACCCAGCGGCAGAATTCCCTCAACAATTTCAACGCTACCATCCCGTACCACCTGGAGCAAAGCCGCCTCCAGACCCGTGAACTGATGGACGATGTAACCACCCGTGACCAGGGCCTGATGCTGGGACAGGTGACCATCACCCATCTGGCCGACACGCTGGAGCAGTTGGATCA
>CASFXA010000157.1 GCA_949298535.1 uncultured Oscillospiraceae bacterium
CATCGATCCCGATACCGCCCGGGCTATTCGGGCGGATCGTTCCCCGGAGCATGACGACAGCTGTTCCATGTGCGGAAAGTTCTGCGCCGTGCGCAGCATGAACAAGGCCCTCAACGGGGAGTATATCGACATTCTGTAAGCAGTTTTTGGAATATCCCAAAATCAGCAGGCCCGGAAAAGGGGAGAGATCTCCTTTTCCGGGCCTGCCGGGCGTGCCGAACCCCTTCGGCACGCTTCCAGGGGGGGATCCGGTGCCCCTGGATGCAATTCCGGTTCCGGGAGAAACCGGAATCGAATCCCCGGTTTCCCGACCTGGTGGATGCGGGTCGTGAGATAAAAATCAGGCGCAGGTCCTGATTTTTATGATTTGAAATTTTGTTTCCCCTTTGGAAGCAGGTTTCCCGGCAGTCTGAACAGACCCGGAAAAGCGTCTTTTATTCGGCTGAGGGGCCGCTGCCTTCCCATCCCTCCACCATGCCCCGGATGCTGAAGGGGAAAAAGGTGCGGATGAACTCCAGCAGATCATAATTGCCCTCCCGTTTGGCCCAGTCAAAGCAAAATCCCCGCAGCACCACCATGGTGTAGCGGGCGCATTGACGGGGAGAAAGGGAGGTGCAGAACTGTCCCTTTTCCAGTCCCCGCTCGAAGATGCCCACCAGCACCTGGCTGATGGGACGGGCCTCGCTGAGATGGTCGCTCCCCTGGTAGGAAAGGGGAAGGGAGCAGAAACAGTGGGTGGCGGCCACGCCGGTTTCGGCGCAGTAGCGCCCGTAGCTTTCGGCGAAAAGGCGAAGATTATCCACCTCGTTGCCGGTGAAGGCGGGCTGAAGCTCCCGCTGGAAATAATCGTCGATCCGCTGATACAGCAGCAGGATCAGGTCGGTTTGGCTGGGGAAGTAGTGATAGAAGGTTCCGGTGGAGATCCCCAGCTGTTGGCAGAGATAGCGGACCCGCAGGGCCTCATACCCTTCCCGGTCAATCAGGGCGCAGATTTGCTCCGACAGTTCCCTGCGGCGAGCCAGATATTTTTGTGTCATGATGCATCCTCCTTGCCAAGATGCTTCATCCGGCAAAAGGTTTTCCTGGTAAGGATGGAGGGAAAAAGGACCCCTGAAAATATGGGGGCGCTTCCTCCGGCTGCGGAAAAAGAAGTTTTGTCGATGGAGAGGTCTTGATTTTAGAACGATGTGATAATAATTGTACTCCCTTTTCCGGAAAAAGTAAAGGAGAAGGAAGGAGCGTCCCGGCTCGGGGACGGGGTCCATTTCAAGGGAATTTGAAAATCTCCGTTATTTTGACGGGGACTTTTACGGTCAGGTCCAATTTCAGGCAGGTTTTCTCTCGCGATTTTGCCCTGGTGGTCGTTGTCTTCTGCCGGCAGGGGCAAAAAGAGCAGCCATTTTCACTGTGAAAATAGCTGCCCGTAGTGGATGTATTCCGTTGTTGGGGCGGATTTTTCTGTCCGATCAACTGGAATGATTGAAGGATTGAATTAAGGTGTTACCACCGGCTTTCCCTCTTTATCCAGCAACGGCGTAAATCCCGCCGCATTTCCATTCCGATGAAAAACGTAATTTACGCCCGTTTCTGTGTCAATCCAGATTTCGATCACGTCAATCGTTCCTTGATGATAAATTTTCTGAAAACGCTCCATGGGGACACCTCCCAGATTTCAATTGATTGTTTAAGTATAGCAGAAACTTTTAAACAAATCCACCATTTGGGCCGATTCATTGAATCCTTTTCACTTTTTAAACAGAATCATATTTCAAATGCTTTCTGCAAGGCATTACGGGCAGTTTGCGTACCGGTTGTCCGTGTATGAGTATGGGGAAAACACCTGCTGCTCATGGCTGCCTGGTCGTTGGGGCCTGCTGATTCGTAAACCGGACGGATTTTCCCTCTGGCACTGAACCTGAACAGGGATGAAAGCCCGCCCCTTCCCGGGGCTTTTTCCCTCCGAAAAGCGGGAAAACCGCAGGCAGAAACCGGCGTCTCCGGCAGGGGTTTCAGACCTGCCGGAGACGCCGGTTTTTGATGCTTTCCCCTGAAACCGGGGAATCAGATCTTTGAAAAACGATTGCGCAGGGAAGAATCAGCGGGTGTAGTTGGCCGCGCTGGCGCCGGCAATCCGGCCAAAGACCACGGTATCGGTGAGGGCATTGCCGCCCAAACGGTTGGTTCCATGGATTCCTCCGGTCACCTCGCCGGCGGCAAAGAGGCCGGGAATAACCTGTCCCTGGGTGTTGAGAACCTCGCAGTTGGCGTTGATTTCCACGCCGCCCATGGTGTGGTGAACGGTGGGCACTCTTTTGGCGGCATAGTAGGGCGCGTTGTTGATGCCGTTGTTGATCCCCTCCACATCGCTGAACAGGGTGCGGCCAAAGGCGTCGGTCTGTCCTTCCAGGTCGCCTCCTGTGCAGTAGCGGTTATACTCCTCCACAGTGGCGACCAGGGTATCGGCGGGGACGCCCATCATCTCCGCCAGTTCTTCCAGGGTATCGGCTTTGTAAGCCCGCCCGGCGGCCACCAGGTCGTTAATGGTTTCGCCGAAGTTGTTCAGCTCATCCCCGGTGGGATAGGTGTCGCTGTCCATGACGATGAACATGGTGGTGTTGGTTTGTTCAAAGAGAGCGAGGGTCATTTCATCCCGGCGGCCCCCTTCATTGACAAAGCGCTCCCCCTGTTCGTTGACAAAGATCCGGCTTTCCACCGAATGTTCAATATTGCCGGAGAGGCTGCCGGTTTCAGGATCGCCCAGGGGCAGCAGCTGGATATTGCCCATCTGGACCAGATTGGCGCCCACAGCCTCAGCCATGAGAATGCCGTCGCCGGTGATGCCGGAAGCGTTGGTGCTGGGGATGGTTTCGTCCAGGGTGGGCCACAGCTGGGTCTCCTCATTGGCGGCCACCCGCATTTCCACATTCCGGCCAAATCCGCCGGTAGCCAGCACGACGCCGTTGTTGGCGGTGACGGTGATGCTGTTGCCGGTGCTGCCAGTGGCTTTGACGCCGTAGACGGCGCCGTTTTCGTCCACCATCAGCTCGTTGGCGGTGGTGTTGTAGAGCATGGTGATGCCGTCGTTTTGATCCATGTAATTCTGATAGGTCTTAAAGAAGCCGGTTCCCTCCGGATCGCTGGGGCGCTGGGCCCGGGGCCACAGACCGCCGGTGACGGTGAATACCTCGCCGGTGAAGCCCATGCCCAATTCCTTGAGCCATTCCACGCCTTCCCAAGCCTTTTCGCACAGGATGGTCACCAGTTCCAGATTGCCCTGTTCGTCGCCGCCTTCATAGGTCTGCTGGATGTGGAGGGCGACGCTGTCCTCATGCTCCAGAGCTACTTCGCTGCCATCGTCCACAGCGTTCATGGCGCCGCCGGACAGGATTGTGTTGCCGCCCATGGCGCTGGTTTTTTCCAAAACGATCACGCTTTTGCCCGCTTGCTGAGCGGTGACGGCGGCAGCCATACCCGCTCCGCCGGCTCCAATCACCACCACATCGGCGGTGTACTCGGCGTCCTCCTCCTGAACCACTTCTGGTTTTTTGGCCTGCCAGGCGGCGATGGTTTCATCGCTGGCGCCGGCATCCCTCAGGCACTGGGTTACGCCTTCCAGGATGGCGTTGCTGGTGAGAGTGGCGCTGGCTACGGCGTCAATACCCAGTCCCTGGAGCTCCAGAATCTGTTGGGGCATATTCTCCGCAACGGGGGAACCGATGCCCTCGGTTTCCTGATGTTCCACCTGGATGTCGGTGATGGAATTGGCGTCCACGGTGACAGTGACGGTCATCTCGTGCATACCGGTGGTGGTGGCGCTGTAGGTACCAGGGTTAAAGATGCCGGCCTCATTGGCGGAAGCGGCTTCGCTGGAGGCGGATGAACTTCCGGCGGACGAGCCGCCGCAGGCGGTGGTCAGCACCAGGAGGGCTGCCAGGACCGCGCTGAGAATTTTGCGGGAAAACGACTTCATAGTACTGCTCCTCTCAAAAATATGACACGTTCTATAACGTGTTCTATAACACGTCTGAAAAAATTTTAACATAATTGTCAAAGGAAAAACAAGCTGCAAAAACAAACAATTTCAAAAGTCTTTTTGGAATAAAATGAATCTTTTGCACAAAAGGTGGAAAAGTGAATTTTTACCTGTGCAGGATAGACGTAAGGGGGAAAAAATGATACAATTACAGCAGAATTAAATTGAATTTATATATTGTATATAAATTTTTGCTTTTGGGAACAAAAAACATAGATGCTTTGCTGAAGACTTTTTCTTTTTGCAGGACAATGGAATCAAAAATCAGGCGATTGTTGGGAATTTCATTTGAAATGGAAAAAGAATCTTTGCTTCCCGGCGGATCATTCAGGGTGTTGGGGGGCAACGGCTTTTTTTCATCCAAAGGAGTAAAGGGGATCTGTTTGTACGGCAGAGGGCTTTCTCCAATCCTGTTTGCCGGTGAACGGTCCGCTTTATATAGGTACTGCGGCGTGGCTGTGCCAACGGAATTTTTTGCGGAGAAAGGGAAGCGCCTCTGGAGAGACTTTGTTGTGTGGTGAGACATCCCTTTCAAATATTTACAGCAGAAGAGAATGAATATGGGTCTTTACTGCTTGCTGTTATCCTCGTGCCGCCAGTATTCTTTTACAGGCAATGGACCAAATGAATTTTTTGGGGAGAAGGGACCGCTGATGTCTGGCGGTACGGGCCAATGAGGCTTGGCTGTTGGCCAACTGGCCGATGAACGAGCAGACCAAAGGGAGATTCTCCATTTGACACTGTAAGCTGACAAGGGGGAGAAAATCATGTCTACGATTACCATTAAAAACGTAACCAAAGCCTTTGGAGACGTGGTGGTACTCAGGGAGTTTGACCAAGTATTCCAAGATAAGGAATTTATTACGCTGTTGGGGCCTTCTGGATGTGGGAAAACTACCATGCTGCGGATGATCGCCGGTTTTGAGAAGCCCACTTCAGGAGAGATCGGCATTGATGGCAGGGTGGTCAGCTCAGAAAAGATTTTTGTGCCGCCAGAACGGCGGGACATCGGCATGGTGTTTCAGTCCTATGCCGTCTGGCCCCATATGACAGTGTTTGATAATGTGGCTTATCCCCTGAAAATAAAAAAGCTGGATAAGGCCACCATCAAGCAGAAGGTGGAGTGGATCCTGGATGCCGTTCACCTGAGCCAGTATGCCAACCGGATGCCCAATCAGCTCTCCGGCGGCCAGCAGCAGCGTGTGGCGCTGGGGCGTGCGTTGGTAGCAGAACCCAAGCTGCTGCTGTTGGATGAGCCCCTTTCCAATCTGGATGCCAAACTGCGGGAAAGTATGCGTTTTGAAATCAAGGAGATTCAAAAAAATTTTGGCATTACTGTAGTTTACGTTACCCATGACCAAACGGAGGCTATGGCGATGTCTGACCGAGTGATCGTCATTAACCGAGGGGTGATCCAGCAGGTAGGCACCCCTCTGGAAATTTACCGTCATCCTGCCAATCAGTTTGTGGCAGATTTTGTAGGAAAGATCAACTTTATCAGAGGTCAGGCAGGAAATGGCCGTGTGGAGCTCAACGGCCTGGAGCAGTCTCTTGCTTATGATGGCCCTCTCACCGGTCAGGTGGTAGTGGCCATTCGTCCAGAAAATATCCGCTTATCCCTGGAAAAAGGAGAACTGCATGGCAAGATTCATTCCATGTTTTATTTGGGAGATGTCAATGATTGCCGCATCGATATTAACGGGGAGCAGATTCGAGTCATAGCCGACAGCCACAGCTACGATGTCTTGTGCGGCAATGAGGACGTTTTCCTTCAGGTACTGGAATTTTTGGTTTATGAGGATGACGGCAGCGACGATCACACCAAAATCTTTACCTGATGGCGCTGCCGGAGAATGTCCTTGCAGGGAAACTGGATTTCCAAACATCTCCCGCAAAGCGGGATCCAGGTATGGGGGAAGGTGAACAACTGTTTTGGACGATCCTTTTTTCAACAGGTTTGTCGGTATAAAATCCAGGTAAATCCTGGATTTTATTTTTTGTATCAAGTTTTACCAAAAGAAAACAGGCCGCTTTTGGAACGGCCTGTGATCGTTATGGAGCTATGAAATTTTTCGATATTCCTTTTGGGGGGCTGTGGATATTTTGAAGGATTTGTGGAGACCACATTTTCCCTGAAGGCTTCAGCAGCAATGATTCCTTCAGCAAAGGAAAGATCATCAGACAAGGAAGCGATCACCAAAGGCGAAAAAGGAAAATGGTTGCGTTAGAACTTAGTGCAGCTCCGTTTCGGTGACGCACTCGTTTTTGATTCGACCCACCAGATACTGAAGAGCGTCCACGACCCGGGGCCGGATATCTCCGCCGATGAGAACGTACATGATGTCATCTCCCACCTGAAGCTGTCCTTCATTGAGCCAAACTTTGATATAATAGATGCCCTCCATCTGATAAGTTTCAGCGATCACGGCGTCCACTTTGGCCTGGTCGTAGGAAAAGATCATACCGGTAACAGGCGCTGTATCAACAGCTCCCTGGCGAACAGCGGCCTTGGCGGTGCTGCGGACAATGCCGTTATGGGTCAGATACATTCCGATTTTGGATGCGCTCTCATGGTTTTTGGCCTCTTTGAGCCAAAGGTCCATGGAGGGAAGCTCTTTTTTGGGGTTCATTTCAATTCCTCCAGTTGATGAAGATGGGCGCGGTTTTTGGCCGGCCAATTTCT
>CASFXA010000158.1 GCA_949298535.1 uncultured Oscillospiraceae bacterium
TTCCGCGCTATTCTTGATATCTAACATCCTTGATTAACCTCTCTTTCTACAGATTTTTGACTTGACTTCCCACTTCCGCCCAATCTACGGATCTCTTTCCTATACCTTATTGTCCTTCCAAACTGTATCACCAGGAGCTTCACCGGAAAGTCTGTCCTGCATGATCCCGCCTTTCAGAGGGATCTTTTAGTAGGTCATTGGATTCACCTCTTCTTTGGTTGTCTTTATTGTAGCCCAATATCATCCCGTTTACAAGACGCAATCCTCCATAAAGATATCGGCTTGTAATTGTGTATTATGCCGAATTTTATTATTCTTTTTCCGTTTTAATTGACGTTTTATCCAATTTGTGCTATAGTAAATGTGTTGGGCTGCCTGGATGGGTGCCTCTTCCCCAGAAATACCCAGTCCTTTAAAAAATTGCGCTCCCCCTCTCCACATGGAAAGGGGGAGCGTTTTTTTACAGGTTGGTCATCCACAGGCCATGGAGGTTGCAGTAGGCATAGACAGCAACCGCCTTATCCTCTCCCAGGCAGAAGGTGACCTGGGGCGCATCGCCGGGCTGCAGCACCTTCCGCTGGCCGCCCTTGTCCGTCTGCACATAGACCCACTGAATGAAGTGCTCGGGAAGCATGGGGTGATCCACGCTGCCCACGTGGACGGTAACCGTGTTGCCCTCAACCTTGGCAACAGGCAGGTGCTTCTCGCCGCTGGCCTCCACCGTGTTGGGCTCCAGAGCGGTCATCTTCTGACCACAGCACATCATGGGGACGCCGGAATCGTGGATCATACCCACTAGATTGCCGCAACGCTCACAGATGAAAAATTTCATGTTTTTATCCTCCTTATATAAAAAAGTTTTTTATTTCCGCGGGAATTTTACAGGGTTCCGACAGGTCAGGCGTGTTCACCGCACGCATCGGCGTGCTGATGCTCGTGACAGATGGAGCCGGTGGAAACCAGCTCACCCCGCAGGTATGCCTCCACGGCCGCCGCGGCATCTCCCTGGGCGCCCACAATGACCTCAACATTCCGCTCATTGAAAATATCTACCGCGCCGCCGCCCATTCCGCCGGCAATGATGACCTGCGCGCCGTTGTCGGCCAGAAAATTTGGCAGAAAACCGGGGCGATGGCCGGGATTGGGTATCGACTCTGTCCCGACAATCTTGCCATCGGCGGTGTCAAAGAAAATAAAATCCTCACAGTGACCAAAATGGCCGGCAACGGTGGTGCCCATAGCTGCAACTGCAATTTTCATCATGATTGCTCCTTTACAAATCCAGTAGTTTTTTGATTCCTTCGTATAGTTCTCTGATCGCCGTACCGGCGGGAGAATCCATTTGAGCAAGACTCTTTCCCTCATTGATGGCCTGTGAAGCCGTCCGGTCATATGGCACCCTTCCCAGGAAGGGGATCTGCCGCTGGCGGCAGAAATCTTCGATCGCCTCGGTATTTTCCGGACTGACATCCCATCGGTTGACACATACAGCCAGTTTCGTCTGGAAGGTCGCAACTGTTTTCACCAGCCGCTGCAGGTCGCTGATGCCGCTGAGGGAGGGCTCCGCCACCACAAGAACCAGATCCATACCGCTGACTGAGGCCATCACCGGGCAGCCAATTCCTGGGGAGCCGTCGAGAATGGCCAACTGGCAGTTCGGTGCGTTTTTCAGCATAGCCATCTTCACATTGGTCACCAGCTTGCCCGAATTTCCACGCCCCATCTTCAGCTTGGCGGTTGAAAACACACCGCCGCCCCGGAAGAGCTGCTCCTCCCCGGCCACATCCTCCTGCAAACGGATGGCCTGCCGGGGGCAGACACGGGCGCAGACTCCACAGCCTTCGCAAGCGGTTTCCCGGACCAGATAGGTGTCCCCCCGCTT
>CASFXA010000159.1 GCA_949298535.1 uncultured Oscillospiraceae bacterium
AATCATCATAGCTGCACCGGTAGTTTTTGGAACCTTTTCCACAGTAAGCGGGGTAATTGTTCAGTTTATTTTTTGCAGTGTGGAAGATTTCCCGGTACAGCGCAGGGTCCTCCAGGGACTTGATCGCCGCTTTCAGCTGCCTCAAGTCCTGCTGATGTTTTTCGTATATTTTAACCCTGGCGAAAGAGAGATACTTTTCCCCGTTGCGCATGGTCTCCAGCCGTGCCCAGTCACAGATCTCCTTGACCGCGAGGATCAGCTCCAGGCGGTCCCCCAATACAGCCGTCAATTTTTCTTCCACCAGGTCAAAATCCTGCTCCAGGCTGATTTTGGAGATCTCTTCTGTACCGGTCCCTTCACCATACAGTGCGTCCAGCGAAACGGTGGCCCCGGCCATCAATTCCACCACCGCGAACAGGGGACCGTCCTCTTTTCCCACGGAAAAAAGTGCGGCCAGCTTCTTTTTGCGCCATGTTTTGTTCCCGGCGGCAGAAATAAGGGTTTGTTTCAGTTTCTCCGGTTCATCTGTATGCAGGCTTCGGTCCATTTCCAGCTCCATTGCTTGGGCCAGCCGATCCAATCCCCGCTCCAGGGAAATGGTTTCCAGGGGAAGATCCCCATACAAAAAGTGTCCCCGATTCTTGAGAATATGATGGATCGCCAGGTAAACCAACCGAACGTCAAAGGGAGCGGTATCTTCGATCAGCGCTTTACGCAGATGGTAGATGGTAGGGAACTGCCGGTGATAGTCTTTGTCGCAATAGTTTTGATCTGCGAACAGGGTATATCGCCCCAAGGGATGAGAGGAATTTTTGTCCTCCTCCAGGAATTTGCTTTCCCGCAGCCTTTCAAAGAAAGCGGGGTCCACTTTGCTGATTTCTTCGGCGAAAAGGTCCTGCAGCCAGTGCAGTCGTTGGGTACGCCGTTCGATCCGGCGCCGCGCCACCCGATACCCCCGCCGCTCCTCCGCCGTTTGAGCGCTGTCAAACAGCCGCACTCCCCACAGCGCTTTTCCCCGTTTCCGGATGACTTGATAATGTTCGTCGGTGACAGCCCAACCGACAGAATCTGTGCCAATATCCAATCCCAAAAAATATGTATCCATTTACCACTGTCTCTCCTTTCGGCAATTGACAATTGATGCAAAATCTACTATAATAACTGAGTCTTGACTACCATCCAAGACAACACGACAGGTTCAAATACGGCATTGCCAAAACCGCCGGCTTGTCCGGTATCACAGTGTGTGAGCAGAAGGTCCGCTATGCGGGCCTTTTTGTTTATGTCAATATGTGCAGATTAGTTACAGTATATGGTATTTTGAGCTGCATTACAAGTTTTCTCTTCACAGAATACTCTTTGTTAGGCCTGCGGATGGTTACTTTGAATTCTCCCATATTTTGCTGATAAAATGTTTATCTGAATCAGCGGGCGTTTATCAGCGGCATCAATTACTGTGCTTCGGTAGGTCGTCTGGGGAGAAACTTGGGTCGGACAGGGAAGCTTCCGCTGTTTCGCCGCTTCCCCCATGGACAAAGAGGATGAAGGAAATGATTTTTCTTTGTTTATGCGGGGCAAATTTTGCGCGCCATCAGCCTTTCCAAAAACCCATTTCAGAGAAAAAATGACCTTCGGGTGTTTCCGGATTTTGACCCAAACCCTGACCCATACGGGAATCAGACTCCATGGAACCAGTGGAGCAGAAAGGGCTTACCAGCATGGTTTTCCCCAGCCGAAAGCGCCGGAAACCAACCCAAATGCCCCTTCATCACGCAAAAACCGCAGCTCATAACCCGAAGGTCGTAGGTTCAAATCCTGCCTCCGCAACCACCAGGCAAGGGCCTGGAGCCGGTTCGTGCTCCAGGCTTTTTCCTTCGCCCCAAATTCGCGCCCCCGTCCCAGCCGACCGAAACTGACCGCCCTTCCCAACAAACCGCTGAAATCCCAGGATTTCAGCGGTTTTTCTATTCAGCGGGATTGGAGGGGCCGCGGGGGCGAAGGGCCCGGCGGGTCAGAGCCGCCCCTGACCCAGCCGCCCGGTGGCGAAGGCCCAACCCCGCCTCCGCAGCCATGATCAGTTGGCGGATTCCCGGGGGGATCTGCCAACCTTTTTGGTTCCCCCTTGGGACGGGGAGGATGTTGGGACGTCCCTCCCGCTGAAGATGGCCACCGGGGGAGTGTGAAACGGCAACTCTATGATGCGTAGATTGCCTTCGGGGGAGCCGGCCACTATAATAAGGCCAGGGGAGGTGGGCCGATATGGATAAAGATGCAACAGGCCGCTTTATTGCGGAGCTGCGAAAGGAAAAGGGATATACCCAGAAAGAATTGGCGGAAAAGCTTATGGTGACCGACAAAGCGATCTCCCGGTGGGAAACGGGAAAGGGGCTTCCCGACACTTCCTTGTTAAAGCCGTTGGGGGACATTTTAGGCGTTTCTGTTGGGGAATTGCTGTCCGGGCGGAGGATGGAAGAGGCGGAGAGAAAGCGTCAGGCCGACCGAATCCTGTTGGAATCCCTGGACGGGTCAAAGCGGCTGGTTGCCGGCATGATCAAAGCGATCCTGCTTATGATCGGCATTGCCTTGATCCTTTCCCCCCTGTTTTTGGCGACCCGGAATTTCATTTGGATATTGGGCTTCCCTCTCGCGGCAACGGCGCTGCTCGCCATCTATATAGAAAAGAAAGGGGTTTCCATGAAGACGAGAAGCAAAGCGTATTTCATCGCCGCCATTGCGATGGAGTGTGCGGCGCTGATCCTGGAAATTCTGCCGGTGGGCGCCGTGATGGTTTTTGCAGTCAGTCCAAGCCAACGGGTCACAGAGGTATGCTCCTATTTCAGTTTGCTTCCTTTGGGTTACGCCCATTTCACACCGATGCTGACGGGGATTCTGACAATCGCCACAATCCTTCTCGGGATCATGGCGGTGTTCAGGTTCGACAAGGCCCCTATATTCCGGAAAGCGGCATTTGGTTGCAGCGCCATTTCTCTTCTGCTGTCGATCACCCCGTTGTTCCTGTTTGGCACGGTTGGCATGACGGCGGCGGGGTACGCGGTTTGCGGAGCCATCTTCCTGTCGCTCTGCCTGCAGGCCGCGGCAAATCCCCAAAAATGACCGCCGAACCTAAGCCCGCCCCAAAGGCTGCCACCGCATCCAAAGGGGTGTGCGTCCGTTCTTTTGGGACTTCCCCCAATCTCTTTGGGGAGGGCAGGCCAACCAAAACAGCCGTCCGGCCGGACGGCTGTTGCTTTTTCCCAGGA
>CASFXA010000160.1 GCA_949298535.1 uncultured Oscillospiraceae bacterium
AGGCCATGGATGTGTCCCAGGCCGATGAGGTCTACAACCTGGCGGCCCAGTCCTTTGTGGGCACCAGCTGGGAGCAGCCCATTGCCACGGCGGAAATCGACGCCTTGGGGGTGACAAACCTGCTGGAGGCCATCCGGCGGGTCCGGCCGGAAGCCCGGTTCTACCAGGCCTCCACCAGTGAAATGTTCGGCCTGGTCCAGGAGATGCCCCAGCGGGAGACCACCCCCTTTTATCCCAGGAGCCCCTATGGGGTGGCCAAGGTCTACGGCCACTGGATCACCAAAAACTACCGGGAAAGCTACGGCCTTTTCGGCTGCTGCGGCATCCTCTTTAACCATGAGAGCGAGCGGAGGGGCTTAGAATTTGTCACCCGGAAGATCACCAACGCCGCGGCCCGGATCAAGCTGGGGCTTCTCCCCTGTGTGGAGCTGGGGAATCTGGATGCCCAGCGGGATTGGGGCCATGCCGCTGACTATGTCCGGGCCATGTGGCTGATGCTCCAAGGGGAGCGGCCGGATGACTATGTCATCGCCTCGGGAGAGACCCGGACCGTCCGCCAGTTTGCCCAGGCCGCCTTTGACGCCGCCGGCATCCAGGTGGCATGGCAGGGCCGGGGGGTGGAGGAAACCGGCGTGGATGAAGCCACCGGAAAAACAGTGGTCCGGGTCAGCCCCCAGTTTTTCCGTCCGGCGGAGGTAGAGGTGCTGCTGGGGGATCCCACCAAGGCGGAGGAGCAGCTTTCCTGGAAACGGGAGATCTCCTTTGAGGAGATGGTCCGGCGGATGGTGGAAACCGACCTGAAGCTGGCAGCAGGGGAGACGGCGTCCGGCGGCCGGGAAGGATAAGACGGCAAAAGGATGGTGGCCTATGGGGCTGATAAGAGAACTTTTTGACTACCGAACCATGCTGGCCACCATGGTCCGCAAGGAGCTGGTCACCCGGTATAAAGGCTCGGTCCTGGGCTTTCTCTGGGCCTTTGTCAATCCCCTTTTGCAGCTGGCGGTCTATTCGGTGGTATTTTCCAGCATTATGCGGGTGGATGTGGACAAATACTACATTTATCTGTTTGTCGCCTTTATCCCCTGGTTTTTCCTGTCCACCTGTCTGGGCGGCGGGGCAAACTGCGTGGTGGAAAGCGCCAACCTGGTCAAGAAAATCTATTTCCCCCGGATGGTCATCCCCCTGAGCACGGTGACGGCAGGCTTTGTCAACCTCTGCCTTTCCATGGCGGTGGTGCTGGGGGCGGTGCTGTTTTCCGGCATAGGGCTCAGCGCCTGCTGCCTGCTGCTGCCAGGGGTCATGGCCCTTGAGTATCTGCTGGTCCTGGGCTTTTTGCTCATCTTCAGCGCCCTGAACGTCTATCTCCGGGACCTGCGGCATATGCTGGAGATCCTGATGATGGCCTGGTTTTACGCCACCCCCATTGTCTACACCCCCGACATGGTGCCGGAGGGCTGGCGGTGGGCCCTTTCCCTCAACCCTATGACCGGGCTGGTGGAGGCCTACCGGGATCTGCTCTATTACCAGCGGCTGCCGGATATCTCCCATCTGCTCTGGCCCTTTGGACTGGCCCTTCTCCTCTGCCTGGGGGGAGGATGGCTGTTCCAGCGGCTGCAGCGTAGTTTTGCGGAGGAGTTGTGATGAAAAAAGACGCCATTGTGGTCAGCCACCTGGAGAAGTCCTTTAAGGTCTACCCCGACAAGGGGAGCTCCTTAAAGGAAAAGCTTCTCTTTTTAAAACGCAACGCCTATGACCGGCGGCAGGTCTTAAAGGATATCAGCTTCACCGTATCCCCAGGGGAGGCGGTGGCCCTCATCGGGCGAAATGGCTGCGGCAAATCCACCCTGCTCAAAATCCTCACCCGGATCATCTATCCGGACCGGGGAGAGGTGGACATCCAGGGCAAGGTATCCAGCCTCATAGAGCTGGGAGCGGGCTTTCACCCGGATATGACCGGCAGGGAGAACATCTATGTCAACGCCTCCATCTTTGGCTTGCAGAAGAAAAAGATTGATGAACGGCTTTCGGATATCATCGCCTTTTCGGGACTGGAGGACTATATGGACGTACCGGTGCGAACCTATTCCTCCGGCATGTATGCCCGGCTGGCCTTTGCCGTAGCCATCCACGTGTCGGCTCAGGTGCTGCTCATCGACGAGATCCTGGCGGTGGGGGACGCCGCCTTCCAGCGCAGGTGCTTTGCAAAGATGGAGCGGCTAAAAAGGGAGGGGGCCACCATTGTCCTTGTCTCCCACAGTATGGAGGACGTGGTCCGCCTGTGTCCCCGGGCCATCTGGATTGACGGGGGCCTTGTCCGGATGGACGGCCCCGCCCAGACCGTCATCGGCGCCTACCTGGCCAGCGCCCAAGAGCCTGGATGGGGACAGGGGAGGTGATGG
>CASFXA010000161.1 GCA_949298535.1 uncultured Oscillospiraceae bacterium
CCGCCGCCGGAAGGGGTCAGCTGAATATCCTCGGGATTGAGGGAGATGATCTCCTCGTCATCTTCCTCCTCTGCAGGGGCCGCCAGCGTCATCGCTCTGGCCATCAGCCGGGGGGTGGCTTCCTCTGTGTCGGAAGCGCCCACTGTCAGATCGGAGCCTCCTACGGGAACCTCCGCCGGTTCATCGGCGCCGCCGGCATAGAACCGGGCCATGGTGGCCTCCACCGTCCGGGTGTCACCCTCCATGGAGACATGGAAGCCGTGGCCATCGGTGTAGGTGTCGTTGACAGCGGCCAGGATGAACTCATTGGTCTCCTTGTTGATGGCCAGGATCAGACGGCATCCGTCCTCCTCCGTTCTGTCATCCACCACAACGGCCTGCTCCAGCATCTCCAGGATGTCCGGGGCCAGTCCGTAGGGATCCACCTCCAGGCCCTCGCCTTCGGTGACCTCCAGGTACTCCGCGATCTCACTGGCGGAATAGACCACTTGGTGGTCCTTCATCGAGACCAGATCGCTGGAGCCCTCTGTCAGGCTGCTGCTGCCCGCGGCGTAGCCCATGATGCCGTTGCCGCCGATGGGGGTCATCACCAGCATCACGGCAACGATCATCGCAAGCACCTTATGGGGCAGGCCCTTGTTGATCGACCACAGCATATTATCACTCCTTACATTTCTTTGCGCGGGGTCGGTTTTTCCTTTGACTGTGGTTATTATAGCAGTCGCCAGTCACACCGCAGTCACAAATTCCGATTTTTTTGCATTTTTTCTTTTTCTCTTGAGGAAATCTGTTATTTCCTTTGTTTGAGGATAGTTTAGCAGACGCCGGTCACACCGCAGTCACAAATTCCGGTTTTTTTGCAAATTTTAAAATAAAATTTTACGCTTCTGTTTCTACTTTCCTCTTTGCAATCAGTTTATCAAAGATCAGTCACACCACAGTCACAAATTCCTTTTTTCCTGCATTTTCCCCGTTTTTCTTCCCGATTTCTCAGGAATCCATAAAAAAAACCGTCCTCATACAGTGGGTATGAGGACGGTTGTTCTTCAATTATTCTATTGCTGATAGGAAAATTCAGCGGATCACCGCCACAGGCTTTTTGCCAGCTGCATAATGAAACAGGGCGTTTTCTCCAGAGAACTTTCCGCAATTTCCTTTCTGCGGCCTGCTCATCCAATGAGAATCTTTCCCTGAGGCAGCACCTGCTTGGCGCTGCTGACCCGCATCGCCAGGGACACCGCCAGGGACACAGGGCCCACCCGGCCCAGATACATGGACAGAATCAGCACCATCCGGGACAACATCCCCAGCTGTGCGGTCACCCCGGCGGACAGTCCCACCGTTGCAAAGGCGGAAACTTCCTCATAAACAATATCAATGCTGCCCACCTGATTATCCAGAGCAAAGTGCATCAGCATCGAGGAGGCAATCACCACCGTCAGCGCCAGAAACAGCAGCGCCATAGACTTGTACACCGCCCGCTTATCCAGTTTGTGCCCCATAATAATGGTATCATCATAGCCCCGCATGACGCTGCTGACGGTCATAAACATCACCGCCACAGTGGTCACCTTGATGCCGCCGCCGGTGGACGCGGGCGCCGCGCCAAAAAACATCAGCGCAATACAAATGATCTTGGTCAGATCGGTCATACCCGCCTGATCGATGGTATTGAATCCGGCGGTACGGGTGGTTACCGACTGGAAGAATCCGGCCATCACCTTGTCCAGGGGGGAAAGCTGCCCCATCGTGGCAGGATTATTCCATTCCAGAACACAGATGGCCACCCCTCCCGACACAATCAGCAGCACCGTCATAAACAGTACCACCCGGGTGTGGAGGGAGAGGACGCGGCGGCGGCGGTACTGGTACAGCTCCCGCCATACCACAAAACCCAAACCGCCGAAAATAATCAGCAGCATCACCGGCAGGCAAACCATTGTCTGATCGGCATAACCCGTCAGGGACACAAAGGCCCCGTGGCGGCCCATCAGATCGAAACCGGCGTTGCAAAAAGCCGAAACCGCCGTAAAGATGGAAATATAGATTCCCTCCGCCCCGTATTCAGGCACAAAGGTGAAGGCCAACACCAGCGCTCCCAAACCTTCAATGGCAAAGGTGACCACCATGGCGGTTTTCACCATTCGGCGGGCATCGGCAAAGTTGTCGCTGTTGACCGATTCCTTGGCCAGATCCATACTCCGCAGACCCATTTTGCGGCCAATGACCATATTAAAGAAGGTGGTCAGAGTCACCAGTCCCAAACCGCCAATTTGGATCAGAAGCAGAATGACAATCTGCCCAAAGACACTCCAATATAAATAGGTATCATACACCACCAGCCCCGTGACACAGGTGGCCGAGGTGGCGGTAAACAACGCGTCCGGAAAAGGGGTGACCACCCCGCTGCGGGAACTGATGGGCAATGTCAGCAAAACCGCGCCGGTAAGAATTACCAGCAAAAAGCTCAGGCAGATCAGTCGCACCGGGTTGATTTTTTGCAGTCGCTTTTGGGGCGTGAACGGCTGATTATTAAACATAACAAAAGTCCTTTCTTTCTCCTGACGGCAGGGAAATCTGGGAAATGATGTAAAAAGGGCGCTTCCCGCCCTGGGGAAAAACGGCCCCTGTCAAAAATGTACGCCTTTAAGCCTGCGGGAGCCCCAAACGTTTTTTTGCCAGCCGGATCAAACGCTTGTCATTGGAAAAGGTGACCATTTCCCCTGCCTGATGAATGGGAACCCAGCGAACTTCGCTGATTTCCTCCTCCTGCCGCACCAGTTTTTCCTCCAGAGCGCGGCCCAGAAAATACACCACCTGTTTTTTGACCCCCGGTTTGGGGAAGTATTCCACACTCTCCCGGAAGCCTTCCAGCAGCGCAATGGAAACGCCGGTCTCCTCCTTCACTTCCCGCATCGCGGTTTGCTGCTCATTTTCCCCCTGCTCCACATGACCCTTTGGAAAGGACCAGTGACCGCCGAACCGATGGCGCAGGAGGATCAGATCATACGATCCCTCATTGGGGCGGAACACCAGGGCTCCGCAGGATTTTTCTCTTCGCATAGAATTTTGATACCCTTATACCTTTCTTCATTCTGTCGCTTCCTCATATTGAAACGACGGCCCGCCCTCTCAGCAAACAACCTGCCGGAAACTTCTTTGGGCGAACAAAATTGCAGCCGGACGCTTTTGCGGCTTTCTGCCGTCCGTTTTTCCCGCAACTGTGGAAAAACAATCAAACGGCGTCCGAAACGCCGTTCACAGCGGGGTATGCGTCCTCCCCGCCCTTACAACACATTTAATATACCATTAATACCAGGAAATGAAAAGACCTCTGAAGGATTTTTTATTCTTTTCCAGCACCCTGCCGGCGTTCCCTTGCAGCCATTATCTTGACAAAATTTCTGCCAGAAGGTACAATACATTGCATACACAGGGAAATTTTCACGGGGGTATGGCATCATTTTGTTGCCTGACGCCCTCTGTCTCTGGAGCCTCAAGGGGATCAAGGGAATTTTTCCCAACATCTGCCTCCGTAGTTAAATGGATATAACAAGCCCCTCCTAAGGGTTAGTTGTGAGTTCGATCCTCGCCGGGGGTGCCACGTCGCCGCAAGCTGCCTATCGCTTGCGGCGACTTTTTTTGCCAACAGCGCGGGCACCCTTTGTGAGAGGCGGCCGCTGCTTTCCTTCCCCGGTTCGAAGCCGAATCTTTTTTACAAATTTCCGGGCTTCGACTATGTGTTTTGGGCGTTGTGCACTACTACGGCCGTATGACATTTGTTAAGTTTCTAATCTTGTCTGGCACAGGCAGCCGTGCTATACTGAAACAACGATTCACGGCAGTTTTTGACGGACATTGCAGGCGCCTGTCTTGGTCCCTTCGATTCCTTTTTGATTACTAATATGGGGTGATTCACTTTTATGGACAGATCTCAACGGGTAGAATTGCTGAAAAAGGTCGATTTTGGCGATATTGATGGTTATGGCGACCCGAATCTCGACCAATATTTTTTAGACAACAACTATTGGAACAGGATCACCGATGATAAAACATTTTTCGTAATCGGGCGAAAAGGAACAGGAAAGTCATCTGTGTATCGCATGGTAAAAGAACTCAGCACAGATAAAGGTTTTATTATTATAAATAAAGATTTTGGTGACTTCCCTTTTGAAAGACTTCTTCAATTGGACGACCAGGACTTTGCAAAGCCAAACCAGTATCAAAGCATATGGGAAAACCTTATCCTCAATATATTTG
>CASFXA010000162.1 GCA_949298535.1 uncultured Oscillospiraceae bacterium
GACCTGAACAAGGTGGATGAACTTATGACCGGAGAGGGTTATACCAAGGACAGCGAAGGATTCTGGACCGACCCCCAGGGCAATCGTTTGAACATCAATCTGATCTATCGCTCTGGTGAATCCCTCAATGTAAAGGAAGCCCCTATTATCGAGCAGCAAATGCGTACTGCGGGTTTCTACACTACCACCCAGGCGCTGGAGAGCGCGGTGTTTTATACCAAGACCTATACCGGCGATTTCGATATGTGCTTTGGAAGTGCTTTGGGTTCTATAAGCGATCCCTATGCCACTATGGATTTCTTCCACAGCAAACATTATAAGCCTATTGGAGAGACTTGCAGCGGCGGTTACTACCGTTGGGTCAACGAGGAATTTGACGCTTATGTAGACATTATGGCGGCCACTTCTTCGGATGATCCCGCTTTCCAGGAAGCTGCCAGAGGAGCTTTGGAGCTGTGGCTCCAGGGATTGCCCTGCCTGCCGCTGATGCAGCAGATGTTCATTGTTCCCTATAACAGCACCTACTGGACCAATTGGCCCACCTCTGAAAACAATTACACCAGCCCCACATCCTGGTGGTACAATTGCAATCTGCTGATTCACAACGTGCATGCCGCTTCGGCATAAACGGAGTATTTACAGGTGCGTCAGGTCGCTAAGGTTTTTGCCGCGCGGGAGCGGGATTCGGCTCCCGCGCGGTTTTTGCCCAAAAGGAGGGCTTGCCTATGTCGTGGAAATATCTTTGCAAACGATTGCTGATCTTTTTGGTCACTATTCTGGTGGCGGCAACACTGAACTTTTTGGTTCCTCGCTTGACTCCCCAGGATCCCATCACGGCGGTTCTGGGAGCGATGGCCAGCAAGGGTATCGTTTTGTCCGACTCGGAATCGGTGGTACAGATGTACACCGAAGCCTTCGGATTGGATCAGCCGGTAATTGTGCAGTACTTCAAATATCTGGGCAATATCTTTTTCCGGTTTGATTTTGGTTATTCTATCTCCTATTATCCCAGCAAGGTGCTGCCGATTATTCTCAATGCGCTGCCCTGGACGATGGGGCTGCTGCTTATTGGCAACCTGGTGGCTTTCCTGATAGGAAATCTTTTAGGAGCTCTTTGTGCATGGAAAAAAACCCCTCGTTTTTTCAGAGGGTTTATCTACATACTGATGCCTTTTTCCACCATTCCCTATTACGTTTTGGCGCTGCTGCTGATGTATCTGCTGGCGATCCTTAACCCCATTTTTCCCATCTCCGGCGCCACTACAGCGGGAGCGGCAGGCGGTTTGAACTGGGCCCATCTTCAGGATCTGGCGATTCATGCGGTGCTTCCCATTTTGTCGGTGGCCCTGTCCCTGATCGGCTTTTGGGCCCTGAGTATGCGGGGGATTATGTCCACTGTGCTGGGGGAAGATTATCTGACCTATGCCCAGGCCAGAGGATTGCGCAGCGGGCGGATCTTTTACCATTATGGGATTAAAAACGCGGTTCTGCCTCAATATACTGCTTTCGCCATCGACTTGGGTAAAATCATGTGCGGTTCGGTGCTGGTGGAGATTCTCTTCAACTATCCCGGCGTGGGATATGTGCTGTATAACGCTCTGCGGACGGCGGACTATTTTGTGATGCAGGGCGTAATCATGTTCATTATCTTCACAGTGGCCTTGGCGACGCTGATTATGGACCTGATCTATCCCAAGCTGGATCCCAGAATTCAGTATGATTAGGAGGGAGCATACCATGACCATCTTGAAAAAGATCTATCAGCTTCAGCGCCGGATGCCCACCCTGATTCCTGGCATACTGCTGATTCTTGTGATCGCTCTTCCCGGGTCGCTGTTTAAACCGGCTCTGAACATGGATTTAACGATGCTGGATGGCTCCCGCATCAATATTGCTCCCTGTGAGGAATTTCCCCTGGGAACGCAAAGCGAAGGAAAGGACATTCTGACGCTGCTGTTCATCGGCAGCTGGGTGACGCTGAAAATCGGCCTGATTGCCGGCTTTATCGGCATCGGTTTAGGCACTGCTTTGGGTCTGATTTCAGGTTATTTTGGAGGGAAGACCGATACGATCATCAGCACAGTGGTGGATATTGGAATGACGATTCCGCCGCTGGCAATTATGATTCTCATTGCCGCGTCGGTGCAGAATATCTCCATCACCGGCATGGGCGTGATTGTGTCGGTGACGGCATGGATGCAGCCCACCAGAATTATCCGCGCTCAGATGCTTTCCCTCAAGGAACGCAACTATGTACAGCTGGCCCGTATCTCCAATGTAAGCAATCTGGAGATTATTTTCCGGGAGATTATGCCCAACCTGCTTCCTTTTTTGGCCAGCACCTTTGTCAATGCTGTTTCCACCGCGATCCTTTCCTCCATCGGCCTGGAGGTGCTGGGACTGGGTCCTTCCAGCTCCATGTCCCTGGGAAGTACAATCTACTTCTCCACCTATTATTCCGCCATGTGGCGGGGAATGTGGTGGTGGTGGCTGCCGCCGATTGTGGTGATTGTCCTGATTTTCGTGGCGCTGTTCCTCATTAGTTTGGCGCTGGATGAGCTGGGCAATCCCAAGCTGAAAAGGATGTAGGGGAAGGGGGAATGGCTGTGAGCGAAAAAATTCTGTCCATTGAAAATTTAAATATCGATTACCAGACCTCCTCCGGTTACTTTCGGGCGGTGAATGGGGTGTCGCTGCAAATCGGTCAGGATGAGGTTTTTGGAATTGTGGGGGAATCCGGCTCTGGAAAGTCTACGTTATGCAACGGATTCTTACGTCTTCTGCCTGGGAATTCTCTGGTGACGGCGGATCATATGGACTTCCAGGGACAGGAAATTCTGAAGATGAAGGAGCGGGAATTCCGCCATATACGGTGGGAGCAAATTTCCTATATTCCTCAGTCGGCGATGAATACCCTCAATCCGATCCTCACTATCGGCCAGCATTTTTACGAAACCATCGAGGCCCACGAAGGGCGGAAAAGCCGGGAGGAGCTGCATCGCCGTACCACAGAGGCATTGGCGCGGGTCAATTTGCAGCCGGAGATCGCCCATCGGTACGCGCATGAGCTGTCAGGAGGAATGAAGCAGCGGGTTTGCATTGCTATGGCAACGCTGCTTTCTCCCAAACTGATTGTGGCGGATGAGCCTACCAGCGCCCTGGATGTCATCTCGCAGAAGTCGGTGCTGCAAATCCTTTCCGCTGTCCGCAAGAACCTCAAAGCATCCATGATTATGATTGGTCATGATATGGCCCTTCAAGCTCAGATTTCCCATCGGATGGGGATTATGTACGCGGGATATTTTGTGGAGATCGGCTCCACCGAAGATATTTTCCATCGTCCTGTTCATCCTTATACCCAAGGCCTCATTCGGGCCATTCCTTCCATCCGCAGACGGGATGACATCAGCGCTTTGGCCGCTTGTGAGCTGTCGGAGAAAGAGCGCCTTCGGCTGCGGACGCCCCGCCCCCTGCGGGAAGTTTCGGCAGGCCACTTTGTGGCGGATTATTCCTGAAGGGAGGAAGGGACAATGAGTAATCTGCTGGAAATCCGGAATCTTACCAAAATTTTTGTCTCCAGAAAATCCAAAACCAAAGCTGTCAACAACGTCAGTTTGTCTCTGCCTGCCGACAGGCCGGTTACCCTGGCGGTAGTGGGGGAATCGGGGTCCGGTAAATCCACGCTGGCCAACCTGGTGTTGGATTTTATCCGCCCCACCAGCGGACAGATCTTATATCAGGGCAAAGATCTCTCCACATTGAAAGGAGCGGACCACAACGCCTACCGGCGGGAGGTTCAGGCGGTGTTTCAAAACCCCTTTGACGCCTACAATCCCTTTTATACAGTGGACCACACCTTTCAGCAGGTGTTCAGGCATTTTGATTTTTCCCTCTCCAAAGAGGAGCAGAGAGCTTTGGTGGAAAAGAATCTTCGCCTTGTGAAGCTGGATCCCTCCCAGGTGCTGGGGAAATATTCTTATCAGATGAGCGGCGGCCAATTGCAGCGCCTTCTGGTGGCCAGAGCGTTGCTGCTTCAACCCAAACTGCTGATTGCGGATGAACCGGTTTCCATGATCGATGCGTCGCTGCGTGTGACGGTGCTGGATGTGATGGTACAGCTGAAGAAGGAACTGGGGATCTCCCAGCTGTATATCACCCACGATCTTTCCACCGCATTACAAATCAGCGATGAAATTATTGTGATGTATAAAGGGTGTGTGGTAGAATCAGGAAAGGCGGAGGATGTTATCATGCATCCGGTCCATCCGTATACCCAGCTTCTGATCCAATCCATCCCCATCGCTTCGCCTGAAGAGAAGTGGCAGGAGGATTCTGCCGTGGAGGAAAATAAGAATCTTCCGCTGGAGCAGGAGCATTGCTGTTTCTGTGACAGATGCCCTTATTTTTCTCAGCGGTGCGGACAGGGTCAGCCAGAATTGCTGCCTTGGGAAAAAGACCATCAGGTAAGTTGTTACAAATATCAGAATCTGTAGGAAGGGGAAGAAGACCGTGAAACTATCTATGGGACAAATCACAACCCTGCCCAAGACGATGGAAGAAGATGTGGCATCCTATGAAAAAGCCGGGTTTTCTTTGGTGGAGCTGGCTTTCCCCACAGTCAACCGCTATTTGGAAAACCACACCCCTGAACAAATGCGGGAGCTGTTGGACCGCCACGGTCTGCGGGCTGTATCCGCTATTGGAATGGCGCCTACGGATGTGGGAATCATTTACGCCAGAGGAGCGGAAGCGGAGATTTATTTTCGCTCGCTGGAAGCGCAGCTGCGCCTTTGCTCGGTGATGGGCTGTGAATTCATCAATTTAGGCAGCGACGACGATAAGTTTCATTATGACGGATATGAGGAACAAGCCGTTGCCAACCTTCGGCGGGCGGGAGATTTGGCTGCCCGCTATCAGATGAAGGTGGCCTTGGAGGATGGAAAGATGGACCGCTGTATGAAATTGGTTTATGGAGCGGACCATCCCAACGTATTTTTCTGCATCGACTTTTTCTGGTACATCAAGCACGGCTATACCGTGGATCAGTTTAAAACCTTTGATATGTCCCGGCTGCTCAATATCCATTTTTGCGATCTCCCGCAAGGTTATCAGGTGGAAACCATGGACGACAGCGTTCGTATTCTCCCGGGAGAAGGAGTATTGCCCCTCAGGGAATGGCTTCGTTGGCTGGAGGAGGATCAAGGCTTTGATGGTTATTGCTGCCTGGAGCTGCTGAATGAAGAGCTGTGGGAGATGGGGTCGGATGAAGCCTGTTTCCGGTGCATGGAAGCAATGAAAAAATTTTTCAACTGACAATGGACAACCTACAACATCGTCGAAACATAGAAGATCAGGTGGGATAATTATGATGAAAACAGGCGTTATCGGTCTAGGATTTATCGGCCCTGCTCATATTGAAGCGCTTTTGAGAACCGGTTTGTCACAGGTTGTAGCTGTTGCGGATACCAACCAGGAATTGGCTCGCAGCTGCGCTGAAAAATTCCATATTCCAAAGACGTACTCCGATTACAGACAGTTGCTGAAAGATCCGGAGATTGACGTGGTCCATATCTGCACGCCCAATTATCTCCATTATGAAATTGCCAAGGGGGCGCTGGAGGCAGGAAAGCACGTGGTTTGTGAAAAACCCCTGGCGATTTCCTCCAGTCAGGCGGAAGAATTGGTCGCTTTGGCACGGGAGAGAGGATTGGTGGGAGTCACTTCCTTCAACCTGCGATACTATCCGTTGGTACAGCAAGCCCGAGAGATGGTGAGGTCTGGAAAATTGGGAAAGCTGTATGCCTACCATGGCTCTTATCTTCAGGACTGGCTCCTTTATGATACGGATTACTCCTGGAGATTGGATTCCAAAGTATCCGGACCTTCCAGAGCGGTGGCGGATATTGGATCCCACTGGTTTGATATGGCCAGCTTTGTCATCGGCGCCAAAGTGACGGAACTTTGCGCGGATCTTTCCACCTTTTTGCCTGTGCGGAAGAAGAGCCGCGCCCAGCGTCTGACCTTCCAAACTTCAGAAGACGATTCCTCGGACTATGAGGAAATTGAGATTGACACAGAGGATTTTGCTGTCATTCTGTTCCGTATGGAAAATGGAATCCGGGGCAGCCTCACCATCAGCCAGATCTCTGCCGGAAGGAAAAATCATCTGCAATTTGAGGCAGACGGCGCCGAAAGCTCTTTGGCATGGAATTCAGAGCAACCAAACCGCTTGTGGATTGGACATCGGGACCTGTGCAACGAGGAGATGATTAAGGATCCCGGACTTCTTGACAGCGCAGTGAGAAAATTTGCTTCCTATCCTGGCGGGCACGCGGAAGGTTTCCCGGATACCTCCAAACAGCTGTTTGAGCAGGTGTACAGCTACCTCGCCCGGGGCGGAACCAGTTGCGCTGGGGAGCCGGAGTTTCCCACTTTCGCCGACGGATTGCAGGAGGCACGGCTGTGTGAAGCGATTATGGAAAGCAGCCGAGAGCATCGCTGGGTCCGGGTGTAGATCAAAGGGAAGCAGCCGGGAAATTTTCCCGGCTGCTGTTTTCTGTTGACGCTCTGAATGTTGCTCCCAAAAACAAGAGCCGATCAGATCATACCAGAAGCGGATGAGTCGATGGAAAAAAGAAAAATGCAGTAATATGGTGCCAAAGTCTCTTCATTTGCTTTTTTCCCCTATCGGTGTTATCTTAAATGAGGAAGGGATTTTTTGACATCTGAGGTGAACGAATTTGAACAACAACGTCCTGGACCACTACTATAATATGGCAGATATTTTAACGGTTTCCGAAGTGCTGGATATTGTGATTCGACTTTCCGGAGAAGGTACAACCCGCTCCGAATTGGCCAGGCTCACAGGCTTTTCCAAATCTACCATTTCTCATCATGTGGATACATTGCTCAAGGAGAATTTGGTGCTGGAGGGAAGCGGATTTTCCAGAGGAAGAAAAAACGCCCATTGTATTTATTTTAATGCTGATTGCGGGTGTGTGGTCAGTGTGGATGTGGGAGCCACCAGCCTGAATGTGGCGGTTTGCAATCTGGTGGGTGCGCCGCTGGCGGTGTCGTTCCAGGAGGATGTGGACGTAAACCAGGGGCCTCATGTGATCCTCCATCAGGCGATTACTACGGCCAAAAGTTTGCTTAGCCGCAATCATATCCCCATGGCAAAAGTTTTTGGTATCGGCGTGGGGATACCGGCGCCCATTGAGTTTGCCACAGGCAGGCCGTCTCAGCCTCCGCTGATGCACGGTGGATGGGGAAATTATCCCATTAAAGAGACCTTTGAAGAAGCCTTTGGAAAACCAGCTTTTGTGGATAATGATGTCAACATCATGGCAATGGCGGAATACGAAGTGGAATGTGCCAACACGGATGGAAACTTTTTGTTTGTCAAGCTGGGCACCGGCATTGGATGCGGCATTTTTTCCAAGGGAAAGATCTACAGAGGCGCGTCAGGCTGCGCGGGAGATATTGGCCACATCAGTATTGAAGGAAACAACGATCTCTGCTCCTGTGGAAACAGGGGCTGCCTGGAAAATCTCGCGGGAGGAGCCGCTATTCAAAAAAGGCTCCAGTGGATGGCGCAAAATGGAAGATCCGATTTTTTGACCGCCTGCCTTTCCAAAAACGACCCGATCACCTGTCGGACACTTGGCGCCGGAATTCTGGCGCAGGATGTTGCCTGCAAGGAATTTGTTTATCAGACAGGGCTGTATATCGGAGAGGTGATGGCGAAGCTGGTGAACTTCTACAATCCTTCCATGGTGGTTTTTGGAGGAGGTTTGATTAATTTAGGAGATCTGCTCTTTACCGGTATTCGGGAAAAGATCTATCGCTGCTCCACAGCTTTGGCCACCAGAAACCTGCAGATCAAATGCAGTTCCTTGGGGGAACAGGCTGGAATTATGGGCGCTGCAATTATGGTGCGAGATCGTATTTTTATGCCCAGCCAGTTTTCAAAAAATTATATTCTTTTTCAGGAAAATAAATAGTCCGAAAATTTCTGTGGTGGAATAGCATCTTGGAACAACAGAGTAGTTTTATGAAATCGCCCCCACCGATTACGCAGTGTATTTCCATTGCGCAGTCGGTGGGGGCTGCTGTCTGAATGGCAGGGGATTGGTGAAATAAAGAAGATGGCGAAATCTCTCTCCAACCGGTGGCGAACAATTCCAATCTCTTTGGAGGCGGGCCGCAGTCTCGGACAAAAGAAAAGAGCCGGAGCGCGACTTGGCTCCAGGCCCTTGCCTGGGATAGGCGGTCAGTTTAGATCGGCTGGGATGCGGGCGCGAATTCTGGACAAAAGAAAAGGGCCGGAGCGCGATTTGGCGGTGGGTTATTCGGGTTTTTCCAAAATTACAAAGGATACAAGGGTTTCCTTGTGAAGGTAGTTTTCCAGCTTGGGGTCTACATCCACAGTCTGCGTATTCATCTGTGAAATGACCCAACCCTCCTCCAGGAGCTTGTTGATCCGCTTGAGATATTTGTTCTCATTGATGTCATTCTGCTCTTTAAAGTCACGGCTGTTGCTGATATAAACGACCTTCTGCATTGGGCGTCACCCTTCCGGCTCAAATTTACATTCATTGTATCACAGTACCCGGGAAATGGCAATCTTTACTTCTTCACAACTCACTTCAGATAGGCCGGGACGCGGGCGCCAATCTGGAGCAAAGGAAAGAGCCTGGAGCGCGACTTGGCTCCAGGCCCTTGCCTGGTGCCGCTAACCGGGGTCGAACCGGTACGGAATTTCTTCCGAGGGATTTTAAGTCCCTTGTGTCTGCCAATTCCACCATAGCGGCATAAGATTCCATGTGAATTTGAAAAATCCATTGTCACTAAGTTTACAATACCGGAGGGAAAAAGTCAAGATTGAGCTGCTCCCGGAGCGTCCGTCAGCAGCCTAAGGCATGATGCTCGGAAGAGGAGCTTTCATGATCCTGCTCGCCCTCGTTTGCCTCCTCAGTAATAAGGGTTTGCTGGGGTGCGGTTTGAGGGAAACGCAGACAAAGCACAGCCTGGGGCCAGTTCAGGGACAGCTGAACATGACGGCCTTTTTGCTGGGCAGCCTGCTCCAGCTGCTCCATGAGCCGGACCAATACCTCTTTGGTGAGAAAGCCGCCTCGCCAATGTACCGCCAGAGGAAGTCCTTTGCGAATCGCCTGAGCAGCACGTTTGCACAGTTCGTCCTCTTTGGTGAAGGACAGCTTCCGGCTGCGGTAATAGCTTTGGGCACTGTCGGTACAGGCTGGAACAGGATAGATGACCGGCTGGTGATCCCGAAAAATCCAGTGGTCGTCCAGGTTAAAATAATCATATCGCAGCAGATCTTCTTTGGAAAGGCTGCCGTCGAAGGTAGCGTCCAGGTGGTAGTAATTTCCCTTCAGCCGAAGAACGTTCCAGGCGTGGCGATATTTGATCCCTTTGTCCGGGGCGGCATCTGAGACGGCGACGATGCACCAAAGCCCCAGAGCATCGCAGAGGAGCTTGACCGTTTTCGCAATCCCTTCACAGACCCCGACGCCCTGACCCAAAGGCCCGATGATCTCATGGGAATAGGGCTTTTTCAGCTTGTCATAGCGGACGCTGCGGCAGATGAAATCGTGGACATACCGCTCCTTTTCCTCCTCCGAAGCGTTTCGCATCGGTTCTGTCAGCCGCCGTACCCGGCTGGCGAGGGCTTTCTGATGTTCCTGAATCTTGTTTCGCTCAAAGAGATACTCCGGCAGCATGGTCATGCTGGAAGCGTCGGGATGAACGCGGCAGGAGAAGCCGGTGACATAAAAAATTTCCGGATGATCCAGACGCAGACGGAACAGGAGATCGTTCAGCTCCGCCATCTCCATCCGCGGTACGGAAAAGGAGAGAGCGAGGGAGGAGAGCCCCTCCGCCATAGTGTAATAAACCGCCTGCTGTCCTTTGGTCAGGTGCTGGAAATAGTAACGGTTGTCCATCTGTTCCTCCATGGTGAAAAGCTGGTGATATTCCTGTACAGTATATCTTGTTTCTCCCGGGAAAACCAGAGATTTCGGGAAATATTTTTTGGAAAATCTGTTGACGAAAGGGGAAAAGTGTGCTAATATAATGAAGCTGTCTTTTTGATATGCGTGCGTAGCTCAGCTGGATAGAGTGACTGACTACGAATCAGTAGGTCGGGGGTTCGAGTCCCTCCGCGCGCACCACCAGGCAGAGGCCTGGAGCCAATTCGCGCTCCAGGCTTTTTTCTTTTACCAAAACCTGCGGCACGCGTCCAAAGAAAGTCAGAGCGTTCGTGTGCGTCCCATCGGAGCAAGGTTCGCTTTGCCCCGATTTTTTTATCGCTTTTTGCAGCAGAATCGGGAACAACAGCAGCTGCGGGCAGATGCTTTCCAGCAAGAGGGGGGAATACCTTTGGAGCCGTTAACCAATCGTTCTGTAATCAAGGAGATCATGGAGCGCAACGGATTTACCTTTTCCAAAGCACTGGGCCAGAATTTTATCGTCAATCCTTCAGTCTGCCCCAGAATTGCGGAGCAGGGAGGGGCTGTCCCCGAGGGGGGCGTCATCGAGATTGGCGCCGGTGTGGGGGTGCTGACAGCGGAGCTGGCCCGGCGGGCGAAAAAGGTGGTCTGCATCGAGATCGACAGCCGCTTGCTGCCCATTCTGGACGAGACTCTGGGAGAATTTGATAACATCAAAATCGTCAATGAAGATGTGCTGAAGGTGGACCTGCCCCGTCTGATCCGGGAGGAGTTTCCAGGCATGGAGGTGGTGGTTTGCGCCAATCTTCCTTATTATATCACATCCCCCATTCTGATGGCCCTGCTGGAACAGCGTCTGCCAATCCGGTCCATCACTGTTATGGTGCAGAAGGAGGCGGCTCAGCGCATCTGTGCCAAGCCCGGTTCCAGGCAGGCAGGGGCCATCACCGCGGCGGTCCATTACTACAGCACTCCCCGGATGCTGTTTCCTGTCTCCAGAGGATCCTTCCTTCCCTCTCCGGAGGTGGATTCCGCTGTAATCCGTCTGGATGTCAATAAGGAACCGCCGGTGGAGGTGCAGGATGAAAAGCTGTTTTTCACTGTGGTGCGCGGGGCTTTCGGTCAGCGGCGCAAGACGATCCTCAATACTCTTTCCGCAGCTCTGGGATTGGAAAAAGAGACGGTGAGGGAATTGTTGATCCAAGCGCAGCTGCGGGAAAACGCCCGGGCGGAGGAACTGACGCTGGCGGACTTTGCAGCGCTGACCAACAGGCTGTGGGCGCTTCGCCGGGAGCGGGGAGAGGTTTGATCCGCTGTATTGGATGAATCATGGAAGAAGGGTCCCTGGGGCACTGCCGGAGATGACGGCGGCGCCTCAGGGATTTTTGTATCAGCAAAAAATTTTGGGGGCTGAACTTCGTTTTGACCGCTGCCCTTCTGTCCCGGACAGAAAAAATAAGGCGCCCTTTTAAGAACCTGGTAGGACTTGTTGCCAAGGAAAAAGAGAACTGTTTTTGAGCGCTGTAGGCAGTTTCCTTGAAGACGCTCTCAAACGCCGATCCTGAAAGAGAAAAGGGATACAAAAAGGGCTTCCTGAAAGCTGTGGTATGGATGGCAAATTTGGCGGAAGCTGCTATGATGTAATTGAACCATCAGCAAGCCGGAACGAAACGGTTCTTCCGGACGGGGATAGGGTACAGGCGTTTCCCATCCTGCCCTGGAAGCCTCCAATTTTGAGAGTCTGCAAAGAGTCAGCGTGGAGAAGAAATCGCGGCGGTCAACGGCGTCAGACAGACAGCAGATTGGCGTTTGCCAAGAGAAAGTAAGGCGCTGAACCTTGGCCAGGACCTCTGTTTTGGGACTCGGTGGGGACGGCCTGCCAGGAGATCTGCCGGTTTTCGAGAACAGATGGGAAAATCGGGGAAAACAAAAGAAAAAATATCACTTATAATACTAATAATGCAACTTGGAATATAACATTATTGCCATTATACGTTGTCGTATTGGACGCAAAAATTCCATAAGCTATATCTATGGAGGAAATGGCCTATGGAACGCAAACACTTTGAAGAATATCGAAAACTGGGACTGAATATCGCCTACTATCGGAAGGAACGGGGTTTGTCCCAGATGCAGCTGGCGGATCGCATTGACATCAGCCGTACCCATATGTCCCGGATTGAAAACAATGACTGCGCCGTATCCCTGGATGTGATTTTCAGCATTGCCAAGGTTTTGGAGGTTCCGGTGGCAAAACTGTTTGAGTTTCGTTAAAGAAGGTTTCGGAAGGGGTTTGCCCCGGGAAAGAACCTGAACCAAGCAGAAGGAGGGGAGCCTGTTGCTGTGGAAGGAATGGGTGTTGGATCTGTTCTTCCCGCCCCGCTGTTTGCTGTGCGGCTGTGTGGTGGAGTCGGGGAAAAGATATTGTTCCGGCTGCCTGCGCCGGTATTTTCTGCCGCCGGAAGAGCAGTCTTCCGCCCTGGGCCCGCTGACGGTGTTCACCTTGTTCCGGGATGGTCCGGACAGCCGGAAAAGCGTTGCAAGAATCAAGTTTCAAGGGGATTTGACCTCCCTGGAATACTTCGCCCTGGAGCTGGTAAAGCTGTTAAGGAACCAGGGTTTGCAGGATTCTTTTGACGGAGTCGCCTTTGTTCCAATGCCTGTACAGAGGCAGCAGCAAAGAGGATACAATCAGGCGGAGGAGTTGGCCAGAATTGTGGCGAAGGAGCTGGGTTTGCCGCTCCTGCACGGTTTTCTGGAAAAGCGGGATATTCTGACCCAGCATGAGCTGCCCGGAAGCCTGAGAAGAAAGAGAAAGGGCGGCTGCCGTCTCTCCACGGAAAACAGGTTGGATGGAAAACGGGTCCTGTTGCTGGACGACATCTGTACCACAGGAGAGACAATGCGGGAATGTTCCATGCTGTTGGAGCAGGCGGGAGCCAGCCTGGTGACAGGGCTGGTGCTGCTGCGCCGTTGCCAGGAGGATACGGAGTGGGATGAGGAAGCGCTGGTGTGAACCGCGGGGAGGGATCAGAAAAAGATTCACAAATTAGTCATAATATTCCCTCAAAGCTGCCCCAAAAGCCGGTGTTTCCCGGCGATTTGCTTTTGACAAAGCCGCCTGGTTCATGGTACAATTTACATCAGTCACAGGCAGAAAATCGTATTTTGTCGAACCGGAAGATTTTCCGGACTCAGAGACCAAAGGGTCTTATAGATGTGAAATCCAGAATGAAGGGGTAATTATCGTGTTCAGTAACGATATTGGCATCGATCTGGGAACAGCCACCACCATTATTTACGTCAACGGCAAGGGAATCGTCCTCAAGGAGCCCTCCATCGTGGCTCTGGACAGCAACAACAAGGTGCTGGCGGTGGGAGACGCCGCCTGCCAGATGCTGGGCAAAACCTCTGACCGCATCCGGGTGGTTCGTCCCCTGGAGGAGGGCGTCATCTCTGACTATGAGGTCACCGAGCAGATGCTCAAGGAATTTTTTAAGAAGATCAATCCCAGCAAGTTTTTTAAGCCCCGGGTTTGCGTCTGCGTTCCCTCAGCCATTACCGAGGTGGAATCCCGGGCGGTTATCGACACGATGATTTCCGCCGGAGCCCGGAATGTGTTTCTCATTGAGGAGCCGGTGGCGGCAGCCATTGGCGCGGGGGTGGACATCACCGTTCCCGGCGGCGTGGCGATCCTGGACATCGGCGGAGGCACCAGCGACATTGCGGTGCTTTCCCTCAACGGTATCGTCTGCAAAACCTCCCTGAAGATGGCGGGGAACAAACTCAATTCCACCATCATCAAGCATATTCGCAGCACCTACAACGTCCTCATTGGCGACAACACCGCCGACCGGATCAAGCGGGACATCGCTACCGTCTGGATGGAGGGTGTGGAGCCGGTGGAGTATGAGGTGAAGGGCCGCAACCTGGTCACTGGTCTGCCCCAGCGGATCACCATCACCAACAGCGAGCTGGTGGAGCCGCTCCGGGCGGATGTGGAGCACATTATTCTGGCCCTCCAGTCGGTGCTGGAGCAAACCCCGCCGGAGCTGGTGGCGGACATTCAGCAGAACGGTCTGATTATGACCGGCGGCGGCGCCATGCTGGGAGGACTGGACAAGCTCATCAGCAGCCGCATCCGCATCACCGCGCGTCTGGCGGAGAACCCTGTGGAGGCGGTGGCGGTAGGCACCGGGGAGTCCTTCGCCTACCTGGGCAAGCTGTATGACGGCTTTGTCACCTATACCCGCTATTCCAGCAAATAATCCAATGAACCATCAGGGGGCGGTCAAGGCCGTCCCCTTTCCGCGTCTGCGGCAGAGCAGGAGGAGTCATCCATGGCATTTTCTCAAAAGTCCCTGGAATTTTTGGTGGAGAACCGGCTGCGCAACAGCAAGGAGTGGTTTGAAGCCCATAAAAAGGAATATCGCGCTTTGGTGCTGGAGCCGATGATTCAGCTGACGACGGCCCTGGGCCCCACCGTCCTGGCCATCGATTCCCAACTGATTGTGGACCCCCGTCAGGGGCGAAGCATCAGCAGAGTCCGGCGGGATAACCGCTACACCCATGACAAATCCCTTTACCGGGAGGTGATGTGGTGCGTTTTCCTGCGGGATAAGAAATTGTGGGAAGGGCCTCCCGCCTTTTATTTTGAAATCCGCCCGGACCGGTTTGATTTTGGCTGCGGCTATTATCAGGCGGGAGCGGATACCATGGCTGCCATCCGGGAGATGGTTCTTCGGGATGATCCGGTTTATCTGGAAGCAAGGAAAGCCTGGAAGGAAGGGAGCTTCCAGCTGGAAGGGGAGAGCTACAAACGGAGCAAATACCCTGCCCAGCCGGAGGAAAAACGGGACTGGCTGGACCGGAAAACGATGAGCTTCAATCAGGACTGTTTTGATTTTCAGCTGCTGTTTTCGGATCGGTTGGCGGATTATGTGGCGGAGGGCTTTCGCCGTCTGGCCCCCATCTATCGTTTCTTCCTCCAGGCGGAGGCCCGTGGCCCTGTGGTGGAGGAGCAGCCTCAGCCGACGCCCCAGTTTGTTCCCAAGCGCCCGCCGGAAATGTGGTGAAAGGGCTGTGGGAAGCGGAAAGAGCTCCCTGCCCCTCCTTTTTGCGCCAGGGAAGCTGAAAACACAATCCCAGAGGAAAGGAGCCTGCAAACCGTACCCAGTTGCAAAGCCCCTTTTTGATTTTTATGTTCTTCAACGCAGTAACCAAATCCATTTTTTCCCGTCTGATAGGGATGAAGGGGGTGGCAGAATGAAGGAACGCCAGATCGTCGCGCTTTATTGGGAGCGGAACCCCAGAGCTTTATTGGAGAGCCAAAGGCAGTATGGCGGGTACTGCTATCAGATCGC
>CASFXA010000163.1 GCA_949298535.1 uncultured Oscillospiraceae bacterium
ATGCGGCCAGCATCGACGGCCTTTTGCTGCCTGGCGGTGCGGATGTCAATCCGCTTCTTTATGAGGAGGAGCCGGTACGGCAGGTCACGGAGATGCACCAGGACAATGATGAGTTTGAATTCGCTTTAATTCAGGAGATGGCGCGCCGGGGCCGCCCCATTTTAGGGATTTGCCGGGGGCTCCAGGTGCTGAATGTGGCGCTGGGAGGGAATCTGTGGCAGGATATTCCCAGTCAGATTGAACACAGCATCAGCCATTGCCAAAGCTACGACATCCGCAGCGAGCTGACCCATTGGGTCAATCTGGATGCAGGAAGCCTGGCGGCTCAGGTGTTGGGGAGCGAGCGGGTGATGGTCAATACGTTCCACCATCAGGCGGCCCGGGTTCTGGGCAAAGGCCTGAAGGCCACCGGACGGGCCAGCGACGGCGTAGTGGAGGCGCTGGAGTCGGAGAACAGAAGGATGCTGGCGGTTCAGTGGCATCCGGAGTGTCTGTATGTCAAATATCCCGTTTTCGGAAAGCTGTTCCAGTGGCTGGTGCAGCAGGCGAAGGAGGAAGTTTGACCTTTTCCCCGGATTTTATTCAGGGGTTCAAAACGGAGAAAAAGAGAGAAACACAGTCTCAGAGAGCCGTTACAGGCTCAAAAGGGGCTGTGTTTTATGTTTTTCCAGTAAAATTTCCCAATATCGAGAAAAAGGTGTTGATTTTTGCAATAAAAACGATATAATATCCTTGTTTCGTGAATTCAAACAGAAAGTTTACTGACACAAAACAAGGGAGGGGCATTGTGGACATCGGCAAAAAGATCCGGGAGCTGCGCCTGGCCAATGGTCTGACGCTGGAGGAGCTTGCCTCCCGAAGCGAATTGACCAAGGGCTTTTTATCCCAGCTGGAGCGGGACCTCACCAGCCCCAGTATTTCCACCCTGGAGGATATTCTGGAGGCCTTGGGCACCGACCTGTCTTCCTTTTTTCAAACGGAAGAGGAGGAGCAGATCGTCTTTTCGGAGCAGGACTATTTTGTGGACGAGCGGGAGCCCTACACCATCCAATGGATCGTTCCCAACGCTCAGAAAAACGAGATGGAGCCAATTCTTCTGACCCTCCATCCCGGGTGCAAAAGCATGGAGATGAAAAGCCATGGGGGGGAGGAGCTGGGCTATGTGCTTCAGGGCAGCCCCACCCTGGTGCGGGGAAATAAAAAATACCGCCTGCGCCCCCGGGAGACCTTTTATCTCAATGGCAGAACCGGCCACTACCTGACCAATACCGGCAGCAGCGACGCGAAGATTCTCTGGATCACCACGCCGCCGATTTTTTGAGGAGGAGGAGCAACCATGGAGCCAAAAAAGCTGATTCAGTTCCGCAATATCGTCAAGGAGTTTGACGGTCAGATTGTCCTCAAGGGGATCAATCTGGACATCTGTGAAAATGAATTTGTCACCCTGCTGGGGCCCAGCGGCTGCGGCAAAACTACATTGCTGCGGATCCTGGGCGGTTTTTTGGAGGCGACAGAGGGCCAGGTGATCTTTGACGGTGAGGATATTGCAGGCGTCCCGCCTTATAAACGGGAGCTGAACACGGTCTTCCAGAAATACGCCTTGTTTCCTCATATGAATGTGTATCAGAATATCGCCTTCGGCCTGAAGATCAAAAAGATGAGCAAGGATGTCATCCAGCAGAAAGTGATGAAGATGCTCAAGCTCATTGGCATGGAAGGCTATGAGGATAAGAATGTCACCCTCCTCTCCGGCGGTCAGCAGCAGCGGGTAGCCATCGCCCGGGCATTGGTCAACGAGCCCAAGGTGCTGCTGCTGGACGAACCTCTGGGGGCCCTGGATCTGAAACTGCGCAAGGAGATGCAGTATGAACTCAAGCGGATCCAGCAGGAGGTGGGAATCACCTTCGTGTATGTCACCCACGATCAGGAGGAAGCCCTCACCATGTCCGACAAGATTGTGGTGATGAAGGACGGAGAGATCTGCCAGGTGGGCACCCCCCTGGAGATCTACAACGAGCCCGCCAACCGCTATGTGGCCAACTTTATCGGCGAGAGCAATATTCTGCCGGCGGTGATGGTGGAGGACTATAAGGTCCGTTTTGACGACATCACCTTCGACTGTGTGGACCACGGCTTCCGTCCCAACGAAAAGGTGGATGTGGTCATCCGCCCGGAGGATATTGATATTGTGGCTCCGGACAAGGGAAAACTCACCGGTGAAGTCCTCAGTGTGCTGTTCAAGGGAGTCCATTATGAGGTGATCGTGGAGACGGTTCCCGGCACTACCGTCACCGTCAAGATGCACGTCATCGGCAGCCGGGACGTCACTTCCCAGAACGGTAAGGAAAAGATCAGCGCCAACGACTTTTATGTGGATATTGAAGACCTGGATCAGCTGGATGAAAAGGAGATCGTCGCCCGGTCCGACGCCCAGGCGTGGAACCCGGAGACGGACGAATACATCTCCATCAGCCGCATCGACTGTCAGCTGGAGAAAAAGCTGGGCAGTTATCCCGTCACCTTCTCCACTTCTGCCGGCACTTCGGTGCAGCGGACCATCTTTGTGGTCAATCAGCCCTTTGTCCGCAATGAAAAAGCCAACGAAGCGGTGATGGCTTTCAATTTCTTCAAGGCGGTGGATGAGATCAAGGAGTCTGTGGCTCTGGATACCGACCTGAAAACCTGGGCCAATGCCCAGGGCTGGAAGCTGACTGACGAGAACGAGTCGGTGGACATCTCGGTGGATTACGATTTTGATGATGAAAATATCCGGGAAGGGGTATATAACATCACCTTCTCCACCACAGGCCGGGAATTTAAGATCCACACCACCGATTATGTGGAGGAGGGCAAGGAAGTGGGGCTGACCTTCTTCCCCGAGGACATTCATGTGATGGAAAAGATGGTGTTCTGAATGAAAAAGTTTTCTCAGCTTGCCATTCCCTATATCGTCTGGGCAGCGCTGATGATCCTGCTGCCGATGCTGCTGATTGTGCTGTATGCTTTTACCAAGCCAGGCAACGAGTTTATCCAGTTTTCCTTTACCCTGGAGCATTTTGCCAAATTTTTCACCGATTCGGACTTTTTGCTGGTGCTGTGGCGCTCCCTGGTCATCGCCTTTAAAACCACCCTCATCTGCGGGGTGCTGGGGTATCCGGTGGCCTATTTCATCGCCCGCAGCAGCGACCGGGTGCGGAATATTCTGATTCTGGCCATCACCCTGCCCATGTGGATCAATATGCTGGTGCGCACTTACGCCTGGATCGGGCTGCTTTCCGACGGGGGCATCCTCCAGAGACTGCTGGGCCTTTTGGGCTTTGGAGAACCCAAGCTGCTGTACACCGAGGGGGCGGTGCTGCTGGGGATGGTGTATAATTTTATCCCCTTTATGATTTTGCAGATCAACACCTCCCTGTGCAAGCTGGATCATTCCCTGCTGGAGGCCAGCGCTGACCTGGGAGCAGACCGGTTTCAGACCTTTTGGCGGGTGGTGTTTCCCCTGTCCCTGCCGGGAGTGGTCAGCGGCATTACGCTGGTCTTTCTGCCGGCGGTCAGCTCTTTCTTCATTCCCAAGCTGTTGGGGGGCGGGCAGTACTTCCTCATCGGCAACGTCATTGAAAATCAGTTTATCACCGTAGGCGAATGGAACTTCGGCAGCGCCATTTCCCTGATTATGGTGGCGGTAATGATGCTGAGTATGTACGCCGTCCGGCGGCTGGACCGCAGCGGCGGAGGAGAGGAGGAGCGGCTGTGAAAAAACAAAAGCGACCTGTGGGCAAAGCTCTGATGGGGCTGACGCTGCTGTTCTTCTATCTGCCCATCCTCTTTATGATCGTCTTCTCCTTTAACGACAGCAAATCCCTTACCAGCTTCAGCGGGTTCAGCATTATGTGGTATGAGCGGATGTTTCAGAACCGGGATATGATGGAGTCGTTGTATACCACGATCGTGATTGCGGTGCTGGCCACGGCGATCTCCACCTTTGTAGGCACCATCACCGCCATTGGATTGTCCAAATCCCGGCGTCTGGTACGGCGGCTGATTTTGCAGCTGAATGATTTTCCCATCATGAACCCGGAGATTGTCACCGCCATCGGCCTGATGCTCTTGTTTATCACACTGCGCATCGAACGGGGCTTTGTAACGATGCTGTTGGCCCACATCGCCTTTTGCATCCCCTATGTGATCCTCAGCGTGATGCCCCGCCTTCGGGCCCTGGATCCCAACCTGGCCGACGCCGCCATGGACCTGGGAGCCACTCCCTGGCAGTCACTGTTTCAGGTGCTGGTGCCTCAGCTGATGCCGGGAATTGTTTCCGGCGCGCTGATCGCTTTCACCATGTCCTTTGACGATTTTATCATTTCCTATTTCGTCACGGGCGGCGGCGTCAAGAACCTGAGCATTATGGTATATACCATGAGCAAGCGGGTCAATCCCAGCATCAACGCCATGTCAACCCTGGTGGTGCTGCTGATTACGCTGGTGCTTGTGGCTATCAATTTGGAATCACTCTTAAAAGCAAGAAGGGAGAAAAAGAAATGAAAAAATTTTGCGCGTTGGTCATGGCTCTGGCCCTGGCCGCACTTTCCGCTGGATGCGGAGGCTCCTCCGGGGCAAGCAGCGAGGGAGAGTTTGCCGGGCAGACCCTCCGGGTTTATAACTGGGGGGAGTACACCGGTGAAAACCTGATCGCCAATTTCGAGGCGGCCACTGGGGCCCGGGTAGTGATGGACATTTTTGATTCCAACGAGCAGATGTACATTAAGGTGGCCAATGGAGAGGTTTATGACATTCTGGTGCCCAGCGACTACATGATCGAGCGGCTGATGCAGGAGGATATGCTCCAGCCCCTGGACAAATCCAAGCTGGATTGCATGGATCTGCTGGTGGAGGATGTCAAGGGCCTGCCCTATGATCCCAACAACGATTATTCCGTGCCCTATTTTTGGGGCACCGTGGGCATTGTCTATGATACCGAGAAGGTGAGCCTGGAGGATCTGGAAGCGGAGGGCTTCAATATTTTCCTGGATGAAAAGTACAAGGGAGACATCTATCTTTATGACTCTGAGCGGGATTCTTTCATGATGGCCCTCAAGGCTTTGGGCTATTCCATGAACACCAGCGATCAGGCGGAGCTGGATGCGGCTTACAACTGGCTGCTTCAATGTGTCAACACCATGGAGCCGGAGATCGTCACCGATGAGATCATCGATTCCATGGCCCAGGGCCGGAAGGCTTTGGGGCTGATTTATTCCGGAGACGCCGCCTATGTCATGAGCGAAAACCCCCAGATGGGCTTCTTTATGCCGGAGAGCGGCACCAATCTCTGGTCCGATGCCATGGTGATTCCCAAAAATGCTGAGAATCCCGACCTGGCCCACGCTTTTATCAACTATGTTTCCAGCTATGAGGGCGCTTTGGACAATTCCAGCTATGTGGGCTACACCTCTCCCAACAAGGAAGTAATGGAGGAGCTGTCGGGAGAAGGGGGCGACTATGAGGGTATCAGCGCCTATCTGCCCCGGAGCGACAACCCCAACGACGAGGTGTTCACCTATGATGAGAACACCAGAAAGATCATTTCCGAGCTGTTCAGCAAGGTAAAGATCGCGGCTTCCAACGCCGGTTGATTCTGCCGGAGAACGGATCCATCACAGGCAATCAAATGACGAGAGCGCGGTTTTCCCTTTTGGGGAGAGCCGCGCTCCTTGCTTTTTTACAATGGAAATGCTGATCCTGGTCAACAGAGAAAAAAGGTTTTTCAAAAGCGGCTCCATCTCCGGTGACGCGGGCTTTCCTTACTGGAAAACGGCTGTTCCCGGAGGCCTCCTGAGAGGCGGGAGGGAGAACAGAGACGGTCATCAGGGCCCAGAATGGACGGGGTCCTTTTAGGGATCAAGCCGCGGCGGGATTCGCTTTCCCTGCCGTCCGGCTCCCCGCCCTTTGCCCGCCCAGGATGAGACCGCCCCAAAAGAGAATGGGCGTTTTCTCTCGGGGAAGCCTTCTTTGGAGAGGCAGGAAAAAGAAACCAGGGGGCGTTATCCAACGCCGCAGGCTGTTCCGGGGCGCTCCATGACAAAATTGGTCAGCAGCTGTCCCTGGCGGAGAACCTGCTGTTCCGCCAGCACCCGATACCCCCGCTTTTCAAAAAAGGGCCGGGCGGTGATGGAGGCGTGGACCGTGATTCTTCGGCCCCAAAAGGGCGCCTCCAGTCGGTCACACAGGGCGGTGGCGATCCCCATTCCCTGATGCGCGGCATCTGTATACAGCCGGTCCAGATACCCCTCCGGCGTCATGTCCCCAAATCCCACCACCTGTTCTCCTAAGAGGGCCACCAGCGTTCGGTGAGCCAAAAAACTGGAATTCCAGAGGGTCAGATCCGGCGGGGCGGGGGACCAGGCGTCCAGTTGAGGGGGGCTGTAATCCCTGACGTTGATTTGATGCACTGTTTTATGAAACAGCCGGGCCATGGCAGGACAGAATTGAGGCTGATAATCCCGGATCAGCACCCCGGGAGGAGGGGAGGGAAGAAGGGGCGCAGAGCGGGAGAGAAAAAAGCGCAGCTGTGTTTCGCCGGCTGAGGAAGGGGAGGGGCCCATCCCGATCCCCTGCGCCAGATGGATCCCAGGGAGGTTTTCCGGGGAGAGAAGGAGTTCCGCGCCCTGAATCTCCGTTGTGTCAAACAGCCAGCGCAGGCAGCGTCTCGCGCCTTCTGAGGCATATCCATTTTCCCGAAAGGGAGGATCCAGCGCCACATCCAGCGCAGCGATCCCGTCTTCTCCTCCGGGGCGGGAAGCAAGACGAATCCTTCCCATCAAAAGCCCCGATTCCTGACGGAAGATCTGCCAACACAAAGAAAACCCCTGTTCCTTCACAGGAGAATTTTCAGGATGCAGCGGGATCAGATGCAAACGGGGTGTATCCAGAACAGCTTTCATTTCAGTCGCCTCCAGGAGAAGATGGGATGGAACAGCGATACCAGCACAAAGGCGATTCGCTTCCTCCGGCAGCTACCATTATAGCAGAAATGCCGGGATGGAACCAGGAAGAAGCATTTTTATGGGACAAAGCGACAAAATTTGTGGTAATTCGGAGGAAAAGATGCTATAATAACCCCAGGAAAAGGATGGATGGAAAGGGTCGCTTGGGCTCTTTTCCTGACATTGATCCCGGAGGAAAGAGGACGGGGGAAAATATCTTCCGGACCTTTACAGAAATCCTCCCATCGGTTAAAATAGTACACGGCCAGAGCTTTGTTCCTGTGGAAAAGCTCTGAAAAAGGATGAAGATCAGAAAGGAAGCTGAGAACATGGTCCCCAGCTATAAACGAATCGTGCTGAAACTGAGCGGCGAGGCTCTGGCAGGCGCCAACGGCTTTGGCATCGATTATGACACGGTTGTCACCATCTGTAAGAGCATCAAAAAATGCGTCGATCTGGGCGTGGAAGTAGGTATCGTCGTGGGAGGCGGCAACTTCTGGAGGGGCCGTTCCAGCGGACAGATGGACCGGACCCGGGCCGACCATATGGGGATGCTGGCCACTGTCATCAACAGCCTGGCGCTGGCGGACGCCCTGGAGGCTCTGGGCGTGGTGGTTCGGGTGCAGACTGCCATCACCATGCAGGCCATTGCTGAACCCTATATTCGCAACCGGGCGGTGCGCCACCTGGAAAAAGGCCGGGTGGTTATCTTCGGCTGCGGCACCGGCAATCCCTTTTTCTCCACTGACACCACTGCCGCGCTCCGGGCCGCTGAGGTGGACGCCGACGTCATTTTCAAGGCTACCATGGTGGACGGTGTTTATGACAAGGACCCCAATAAATACAGCGACGCTGTGAAATATGACGTTCTTTCCTTCAGCGATGTACTCAATAAAAAGCTGTCGGTAATGGATATGACCGCCGCGTCCCTCTGCCGGGATAACCGGATGCCTATTTTGGTGTTCAGTCTCAAAGACCCTGAAAATATTTACCGCGCCATCTGCGGAGAAACCATCGGCACCATTGTGAAGGAGGTAGAAGCATGATTCCGGATATCAAAATTTACGAAGAAAAAATGACCAAAACCATCAACGTTCTCACCAGTGAGTATGCTTCCATCCGGGCAGGTCGGGCCAATCCCGCGATTCTGGACCGGATCACGGTGGATTATTATGGCACTCCCACCAAGATCAACCAGCTGGCCTCCATCTCGGTGTCCGAGGCCCGTATTCTGGTGATCCAGCCCTATGACAAGAGCGTTCTTAAAGCGATTGAGAAGGCGATCCAGGCCTCCGATCTGGGAATCAATCCTTCCAACGACGGCATGGTGATCCGGGTACCCTTCCCGCAGCTGACAGAGGAACGGAGAAAAGAGCTGTGCAAATCCATCCGCAAGCAGGGGGAGGACGCCAAAGTGGCGATCCGCTCCATTCGCCGGGATGCCAACGATAAGATGAAAACGATGAAGAAAAACAGCGAGATCACCGAGGACGATCAAAAGGCGGCGGAGCAGAAGGTTCAGAAGATGACGGACCGTTTCTGTGAGGAAATTGACAAGATCGCCGCCAACAAGGAAAAGGAGATTATGGAGGTATAATCCTTCTGCGCTTTTTTCCCTATCGCAATATAAAGAAACCCACAGCCGGTGGCAGACCCGGGAGGTCTCTGCCGCCGGCAATCCCTTGTAAAGAGCCAAAAGGAGGCCGCTAGAGCCATGAACGAAACCGCATCGACACCGCCGGCACGGGATTTGTTGCCCAGACATATCGGCATCATCATGGACGGCAATGGCCGCTGGGCCGCCAAACGGGGATTACCCCGGAAAATGGGGCATCAGGAAGGGGCCAAAACCTTCGGTAAGATCGTCCGCTATGCCCGGGATCTGGGCATCGGTGCGGTGACGGTGTACGCTTTTTCCACCGAGAACTGGAAGCGCCCCAGGGACGAGGTGGATGCGCTGATGGATCTGCTCCGCCGGTACTTGGGAGAGCTGCGTCAGCATAAGGATGATAATGCCAGGCTTTTGATTTTAGGGGACCGAAATCCTCTGCCGGAGGATCTGCGTCAGACCATTCTTCAGGCGGAACAGGAAAGCAGGGAAAACACCGGCATCACCGTCAATGTGGCCCTCAATTATGGGGGCCGGGACGAGATTGTGCGGGGGGCCCGTCAGCTGGCGGAGGCTTGCCTGAAAGGGGAGCTGCGTCCGGAGGAGATTGATGAGGAGCGTTTTTCAGCTGCTTTGTACACCGCGGGACAGCCGGATCCGGATTTCATTATTCGTCCCAGCGGCGAGATGCGCCTGTCCAATTTCATGCTGTGGCAGGCAGCTTATGCGGAGCTGATTTTTATGCACGTTCTCTGGCCGGACTTCACCCCGGAGCATCTCAATTGGGCGCTTTGGGAGTATGCCGGCAGAAACAGACGGTTTGGAGGGGTTTGAGCCATGAAGCAAAGACTGACGTCTGCCGCTATCGGCCTTGCGGTACTGGCGGTGGTGCTGTATTTCTTTGACACGCTGCTGGTCAATCTCCTGGCGGCCCTCATCTGCGCCCTGGCGGTTATGGAACTGCTTCATGCTGCGGGACTGACCCGGTACAGGACGCTTACGGCGGTGAGCATTGCCTTCAGCGCTTTTCTGATTTTTGTCAATGCGGGTCCTCTGCTGGAGCTGTTTGCTCCCTGCTGCTGTCTCTATGCTGTTTTTTGCTTTTGCTATCTGCTGGCCCATCATGACCGGATGGACGCACGGGATCTTTCCTACAGTTTGATGATGACGCTGCTGGTGACGGTGTCCTTTTACTGTCTGGTGACGATCCGGGACCGGTCTTCTGCTCAGCTGGGTGTATTTTACCTGGTGATGGTGTTTGGCTCCGCCTGGTGGAGCGACGCAGGCGGATATTTTGTGGGAACTTTTTTTGGCAAGCATAAGCTGTGTCCCGCCATCAGCCCCAAAAAGACAGTGGAGGGCCTGGTGGGGGGCGTGGTCAACGCCATTTTGGGCAATCTGCTGGTGGCGTTCCTATTTCAGGAAATTTCATCGACCCTGATGCCTCTGGGCTATTTCGATCAGCTGGTGCAGGTGGATCTCATGCGGGTGCTGCTGGTGACGCCGGCGCTCTCTCTGCTGGGTGTGCTGGGGGATCTTTCGGCGTCGGTCATCAAGCGGCAGAACGGAATCAAGGATTTCGGCAACATCATGCCGGGCCATGGCGGCGTTATGGACCGCTTTGACAGCGTGCTGTTCGTTTCCCCGGTGATGTTTTTGATTTTTAAGTTCTTCCCGCTTATTTCAGTCATATAAATTTCATATCTCCCGTGTATAATAGGAACTGCTCCCGTCGGGCGGCTCCCAAAAGGGGACGACAGGCAAGGCGGGGGCAATACCTCGCCTTCTCTGCGGCGGGAAAGATCCTGATTATAAATGGAGCGTGATTGTTTGCTCACCTTTCTTTTGACCTTATTGACCTTCGGCGTCATCATCACCCTGCATGAGTGCGGACATTTTATCTTTGCGAAGCTCTTTGGCGTGCGGGTCAATGAATTTTCCTTCGGTATGGGGCCCCGGCTTATTGGCTGGCAGGGCAAGGAGACGGAATATTCCATCCGACTGCTGCCCATTGGCGGCTATGTGGCCATGGAAGGGGAGGACGGCATGGAGGATGAGGAAGGCAGGCCCCTTCCCTCTGACGGCCGGGCTTTTTGTGACAAACCTGCCTGGCAGCGTTTTATCATCCTGTTCGCAGGGGCGGCCATGAATATCGTGCTGGGCTTTGCGATTCTGCTGGTGCTGGCCAGTCAGATGGACCTGATGGGCACCAATGTGGTGGCCAAGGTGGAGGAGGGGACCGTTGTCTCGGAGTACCTCCAGCCCTTTGACCGGATTGTGAAGGTCAACGGCTATTCCACCCCCAATTATAACGACGTGGTCTTCCAGATGATCCGGGACCAGGACGGCGTGATGGATCTGGAAGTGATCCGCTACGGAGACGCCGAGGGTCTCCAATCAGGCAGCGGCCAGCGGGTGGGCTTGTCCCAGGTGCCGTTCACGATGGAGGATGAAACCATCCAGCTGGATTTTGTCTTTTACGGCGAGGAAAACAGTCCAGTCCGCACCGTCACCTACGCTGCCGGCTGGACCTCCTCGGTGGTCAAACAGGTGTGGTATTCCCTGATGGATATTGTCACCGGACGTTTTGGTCTCAAGGATTTGTCCGGCCCTGTGGGGACAGCGGCAGTGATCGGTGAGGCTTCCTCCCAGGGGTTGCAGACACTGTTTTTGATGGTGGCCTTTATCACCATCAATATCGGCGTATTCAACCTTTTGCCTATCCCGGCGCTGGATGGCGGACGGCTCTTCTTCCTGCTCATTGAGATCATCCGCCGCAAACCCATTCCGGCCCGGTACGAGGCTTATGTACACGGAGCGGGATTGGTGCTGCTGCTGGGGCTGATCGCCGTGGTCACTTTTAACGACATCGCAAAACTGATAACAGGAGGCTTTTGAAGCCCATGGAACGGAAAAAGACCAGAAAACTGAAAATCGGAAATCTGTTTGTAGGCGGGGACGCTCCGGTGGCGGTCCAGTCCATGCTCAACGCTGCTCCGGAGGACCTGGAAGGAAACGTCCGGCAGACAAAGGAGCTGTATGAGGCGGGCTGCGACATCATCCGGGTGGCCATCCCCGGCATCCGTGATGTGGGTCTGATTCCCGCCATCAAAGAAGCGTCCCCCATGCCGGTGGTGGCGGATATTCAGTACAATTACCGCCTGGCTATTGAGTCCGCCTACGCCGGAGCCGATAAAGTGCGGATCAATCCCGGCAACATCGGCGACGCAGACCGGGTGAAGGCGGTGGTGGATGCCTGCCGGGCAAATGGCGTACCCATCCGTATCGGGGTCAATTCCGGCTCTCTGGAAAAGGAGATTCTGGCGAAATATCAGCGCCCCACCGCTCAAGCGCTGGTGGAGAGCGCTATGCTCAATATCGCGCTGCTGGAAAAATATGATTTCTATGATTATCTGGTGGCCATCAAGTCCTCCGATGTTTATGAGACCATTCAGGCTTACCGGATGATCTCTCAGCTGCGGGATTGCCCCCTTCATCTGGGGGTGACCGAAGCGGGCACTGAGCGGATGGGACTGATTAAGTCCGCCGCCGCCATGGGCTCGCTGCTGTGCGACGGCATCGGGGATACCATCCGGGTTTCCCTGACGGCGGACCCGGTGCGGGAGGTAGCCGCCGGACGGGATATTCTCCGGAGCCTGGGGCTGGATCGCAGCGGCCCCCGCTTTGTTTCCTGCCCCACCTGCGGCCGGTGCAAAATCGACCTGGTTTCCATTGCTACCCAGGTGGAGGAGGCCCTCAAAGGCTGCGCCAAGGACATCAAAGTGGCTGTCATGGGCTGCATTGTCAACGGCCCTGGAGAAGCCAAAGACGCTGATATTGGCGTGGCGGGAGGCTACCCGGAATGTACCCTGTTCCGCAAGGGAGAAGTGATTCGCCGGGTACCTGCGGAGCAGCTGGTGGAGGCGCTGCTCCAGGAGGTAGAGCAGCTGTAACGGTCAAGGAAAGTGTGAGGATGGCGTGAAGCGTTTTGAGGAGATCTTTTCCCGGTATCTGGAAGGGGAAAAGCTGCCGGTGCTGGAACAGGCTCCGGTGGCGGAGCTTTCCCTGTCGGCGGACCGGGAGAGGATGATGGCCCGGCTGGAACCGGAGGGAATCATTCCCAAGGAGGAGATTTACCGGGCGGAGGACCGTCTGAGGCGGTCCCTGGGGCTGCGGGATTTTGTCATCCAGGCCCGCTTTGATTCCCAGCTGCTGGATGGTAGCTACCTGCCCAACATCACAACGGAATTGATCGAGGAGGGAGAGCCTATCAACGGCTTTTTCTCCGGCGCGCAGGCTGTCTGGAAGGACGGCCTTTTTTCCATTGAGCTGCGCAACGGCGGGGCAGCCTTTTTATTGGAACAGCAGGTGGATCAGAAGATTTCCACCATTATCGCCAGGGACTTTGGCGTTCATGCCAAGGTGGAGTTCACCGGTGTCACTCAGCTGGACGCCCCGCAGTCTGTCTCGGAAAACCGTTCTTCCCCCTCTCCGGCAGCGGCCCGTCCCGCCTCCGCCCCCAAGCGGACAGGGGAGAGCGCTCAGCCCCGTCCCAGAAAGAGCCGCGGCAATCGCTTTGAGGGCTTTCCCTTTGTGGAGGGCTCCGCTGTAGCAGTTACAGGCCGGGAGATCCGGGACAACCCCATTGCCCTCAAGGAAGTCAATGCCGAAAGTGGACGGGTCACCGTCTGGGGAGATATTTTCGACGTATCTTCCCGGGAGAATCGGGACGGTACCAAGATCATCATGACAGTGAGCATCACCGACTACACCAGCTCCATCAATCTGAAAATTTTTGAGGACAAGGAGAAGGCCAAAGCGCTGGAGCCTTTGAAGGTAGGCGCCACTGTGGTGGTCTATGGGGAGGCCAGCTACGACAAATATGACCGGGACGTGACCATCAAGCCCATGGCCATCACCAGCGTCAAGAAGAAGCAGGTGACCGACGACGAACCGGACAAACGGGTGGAGCTCCACTGCCATACCACCATGTCCATGATGGATGGCGTCACACCGGCGGCCCAGCTGGTGGCCCGGGCGGCCCAGTGGGGCCACAGCGCCATCGCCATCACCGACCACGGTGTGGTCCAGGCGTTCCCTGAGGCCATGGGAGCGGAGGCGAAGGCCCGGAAATCCAATCCCGATTTCAAAGTGATCTACGGGGTGGAGAGGTATTTTGTCAACGACATGATCCCCGTGGTCACTGGCAGCTGCAAGGAGCCTCTGGATGGGGAATACATCGTCTTTGACCTGGAGACCACCGGCCTTTCCGCCGCTACCGAGCGGATCACCGAGATCGGCGCGGTGCGGATGCGGGGTTACCAGG
>CASFXA010000164.1 GCA_949298535.1 uncultured Oscillospiraceae bacterium
GGAACTGCCCCAGGCAAACCAACAAGAACAGTGGTTTCGCAGCCTGTGGCAGGGGTATTATCAGGCTATCTCCATCCAGTCCAGAGAAAATCCCCGCTGCCGTATGACTCATATGCCCAAACGCTTTTGGCCCTGTATGACAGAATTTCAGGAAAAAGAGGATGCGGGAAAGCTCCGGCTGCCTGAGAAGGATTCCCCCTCGCCGTTTCCCAAAGAGGCGCTGCCATGATTCTCAGCGCCAGCCGCCGGACCGATCTTCCGGCCTTTTACAGCGATTGGTTCCTGCGCCGCATGGAGGAAGGGATGGCGATGGTCCGCAGCCCCCACCATCCCCACCTGCTGCATCAGCTCTCCCTGGCAAAAGGGGCTGTGGACGGCGTGGTTTTCTGGAGCAAGAACCCTGCCCCTCTTCTGCCTGCGCTGCCGCTGTCCCAGGGGATAGACTGTTCCCTCCAGTTTACGCTGACCCCATACGGTTCTCCCTTAGAGCCGGGCATACCGGAACTGAGCCTCCGGCTGGATACCTTCCGGCAGGCTTCCGATATTTTGGGAGCCGAGCGGGTCATCTGGCGATACGATCCCATTTTTCTCACCAAGCGCTGGACTGTGGCGGAACATTTGAACGTGTTTGAAGAGCTTTCCCGGGCCCTGGCAGGTTATACATACCAGTGTGTCATCAGCTTTTTGGACTTTTATCCCGGGATCTCCCAACGGATGAAGGCGGCGGAACTGCTTCCCCTTTCCGCCGAAACTTGCCGCCGGTTGGCAAAAAGCTTCCAGCAAATTGCCGCTGCATATGGCATCCAGTGTCGGGCCTGTTGTGAATCATCGGGGCTGCTCCCTTCTGGCTTTCCCTCCTCACGGTGTGTGGACCCGGAGCTTTTTCCCAATGCCGGGCTTTTCCATCAGCGGGACCGTGGGCAGCGCCCCGGCTGCGGCTGCGCACCCAGCGCAGACCTTGGCGCTTATGGAACCTGCCTTCATGGCTGCCTTTATTGCTACGCCACTCACAACTTTCCCACTCTGGAGCACTGGCAACGGAACCATGATCCAGCCTCTCCCCTGTTGTGGGGAAGGCCCGGTCCCGACGATCAAATCATTCCCTGGGAGGACCGGTATCCCGGCCAAAATCAGCTGCGGCTGGAAGGGTGGTAAATGTTGTTCCTTATTTTCAGTCAGAAGTTCGGACCTGCTCCCCATTTTTCTGCGAGGCAAGCTGTAACCATCAGCCAAACCAGCGGCTTTCGCCCTTTTTGCAGGGATTCAGGATCGGTATGCGCTCCAAAATGTATGCCAAACTTCACTTCGTTCACCCCACTTGTTCCACAGCCTGCAAACGGACAGCCACTGCTCTGACCAACGTTTTTCATCCCTGATAAGCTGCTGTTTGCGGCCCGCTTTTCCCGGTGCTTCGGGCGAAAGTTTTTTACAGGACACCTCCACACAAAACCGACGGTTTCCATTTGATGAAAAAGGCGCTGTACTTGTCACACCGGACAGGCACAACGCCTCACACTGTAGAAAAAACCGTTTCAAAGAGCAACCAAAATTCAAAATCATAAAAATCAGGATATGTGCCTGATTTTTATCCCACGACCCGCGTCCACAGGGGCGTGAAACCGGGGGTATCGATTCTGGTTTCTCCTGGAACCAGAATCGTATCCAGAGGGTATGGGATACCCTCTGGAAGCGTGTCGAACTTTTTCGACACGCTCAGGCGCTGTACTTGTCACACCGGACAGGCACAGCGCCCTTTTTATTTTGTTGAGCAAGGAAAATCGTTCCTATTTCCCTTGCTATTTTGTTTGCTGATCGTTTTGATAAAAGCAGAGCTGCCTTTACAACAGCCTCATCAGCTGTTCCGTCACAAACACCATGGCCACTGAGCCCAGCGCCACCGTCAGCAATCCCTTTTTGGCTGCCGCCAGCATCAGAGCCACCACAAGTCCTGTGGCAGCCGACACCACACTGCCGGTAGCCCCGAAAATCTCCGGGAAGGTCATGGCTGCCAATACGGCGTAAGGCACATAGTAAAGGAATGAACGGATAAAGGGGCTTCGGATCTTCTTTTTAAGAAACACCAACGGCACCATTCTGGGCAGATAAGTCACCAGCGCCATCACCAGAACGGCTGTCAGGATCCAGGACAAATCTCTCATTGCTCCTCTGCCTCCTCTCTCACCGGGAAGCGATAAGCCGCATACGCCGAAGCAATCACGGCGCAAAGGATGATCCGCCAGCCGCTGGACAAACCGCTGACCACCGGCAGCCAGCTGAGGCCACAGCTGAGCAGCACCGCCAGAATAATCGTAACAGCAATGGGCTTCGCTTCACAGGCCGGAGGAATGATAATGGCAACAAACATCCCATAAATAGCGATACCCAAAGCGCTGCGGATCGCCATAGGCAGCAGACTGGTAGCGGTAGCGCCCAAGGCCGTTCCCAAAGCCCAGCCCCAGTAGGGCGCGAAAATAAGTCCTGCCAGATAGGAAGCGGTCAGCAATCCTTTCTGCTGTACACCCACCGCGAAAATCTCATCGGTAACGCCAAAGGAAACCGCCAGCCGCTGCGGGGTGGTCATGGCTGGGGAAGCCTTTTGGGCCAGGGAAAGGGACATGAGCATATATCGGATATTGATGACGAAGGTGGTAACGGCGATCTCCACCAGGGAGCCGCCGGTGACGATCAGGTCCAACCCGGCAAACTGTCCGGCTGAGGTGAGGTTGGTCATGGAAATAAGCACCACCAGCCATGGCGGCAGTCCGCACTCCGTTCCTTTCATACCAAAGGTGAAGGATACTGAAATATATCCCAAACAAATGGGGATGCCATCTTTGAGTCCCCGTATAAACGCTTGTCTGCGCTCCATAGGTCACGCTCCTGCCGCTGAAAAACAGCGTGTCTTTCTTTTGCCTCCTGCCGCTGTTTGGCTCAGGCGGTGTTTATTATAGCACCTTCCTTGGGGTAAGAAAAGTCCGGGACGAAAAAAGTTTCCGGCACACCTTCATGTACCGGAAACCTAAAGCTATTGGGAAGAAAAAACAGGCGTGCTGTGGGGAAGAACCGAAAGCTGCAGCCCCGGCGGCTCTCCCTTCAGAAACCCATTACCCAGGCTTTGGAAGAAGCCACCTTCTCACATCAGGGGGGCAAACAGCCGCAGAATATCCTGGAACAAACGGGTCAATCTGCTGCACTGACACAGCTCCATGGTCATTTCCTGACAATTTTCCAGGGTTTTCAGGTAATCCTCCTTGACTGCTGCTACCGTTGGTGTATCATAGACACAGACTCCACATTCAAAATGAAGGTAGAGGCTGCGAAAATCCATATTGGTGGTTCCCACTGTTGCGATGGCGTCGTCTGCCACAAAGGTTTTGGAGTGAAGAAAACCTTTGCTGTATTCATAGACCCGCACACCGCCTTCCCGCAGCTGCCGATAATAGGAGCGGGTAGTCATATGGACCAGCCGTTTGTCCCATCGGTGGGGGGTGACAATCCGCACATCCACCCCGCTCTTGGCCGCCAGAATCAGGGCGGAAACCATACTGTCATCCACAATGAGGTAGGGGGAATTGATATACAGATAATCCCGGGCACTGTTAATAATGTGGAGATACACGTGTTCCCCCACATTTTCACTGTCCAGGGGGCTGTCAGCATAGGGCTGAACCAGTTCGTCCCCACAGGAAAAGGCCTCTGGCCGGAAGCGCTCCAGATCCTCAGTGGTTTTGCGGCAAAAACTCCACATTTCCAGGAACATCACCGCCATGCTCCAGGCAGCTTCCCCTTCCACCAGGATGGCGGCATCCTTCCAATGTCCGTACTTCTCAAAGGCGTTGATGTATTCATCCGCCAGATTGATTCCGCCGGTGATGGCGGCTTTGCCATCGATCACAGCGATCTTCCGGTGGTCCCGGTTGTTCTGCAGCGCCGACAAAACCGGACGGAAGGGATTAAAGACGCAGCAGTGAATCCCCATCTTTTCCAAGGTCTCAGGGTAGTTCTGAGGCAGCAGCAAAAAGCATCCCAAATCGTCGTAAATCAGCCGCACCTCTACTCCCTGAGCCGCTTTCCTTTTCAGGATTCCCAGAACGGAATCCCACATCTCCCCTTCCGCCAGTATGAAATACTCCAAAAAAATGTACCGCTCCGCTTTTTGCAGCTGTTCCAGCAAACAATGCCACATCTCCTCCCCCGGCGTCAAATACCGGGTTCGGTTTCCGGCATAAAGGGGAAAGCCAGCGTAATTCTGGAGATACCGTGCCAGAATCTGATGCTGCGGCGCCACCTGGGACAGCCTTTCCTCCGACGGCTGCCGCAGGGGCTTGACCCGGTTCGCCGCCTCCGCCAGTCCTTTCCTGAACCGTCTGGTGGAGGACTGAAAACGGAACAACAGATAAAACAGGCCTCCAAACAGGGGAAACACCAGAATCTGAAAGATCCAGGTCATCCGGTAGGCGGCCTTTTCCCGACGGCTGATGATATACAGCGCCACCCACAAGCTGATGCCGGAAAGGACCCAGTTGATCCACCAATGTTTCCCGCTGGTACTCAGCACGGTATAGAGCAGAAACACCACCTGTAAAATAATCAACAGGCCTACAAAGATCCGTCTCTGAATCAGGCGGCGCATCCATTTTCTGTGAAATCCTCTTTTTTTCTTAAATCGGCGTAATTTGCTGATGAGGCTCACGCTCCCTTTCCTTCAACAACCTCTGCCTTGTGGAGCAGGGGCAAAAACGGTTTTCCAGAACTGCAGCTGTCTGGAGGTCAGGCTGTATTTTCCCCCTGTCTTCTATACGAAAAAGCCGGGTCCAGATCTTCAGCCCGGAAAACGGGGAATCTGATGGGAGGAAAAAAAGGTGTTCCCCTTTCTTCAATCCGTTCCCTCGCTCCCTCTTTCTCCGAAAGAATCCATTCTCTGTAAAAATCTGTGATAATCAGGAAAATTGCTGTTTTTTTAGCCCTCTTATCCAATAATTATACTATATTTTGCACCAATCAATAAAACGTTGATTGCCTTCTCTCTGGGTACTGTTCTCTTTCAATCCTCTATTTTCTCCCGAATTCTCTCTTTTCCACTTTTTTGATCACTTTTATTTCACACTTGACGCCTTTACTTTAATATGCTAATATACTAACAAGTTAAAATAAGGAGCCGTGATCCATGAAACGCTTTGACAAAGTAACCCCTGAGGGAACCCGGGACCTGCTGTTTGAGGAATGTGCTTCCCGGCAGCGTCTGACCGGGCGTCTGACGGAATTGTATCGGGCCAGGGGCTATCGGCAGATTATCACTCCGGGGGTGGAGTTTTACGATGTGTTCACACTGCCCTCCTCCGGTTTTCCCCAGGACAGTATGTACAAACTCAGCGACAACCGGGGCCGGCTGATGGTGCTGCGGCCGGACTGCACCATCCCCATCGCCCGTCTGGCTGCCACCCGCTTGGCTGGGATGGCCAAACCCCTGAGGATCTATTATGCCCAGAATGTCTACCGAATGGAACAGGGGCTGCGGGGCCGCCTTTCCGAGATCTGGCAGGCCGGGGTGGAGCTGATGGGCGATTGTTCCCTCCGCAGCGATCTGGAAATGGTGGAACTGGCCGCCTCCTCTCTGGCGGGGCTGGGACCAGGCAGCCGCATCGAGCTGTGCCATATCGGCTATTTCCGGGCGGTCATCAATAGTCTGGAAGCGGACGCCGATACCAAAGAGGAGATCCGCCAGTGTGTGGAACAAAAAAACTATGCCGCTCTGGGAAATTTGCTGGACCGCTTCCCTGGCGATCCTGCCGCAGCCGCCCTCCGGAAGCTGCCCCGGCTCTTTGGGGGAGAGGAAGTGTTTGAAGCGGCCGCCGCCCTTTTTGGAGAAAATGGCGCAGGGGAAAGCCTGCGGTACCTTCGGGATATTTATGAGGCCCTCTGCCGTCTGGGACTTGCGGACCAGATCCTCATCGACCTGGGACTGGTCAATCAGGCGGAATATTATACCGGCATTGTTTTCCGGGGGTATCTGGACGGCGTGGGAGAGCCGGTTCTCTCCGGCGGCCGGTACGACAACCTTCTGCGGGATTTCGGAGAGCCCTGTCCCGCCATCGGTTTTGCTGTGGAACTGGATCCCGTGGCCGCCGTGGCGGAGCATCTTCCCTCCCCGCCTCCGGACGCGCTGGTGTTCGCGGATGAAAAACATCTGCCACAGGCCATCCAGTGCATCAAGGAACTGACAGCCCAGGGCAAGGTGGTGGAAAACTGTCTGCTGGATCAGCTGGATCAGGCTATCGCCTACGGCAAACAACGGGGCATCCCTCTGCTTTATGTGGCAGGAGACCAAAACGCGCCCCTTTCCCTGAATGAAGAAGGAGGTGGTAATCGGTGAGACCCATTCGCATCGCCCTGACCAAGGGCAGATTGGAAACGGACAGCATCCAGCTGTTTGAAAGACTGGGCTATGACTGCTCCGCCGTCCTGAACAAGGGCCGCCGCCTCATCCTCCCCATCAGCGACGGAGTCCGCCAGATGGAAGTGGTGCTGGCCAAGGCCGCAGACGTGGTCACCTATGTGGAAAACGGTGTCTGCGACATCGGCGTGGTGGGCAAGGATACCATTATGGAGATGGGCGGCACCTTTTATGAAGTGGCGGATCTGGGCTTTGGCCGCTGCCGCTTCGCTCTGGCCGTACCCAAGGGGAAGGATTTTTACAGCGGCTATCATACCCGGCGCATCGCTTCCAAATACGTCAACGTCACCCGGAGCGTGTTTGAAGCGAAAAACATGGACGTCAACATCGTCAAGATTGAGGGCTCGGTGGAGCTGGCTCCCATTCTGGGGCTTTCCGACGCCATTGTGGATATTGTCCAGACAGGACTGACCCTCCGGGAAAACGGCCTGGAGGTGGCGGAAGACCTGGCGGACATCAGCGCCCGGCTCATTGTCAATATCGCCAGCCTCAAGCTGCGAAAAAATGAGATCGACCCCTTCATCACACAGATTGAAACTATCCTGAAAGAGGAGGAACCCACATGATTGAGATTGTAACAGCCGACGGCCGCGCGGAGCAGGAGCTGCTCTCCTCTCTGCGCCAGCGGAGCGGCGAGGTGGACCGGAAAGTGACCGCGGCGGTCACCGACATTTTGGACCAGGTGCGCCAGCGGGGCGATGAGGCGGTGCGGGAATACACCACCCGCTTTGACGGCCGCTGCCCGGAATGCTTCGAGGTTTCTCCTCAGGAGCGGGACGCTGCTCTGGAATTGGTGGACCCCCGCTTTCTGGAGGCGATGAAGCGGGCGATGGAGAATATTGCCCGGTTCCACGCCCGGCAGAAGCAGCAAAGTTTTATTGACACCCAGCCTAACGGCGTCATGATGGGCCAGCGGATCCGTGGCCTCAAGCGGGTGGGGCTGTATGTCCCCGGCGGCACCGCCGCTTATCCCTCCTCGGTACTGATGAACTGTGTTCCCGCCCGCATCGCCGGCGTGGAGGAGATCATCATGGTCACTCCCCCCCGGAAGGACGGCACCGCCAATCCGGATATTCTGGCGGCGGCGGCCATCGCAGGGGTGGACCGCATCTTCCTCATGGGCGGCGCTCAGGCTGTGGCGGCTATGGCCTACGGCACCGAGACGGTCCCCCGTGTGGACAAGATCGTGGGCCCCGGCAATATCTATGTGGCAACTGCCAAACGGCTGCTGTACGGGGTAGTGGACATCGACATGATCGCCGGTCCCAGCGAGATCCTCATCGTGGCCGATGACACCGCCAATCCCCGGTATCTGGCGGCGGACATGATGAGCCAGGCGGAACATGACGTTCTGGCCTCCTCGGTGCTGCTGACCACCAGCCGCCGGGTGGCGGAAGAGACAGCGGCGGAGCTGGAGCGGCAGCTGCCTACTCTGTCCCGGGCGGAGATCATCCGTCAATCCCTGGAAAACTATGGGGCCATTATCTGCTGCCTCACTGATGAGAGAATGGTGGAGCTTGCCAATCAGTTGGCGCCGGAGCATCTGGAAGTGATGACCGCCAACCCCATGGAATACATCGGACGGCTGGACAACACCGGTTCCGTCTTCCTGGGACAGTATTCCCCTGAGCCGCTGGGAGATTACTACGCCGGACCCAATCACGTTCTGCCCACCTCCGGCACCGCCCGTTTCTTCTCTCCCCTGGGCGTGGACAGCTTCATCAAGCGCTCCAGCTTCATCTATTACACCAGACAGGCTTTGGAGGACGCCCGGGAGGACATCGTCACCATCGCCCGGCGGGAGGAGCTGACCGCTCACGCCAATTCCATTGAAGTGAGGTTTTGACCATGTATCAGCTGCCCCAAAAGCTGCGGGCCCTTACGCCT
>CASFXA010000165.1 GCA_949298535.1 uncultured Oscillospiraceae bacterium
CTTCAGGTCCCGGTTGGTGATAATGCCCACCAGCTTTTTGCCTTCCACAATAGGCACGCCGCTGATCTTGTATTTTGCCATGAGATCGTTGGCTTCGTAAACGTAGTTGTTTTCACTTAAAGAAAAGGGGTCGGTAATAACGCCGTTTTCACTGCGCTTGACCCGGTCAACCTGATCTGCCTGTTCGGCAATGCTCATATTTTTGTGGATGACGCCGATGCCGCCTTCTCTGGCGATGGCAATGGCCATAGCAGATTCCGTCACTGTATCCATTGCGGCAGAAATAACCGGCGTATTCAGCCAAATATCCTTGGCTAAGCGGGTTCGTACGCTGACATCGGCCGGAAGCACATGGCTTTCGGCGGGGATCAGAAGAACATCGTCAAAGGTGAGTCCTTCTTTTACGAACTTTTTGTTGAAATCAGTTTCTAACATAGGCGCTCCGCTTCCTTTCTTTTCTGTCGATTACTGTTGCTTCCTTGTGGTTATTAGATGAATTATACTACATTCCCCCAGGACGGTCAAGAGGTCAATATGGAGATTTTTCCCAGCTTGTCATAGGGGTGCTTTTGGCAACATATCCATAACAGGGAAAAAGGACGGAGGGATTCAGGTTGTACTACGATTGGATCATCTTTGGAGCGGCCGGGGTGTGCTGGCTGATCCAGTTGTTTTATTGCAAAACCCGTCATTTAGGAGGAAAGGGTCTGCTGTTTTCCCTGCTGGCAGGCAGCGGGATTCTGGCGCTGCTGGGCTGGCTGCACATGGGACTGGCTTTCAACGCAGTAAACCTGGCTGTTTCACTGGGATTGGGCATTCCCGGCCTAATTATCTTACTGCTGTTTTCCGTTTTTTACTAAAAACAAGAAACAAAAATCAGGAAATTGTAAAAACTCTATGGATTCTTTGGCAAAGCGTTGCAAAGCAAAAAAGAATTTGATATGATAAAGAAAAGTAAGGAGGAGATAAGGATGCGTGTGGATTTCCATTCTCATGTGGTGCCGGGAGTGGACGACGGCTCCAAAAACACCGAAATGAGTTTAGAAATGCTGCGCCGGATGCGCCGGCAGGGAACCGACCTGGTGGTGGCAACTCCTCACTATTATGTAGGCCGCACAGCGCCGGAAGAGTATCTGGAAAAAATATCTGACGCCTGTTATCTGCTGCGGGAAGCCATCCAGCAGAGTGGGGAAGAGGTGCCCAAGCTGGCATTGGGATACGAGGTTTATTATTTCAAGGGGATTTCCCAAGCCAACTTTATCAACCTCTTTACCATTGGCAACAGCCCCTATCTGCTGCTGGAACTGCCTACCCGCCCTTTGACCAACGCCGATGTGGAAGACATTTTTCGGATTCGGGCCAATCAAGGGCTGATCCCGATTCTGGCCCATGTGGAGCGGTACCTGGCCTTTGAAAGCTTTGACTTTTTGCAGGATATGATCCGGCAGGGAGAGCTGCTGGCCCAGGTGAACGCCGACTCTCTGCTGAAGTGGAACACCCGGAAAAAAGCGCTGGCCTTTTTGAAAAACGGCACGGCGCAGTTTTTGGGCAGCGACGCCCACAATCTGGACCAACGGGCCCCTCGTTTGGAGGAAGCGATGGCCGTGATTGAGAAAAAAGCGGGAAAAGAATTGGTGCAGCGGATTGACCGTGATTCCGAAGCGCTGATTGAAAAATGTCTGTGATACGATTTGAAATATATCGGTGAATAAATACATTTTGTATATTTCATTTTCACTGCAAGGACCGGAAGCACATCTGCTTTCGGTTTTTTGCTACAAACTTTCCTTGTGTTTTAAAGGGAAACTATGTATAATAAAAATGACAGAAAATAGAAGGGAAGGGTGGGAAAATGGGAATCCAACAGCTGCACAGCATGGCTTGTTTTGGGATGAACGCCTATCCTGTGCTGGTGGAAACGGATATTCTGCGCGGACTTCCCAATTTTACGGTGGTGGGTTTACCCGACGCCGCGGTAAAAGAAAGCCGGGACCGGGTGCGGTTTGTGTTTAAAAACTGCGGGTTCACCTTCCCCACCGGACGGATCACCGTGAATCTGGCGCCGGCGGATTTGAAAAAAAGTGGCGCCGCCTACGACCTTCCCATCTTTTTGGGCCTGCTGCTTTCCAGCGGGCAGATTCAGGATGTGGGTTTGGAGGACGCCGCTTTTTTGGGAGAACTTTCCCTTTCTGGCAAACTGCTGCGGGTGGATGGGGTGCTGCCTATGGTGCTGGCGGCCAAGGAAGCGGGCATCAAAAAGGTGTTTCTTCCCGCAGAAAACCAGCAGGAAGCCGCTGTGGTGCAGGGAATGGAGATTTACGGCCTGGAACATGTCAATCAGTTTATCTCCTTTTTGGAAGGGCGAATTCAGCTGACCCCCGCTCACTATACCCGGTCCAAATCGGTGGAGGAAGCCCTGGCGCCGGATTTTGCCGACGTGAAGGGACAACCGGTTGCCCGCCGGGCGGTGGAGTTGGCGGTGGCAGGGGGACACAACCTGTTGCTCATCGGTTCCCCGGGAGCGGGAAAATCCATGCTGGCCAAACGGATTCCCGGCATTCTGCCCCCCATGACCTTTGAGGAGTCCATTGAAACCAGCCGCATTTATTCGGTGGCGGGACTGCTCAGCAGCAAACAGCCGTTGATTACCACCCGGCCCTTCCGGGCGCCCCACCATTCCATTTCTGCGGCGGGATTGTCCGGTGGGGGCAGCGTCCCTCAGCCGGGGGAAATCAGCCTGGCTCACAACGGGGTGCTGTTTTTGGACGAGCTGCCGGAGTTCAACCGTCAGGCCATTGAAGTGCTCCGCCAGCCCATGGAGGACGGCACCGTT
>CASFXA010000166.1 GCA_949298535.1 uncultured Oscillospiraceae bacterium
TATTCCCACCTGGAAGCTGACCGTTTCCGACTCTCAGGAAGGAGGCAATGCCATCATGCTCTGCCTGGGAGGAGAACAGGGAGAAAAAGCCTTTGTGATCGAACAGGTGAACGGGATGCTGGTGCCCCTGGGCCTGGAGGAGGAAGGTACCCTTCTGTACCAGGCGGACTGAGTGGAAAGGGGCCTCTCCCTGCTGGCGGACCCTTTTTCAGCAAAGCTTTTGGAAGCCCAGAGCCCTTTTCTGAAAAAGAAGTCCTGGGAGCAAGATCAAAGGGAGAATGGCGCTTTGGCGAAGGTTCCTTCAGAGACAGCAGAAGCGAAAAAATGCTCTTTTTCTTGCCCAATAGGCCAAGATTTTTCTCTCCATTCCGTCTTACCGGATGAAAGGGAAAAAAGATTGTGGAAAAGGAGGGAAGATCGTGGAGGACAGCGCCATTGTGGGACTGTATTGGGAGCGGGATCAGCGGGCCGTTTCCGAATCAGACCGGAAATACGGAGAACTGTGCCGGGGGCTGTCCCGGAACCTGCTGGGCAGCCGGGAGGACGCCGAAGAATGTGTCAACGACACCTGGCTGAGAGCATGGAACACCATGCCGCCCCAGCGGCCCGGCTCTCTGCGGGCTTATTTTTGCCGGATCGTCCGGAATCTGTCCATTGACCGGTGGCGGGCGGCAAGAGCCCAAAAGCGGGGAGCTGGGCTGGAGGTGCTGCTGGGGGAGCTGGAGGACTGTGTTCCTGCCAGGCTGAATGTAGAAAAGGAACTGGAGGACCGTCAGCTGCTGGAGCTGCTGGAAGGCTGGCTCAGGGAATTGCCTGAGGAAGACCGGGACGCTTTTCTGCGGCGATATTGGTACGGCAGCCGGGTGGATCAGCTGGCCCGCCGCCAGGGATGCACCCCGGGGCAGATGTCCCAGCGGCTGTATCGGCTGCGGAACAGCCTCCGCCAGTGGCTGGAAAGAGAGGGGGTGCGGCTGTGAGCCGGGAAAGCGAGCGGTTATTTGACACCTTGGGAGAAATCGGGGAGGGGATGCTTGCCCCGGTCCTGGAACAGCGGCAGACATCTCAGCCTCTGAAATGGAAGCGGTGGGCCGCTTTGGCGGCGGTGCTGGTGCTGGGGGTGGGACTGTGGCGGTTCCTTCCCCGGATGGGGGGCAGTTCCAGCGGCGGCAGCGGCAGCAGCGGCAGTTCGGTCTTTATGTCTTATGCCGGACCGGTGTTCCCGCTGGCGGCGGTGGAGGAAACGAAGCAGGTCACTGCCAGACGGGAGATCACGCTGGACTTCTCCCCCTGGGAACCGGTGTGGATTTCCAATGAACAGCAGGTGGAGGCGTATACGGAACGGGGAGCCTCGGCGGAGGAAGCGGAGGATTACCGGAAGCAGCTGGAAGAGTGGTTCCCTGATGGGGGGTATGAATCCACCTCCACCGATATTCTGGTACGGGACGATTATCTCCTCACCAATACCGGAAGCGCCGACCAAACCCTTACGCTGCTGTATCCTTTCGCCTCCAACCTGGAAGGGCTGGAACAGCTGCGCCCTCAGCTGACAGTGGAAGGAGAGGAAGGAGAAACAGCCCTTCGCTGGGGAGGATATTCCGGTGGATTCCAGGGACCGCTGGGGGGAGATCTGACGACCGAAACAGAGAAAGGAAGCGTCAATCTCCGGCAGCTGGACAGCTGGAGCCAGTATCAGGCGCTGCTCACCGACGGCAGCTATCTTTCCCAGGCCCTGGGGGAGAGGGAGACCCTGGAAGGAATCCCGGTGACGGTCTATCGCTTTACCGATCCCTGGGGACCGGAAGAAGAGACGGAGGAAATCCCCAATCCCACCATTCGGGTCACCTACCGGCAGCCGGAGAAAACAGTGGTGCTGTCCCACGGCTTCCACGGCATGAGCCGAAACGAGGAGACCGGAGAGATGGGGCAGAGTTTCTCCATTCCCCAGCCACAGGAACCCCGCTATGGGAAGGACTTTTATTTTATCGTCATCGGCGAGGACCTGGAGGAAATGGAGATCACCGGTTACAACACCGGCGGCTGGGACACCACCCAACAGGTGGAAGCCGGCGTGACGGTGGAACGATACCAGGGGGATCTGGACGACAGCCTGCGTCAGATCTTTCAGGAGTATCTGGAGGAATACGCCCTGCCTTCCGCAGCGGAGGAGATGTGGTATCAGCAGTTTGTGGAGCTGCTCCTCTCCAGCGGTCCCCTTTCCGGTCAGTCGGCGGAGCGGTATGCCAGCGGCTGGCTGGAGGATCTGATGTCCGAGGCGAAGGCAGTCAGCCGGGTCTTCTATCTGGAGGCCCAGGTGACCATTCCCGCGGGCGAGACCCTTCAGGTGACGGCGGAGATGACAAAAAACGCCAGCTATGACTATGCCTGCGCCAAGACGGAGAACCGGGGGATATACGGCTATGATCTGGTGACCACTCTGGGTTCCCCGCTGGCTTGGGAGAGCCAGCGGGCGGTGCTGGAGGACCGGGGACAGATTGAAATTGTGCGGCAGAACTTCGGCTTTGACCTGACAGAAGGGCATAAAATGGTGGAGCTGGACCCGGAGGAAGGGCATTATTACCTGGAAGTGCGGAGAAAAGAGAAATGATGAGATGGATTTTTCACAGCGTTCGTCAAAACCCGTGGAAAATAAACCCCGGGAATCCTGCTGCCAAGAGAAGCAAAAGAATAGACTCACCAAAAGCGGTAATGGTTTTCTGTCCACAGCGCAAACCATAATTTGAAAAGAAAAGCGTCCTTTCCAAAGCAGCTTGTTCCCAAACAGCTGTTCTTGAGGCGGAAGGGGCGCTTTTCTGTGATATTTTGGGGAAAAGAAGCCAGTAAACTGCCTGCGCAACTGATAGTTGATAGACCGACAAAAAGGGATTGTGGTACAATAACCCCAGCGGAAAGGCGAAATGTTTTTTCTCATGTAGTTCTGCTGAGGAAAAACTGAATTCTTTTTACAATGAAACGGCCAAAAGGAGGGGTAAATGTGACCCTTGGAGAGAGGCTGCGGGAGTTGAGGCATAAGACTGGTCTTTCCCAGGAGCAGGAAGCGGAGCAGCTGGGTGTCAGCAGACAGGCAGTGGCAAAATGGGAAGGGGATAAAAGCATTCCTTCCATGGAAAAGCTCCTTCGGCTCAGAGCTCTTTATCAGGTCTCTTTGGAAGAATTGACCGAAACCCCTGCTCCACTGAATCTCAGCGGAGAAGGAGAAAAGACAGAAACAAAAAAAGGCTCCCGGCCTCCAAAACGGAGACTGGGAGCACTGATCGCAGCTGTATTGGCGGCAGCGGCGGTCTGCTTATGTATACACATGGCGCCTGTGGACTGGGACGCCGGAGGATGCGCCGGGGGATACCAATCCTACATCTTCCAAAAATACGGCCAAGCTCTGACCCGCCGGTACGTGGAAGGCTCTGAAGGTTCAGTGGCTTCCGCCCAGGCGGTGGACGGTTCACAGACAGCCCAATGGGAGGGACGGACCCTTTATCTGCGATTTCGGGTGCGGAGCGTGGACGCTCAAACGGGAACGGAAACAGAAGTGCCCCTCACCTTTATCGGCAAAAGGATGTGGACCGATACCTACCACTGGGGTGGGGCCATAATCCAGGGATGAAACAGATCGGCAGCAAAGGACATCTTTTCCATACAAAACCATCAGTTGATCCCCAGACTGAGAAACACTCCCGCCCCGAAGAAAAGGATGTTTCCCCTCACCAGGTAAAGCAGGATATAGCCCGTCGGTTGGATGGAGCACAGGAAAAGGATGAGCAAAAGAAGATAAGCACATGGAAATGCTGTCCCCAGTATCAACAGTCCCTTTGATGCTCCGTAGGGAATAGTCCTCAGCCAGTGTTTCCTGATGGGATAGCCAAGGGCATACCCAAGCGCCATCAGACCAAAAGGCAGAAGAAAAAAAGCAGAAATCCCCTGAAAGCGCAAATTGAAATTCATTAGCATCTGTCTGCGGAAAAACAAATCATAGACAGCAGCCGTACCCAACAGGATCAGCGCCAGAAAGCAGCTGATGATAAAAGCACGCCTTTGGGCGGTGTTGGTTCTGGGCAGCAGCTCTTCAAGCTCCGTGCCGTCGCCCAGCTCCTCCAAAACACGCTGCTGGGCTTGTTGTGTGCTCAAGCCTTCATTCTGCAATTCTTCCAGCTTTTCCAGGGCATCCCGACGGAGATTTTCCTTCATGGCCTGCGCCTCCGGGGAAGTGGGAAAAGCGTGAAACATTTTGTCAAGATGACGGTCAATTCTGGTCATGGCAGACTCTCCTTTCCTCGATAAAACGTTCCGCTATTTCCACCGTCTCCCGCCAATCGGACAACAGCTGGGAAAGCTGCTGCCGCCCCTGGGGAGTGATGGAAAAATAGGTGCGCTCCTTGCCGTTGGTCTCGGTTCCGGCATAGCTGCTGATGGCCCCCTGCCGC
>CASFXA010000167.1 GCA_949298535.1 uncultured Oscillospiraceae bacterium
TCGTTAATAATGGTGTTGATGTTGGCAAGGCCGGTGTCGATGTCCACGGTGCCGCCATAGATCTTCAGCAGCTCATCGGAAACCTTGCTCTTCCAGTTGGGACGGGACTTATCGTTGACAGACTGAACGCTGTAATCGAACATATCGATAAACACATCCACATTCAGCTTGTAATCAAACTGATCGAAGGCGCTGCACCAGGTGTCCTCCAGACCATTGTAGGCAGGAATGGCCGCGCCGCTCTGGCCCTGGATCCGCTGGCCTTCTTCGCTGCCCAGGAAGCGGAGGAAATCCAGCACCACTTCGTTGTTCTGGTTCTTGGCGGAGGTGGCGTAGCACAGGCCGTTGGAGATGGTGGCCCGTCCGTCGCCGCTCTCAGGGTCGGCGCAGTAAGGCAGAACCGCTACATCCCACTTGCCCTGCATATCGGGATAGTTCTTCATCTCGCTCATCAGGTTCCAGTTGCCCTCCAGGAACATGGCCCCCTGCTGGGAGAAGAAGGCGTTGCCGGGAGCGGTCTCGGCAAAATAGGTCTGAGTGGGGCACCAGTCGTTGGACTGGAGACCGATATAGAATTTCATCGCCTCGATGGTGGCCGGCTGATCGAAGCCGGCGGCAGTCTTGTCGTCGTTGAGGATGTAGCCGCCGTTCTGATAGACAAAGTTCCAGTAACCCAACTGATCGTCCGCGTAGGCCATGTAACCGTATTTGCCGGTCTTTTCATAAATGGTGGCGGAAGCGTTCACCAGATCCTCCCAGGTCCAGGTCTCGTCGGGATAGGCGACGCCTGCGGCGTCAAACATCTCCTTGTTGTACACCAGACCCACAGTGTCCTTATCCTTGGGCACGCCGTAAATTTTGCCATCGCTGCCAGAGGCGTTGGAAAGGGAGACATCGGAGAAATGATCGGTATAATAAGTGGCGTTCTCGCCGCTGTACAGATCGGTCAAATCCGCCAGCATCCCATTGTCGGCGTACTGGAGGATATAGTTGGTGTGCATCCAGAACACATCAGGCAGGGTGTTGGAGGTAGCCGCCGCCTCCAGCTTGGTCCAATATTCATCCCAGCTGGTCACCTGGATTTCCACCGTGATGTCAGGATTCTTTTCATGATAAGCGTCGGCCAGAGCCTGCATCCCGTCGCGCTGGGCAGTATCCCAAATCTGCATGGTCAGCGTTCCGGAGGACCCGGCGCTGCTGCCGCCGCAGGCGCTCAAGGCCAACATCATGGCCGCCGCCAACAGCAGGGCTGTCAAACGAACAAACTTCTTCATTTTGTATGCTCTCCCTTCTTACTTCACGACAGTCATATCGCTGCCGATGGAATACCCTCTTTCCTACTGGTATTCCTTACAACCTTATATTACTGATTTCCGCCTGTACAGTAAATGGAGGGTTGCTGGCAAAAATATATCTTTTTTCAACTTCGGTTGCAAAAACAGCAGGTCAGGATACATTTGAACAGATTGGCTTTTATTTTTTCAGTTTTGCCACAATTTATGTGAATATTGCACAGCAATATTTCTTCCTTTTTCACCATCTTCTTCCTTTTTATTTTAAAATCCGCAATGTACAAAAAAGTGTCATGGATTTATGCAACTTGCACAGCTATCCCCAACCTGCCCAGATTCAACTTTCCCTTTCTCGGTCAGAATTCCCATGGTAAATTTTTCTTTTTGCTCTTATTTCAAATTTCCACTTTCCGCCCCGTGAAGGAAAGCAGGAGTTTTTCCTCTTTTTCGTATGCAGCAATCCATTCTTATGCTATACTGAATAAAAAGGGGCTCCCGGGAGAAAGGGAATAAAACTGATGGGGAATGCTTTTGGGGATTCTATTCCCTGTTCCAGATCTTCCGACGGGTTTTTGAGCGGTCCATACAGGAAGTTCCCTTTTTCCTTTTCCCACCAGCAATATTCTTCACCAACCTGGATTTCAGGCTGAAAAATTTTTTCAAGGAGCTTTTATGGCCATTAACAAAGCAATGCGGGCTGCCCTCCGGGCTCTTTCCCGCCATGATGTGGACGTGCGCACCCAATATGAACAGAAGCGGCGGATGGTCAATGCCATTCATCCCCCTTTGGCCAGTCCCTTCCGGATTTGGGATCACCTGATTACATTGGAGGACCACACCATCCCGGTGCGTCTCTTTACTCCCCCGGAACCGGGGCCTCATCCGGTGCTGCTGTTTTTCCACGGCGGCGGGTGGGTCACCGGCAATATTGAAAGCTACACCGCCGTTTGCTCCCGAATGGCCCGCCTCACCGGGCACCTGGTCATCTCGGTGGATTACCGTCTGGCGCCGGAGCATCCCTTCCCTGCCGGGCTGGAGGATTGTTACGCCGCCGCCCGGGAGGTTTTCTGCAACTGCGAAAGTCTGGGAATCTGCCACCGGCAGATCACCCTCATTGGCGACAGCGCCGGAGGCAACCTCACCGCGGCGGTCTCCCTGCTGGCCCGGGACCGGGGAGAATTTCTTCCCGCCCGGCAGATTCTCATTTACCCCGCCACCTGGAACGATCACTCTCCGGAATCCCCCTTCCCATCGGTGCGGGAAAACGGGGAGGATTATCTTCTCACCTCCCGGCAGATTTGCAGCTACATGGACCTGTATCTGGGGGACCACCCGGAAAACCGCAGCAGTCCTTATTTTGCCCCGCTGTTGGCCCAGCGGCTGGACCATCAGCCGGACACCCTGATTATTACAGCGGAATATTGCCCGCTCCGGGATGAAGGGGAGGCCTATGGCCGCAGATTGATCGAAGGGGGAAACACCGTGGAGATCCGACGGATCGCCAACGCCCTCCACGGTTATATGTCCCTGCCCGCCTCCTTTGTGCCGGTGCGGCGCACCTATGAGATCATCAACCGCTTCCTGGGAAAGGAGGAGCAGTCATGAAAAGCAAACCTCCCGCCCAATGGACCAAACTGGACAACGCCGCCAAGATTTTCCCCTCCAATGCCACCCTGCGGGATCCCAAGGTATTCCGCTTCAGCTGCCAGCTTCGGGAAGAGGTGGACGGCGAGCTTTTGCAGCAGGCTCTGGACCGGACCCTGGAGGATTTCCCCCACTATCGCAGCGTGCTTCGCCGGGGGCTGTTCTGGTACTTTTTTGAGAGCTCCCAGCTGCCGGCGGTGGTGGAACAGGAGCATCTGCCTCTGTGCAGCCCGCTGTTCCTGCCGGAAAACCGGGGGCTTTTGTTCCGGGTCAACTGGTATCGGAAACGGATTATTCTGGAAGTATTCCATGCCATCGCTGACGGCACCGGCGCTCTCCAGTTCATCCGGACGCTGGTGTTCCATTATCTGCTGATGGCCCATGGGAATCAGCTGGAGAGGCCGCTCCAGCTGGACTATGACGCTTCCTTGAGCCAAAAGCAGGACGACAGCTTTCAAAAATATTATGCCGGAGCCCCTGCCGACGAAAAAAAAGCGCCTGTTCCCAAGGCTTTCAAGCTGCAAGGCGCCCGTTTGAGTGAATATCGCCTGCGCACCATCGAAGGAGTGATGCCCGCCAGCCTGGTGGTGGCTGAGGCCCGGCGACGGGGCACCAGTCTCACCGCCTTTTTGGGAGCAGTGCTGATCCAGGCCATTCATGGGGAGATGACGGTGCTTCAGGAGCGCCGTCCGGTGGTGCTGTCCATCCCGGTCAATCTGCGCAACTACTTTGACTCCCAGTCCGCCCGGAACTTTTTCGGCCTGTTTCTCACCGGCTATTCCTTCCGGGATGGGGACGGCTCCCTGGAGGACATCACTGCCACCCTCACCAGAGACTTTCGGGAGGAACTGACAGCCCAGCGGCTGGCGGTTCGGATGAACGAACTGGCCGCCCTGGAACACAATCTGCTGACCCGGGCGGTTCCCCTGGTGCTGAAGGATGTGACGCTGCGGTATTTCGGCCATCGGTCCGAAAGCCAAATGACCGCCGCCTTTTCCAACCTGGGACGCATCACCATGCCGCAGCCTCTGGAGCCATACATCGACCTGTTTTCGGTTTGCGCCAGCACCAACAAGCTCCAGGTCTGTCTGGCCACCTTTGGTGACCGGCTGACGGTCAACTTTACCTCCCCCTTTGTCAGCACAGAGATTCAGAAGGAATTTTTCCGCACCCTCACTGGATTGGGGATCCCGGTGGAAATCTCCGCCAATCGCATCGATCCGGAGGAATGAAAGGAGACCGCTATGGAAAAATGTCATCGCTGCGGCGTATCTGTTAATGGAGCCTGGCGTCATTGTCCCCTTTGCCAGACTCCCCTGAACGCCGGCGGGGAACCCCAGGAGGATCTGTTCCCCCTGCTGCCTCTGGTGAGCAGGCAATACAGCGCCCTGCTGCGGGGGCTGCTGTTTCTCTCCGTCTGTCTGACGGCCATCAGTGTGGCGGTCAATTTCGCCCTGGTGCGGGCGGGACGTCATGAGCGGTGGTGGTGCCTCTTTGTAGCCTTCGGCGTGGTCTGCACCTGGATCAGCCTGGGCACCATTATCCGCAAACGGCACAATCTCCACAAAACGATTCTTTGGCAGGTGGCGCTCATGTCCCTGTTCGCCATGGGCTGGGATTGGCTGCTGACGGGGTGGAGCAAATGGAGCATCAATTTTGTGCTGCCCATCCTTTGCACTGTGGCCATGGCGGCGATGCACGTCCTGGCCCGGATTCTCCGGCTGCGGATTGAAGATTATATGGTCTATCTGTTGTTGGATCTGGTGTTCGCGGTGGTGCCAGTGCTGGCGCTGGCGCTGGATTGGGTGGACGTGGTCATCCCCTCTCTGGTGTGCATCACCTCCGGAATCATCTCCCTTGCCTGGCTGCTGATTTTCCAGGGGGAGGCTCTGCGCCGGGAATTCAACCGCCGGTTTCATCTGTAAGAAACTTTTATGGGAGGCGTCCATTCATGGCCCATCCGGTACTCTTTTTCCTTACCCGCCACGGGGAGACCTTTCTCAACCTTCTGGGGCGGGTTCAGGGCTGGTGTGACAGCCCTCTGACTGCCAAAGGGAAAGCGGACGCCCGCCGACTGGGAACAGCGCTGAAAGACGTCGCCTTTCAGGAAGTCTTTTCCAGCGACAGCAGCCGTGCGGCGGAAACTGCCCGTTTGATTCTTTCCCAGGGGAAAAGGGAGCCCCGGACGGCGCGCCAGGACCCCCGTCTGCGGGAGTGGTGCTTCGGCAGTTTGGAAGCCCTCCCCATGGAGCAGCTGACCGGAGCCATCTTCCAGGGGCTGGGAGAGGAGCTGACCATGGAACAGCTGAACGCCCGGATGCCGGAACTGCCTGCGGCCATCCGGATGGCAGACACCTCCGGCTGGGCCGAGAGCTTCGACGTCATTTCCCAGCGTCTGACCGCTTTTTTCCAGGAGGCGGCGGCGGAGACAGAGGCCTCCGGAGGCGGAAACGTCCTGGTGGTTTCCCACGCCTTTTCCATCAAAACCATCCTTTACCTGCTGGCCCCTCAGCGGATGGAAGAATTCAGCAAAATCCGCAACGCCAGCGTCACTACCATCCGCTGGCAGGAGGGCCGCTTCACCGTGGAGCGGGTCAATCAAACGCCCCCCTTCTCCCAGCGGTCTTCCTGATCCCATTTTTCAGGTCCAGCGCCTTTTTCGCCGCCGGCGAAATGGGGCGCTTTTTATTTCTCCAAAACACAGACAGCCTCTTGCGCAGGAAGAAGAGGCGTTTGCTGCCGGTATCCATCCGGACAGCCGGATGGAGAAGGAAATGGGAAACAGCCTTTTGGTTTCTTTTCTCCGGGCTCCGCTCCCAGCCCTTCCAGCGGAGCTTTCAAAAAAGTGCTGTCTTTCTTCCACCTCACCTGTCATTTTGACGCCTGCGGCAGCAATTGGTTCAAAATAAGTTGCATCCACCCATTCCTACCGGGGAATGAATATGCTATAAATGAACCAGTATCACCTTCCGAGCGGGCCCCCGGACGCCATCGTCAGGGCCGTCGGACAGGTCCAAGGAGGCAGTGTCATGAAGGAGATGCAAAACGAGGCCCAACACCCGGCGCAGGAGGAACGCCTGACTGAAATTTCCCCCTCCCAGGCAGAGGCCAAATCCCCCAAACGCAGCCGTTCCAAGGGAACGGCCCCCGGGGAAACAACGGCCAAAAAGTCCCCCGCTCCCAGGAAAAAAACCGCCGTCAAAGAAACTGCGGCTGGAGCGGAGCTTCAACAGAATCCGGCAGTTCTCCCCTCCAAAGGGAATCAAACCGCTAGGAAAAACGCCGCCGCTTCCAAAAAAACTTCAAAGACCTCCGCTTCAAACAAAATCTCTCCCCCCATCGCTCCTTCCGGGGAACCGGCGGTCTCCATGGAAGAACGAGCCCCCAAGAGCCCCCGCCAACGGCAGAAAAAAGTCAGCGAGCCATCGGATCCCGCTGCCTTCCAGCGCCGTCTGGAGCGACACTACGACGAACTGAAATGGCTTTACTGCGAACTTTATAACGGCGATACCGCCGCCTTTGATTATTTCATCTCCATGCTCCGCCGCAGCTGGGAACAGCGAAAAGAGGCTCTGCGGCAGCAGGACCTCCATCGGGAAGCGGACCCCGACTGGTACCGCCGCCGGGATCTGCTGGGGATGATGCTGTATACCGGAGCCTTCGCCGGCACCCTGCGGGGAGTACAGGAAAAACTCCCCTATATCCGGGAATGTGGGGTCAACTACCTCCATCTGATGCCGCTGCTCCAAAGCCCCAAGGGCCGCAGCGACGGGGGCTACGCGGTGGCGGATTTCCGCACTGTCCAGCCGGAGTTGGGCACCATGGAGGATCTGGAAGCGCTGGCCGACGCCTGCCGGGAGGATGGCGTCAGCCTCTGTCTGGATTTTGTGATGAACCACACCAGCGAGGACCATGAGTGGGCCAGAAGAGCCCGGGCGGGAGAAGCAGGCTATCGTCAGCGGTATTTCTTCTATGACAACTGGGACATTCCCCGGGAATTTGAAAAGACGGTGCCTCAGGTGTTTCCCACCACCGCTCCCGGCAGCTTCACCTGGCTTCCCGATTGCCATCAGGTGGTGATGACCAATTTCTACCCCTATCAGTGGGATCTGAACTACCGCAATCCCGTGGTGTTCAACGACATGACTGAAAACCTCCTGTTTTTAACCAACCGCGGCATCGATGTCATTCGTCTGGACGCCGTCCCCTATATCTGGAAGGAGCTGGGCACCACCTGCCGCAACCTTCCTCAGGTCCACACCCTGGTGCGGATGATGCGCATTGCCTGCGAGGTGGTTTGCCCCAGCGTGCTGCTGCTGGGGGAGGTGGTAATGGAGCCGGCCAAGGTGGTCCCCTATTTCGGCACCCCCGACAAACCGGAATGTCATATGCTCTACAATGTCACCACCATGGCCACCACCTGGCATACCCTGGCCACCGGGGATGTCTCCCTGCTGCGCCATCAGATGGACGCCGTTTGCGCCCTGCCCCGGGAGTTTGTGTTTCTCAACTATCTCCGCTGCCATGACGACATCGGCTGGGGGCTGGATTACCCCTGGCTCAAGTGGCATTTCGGCACCGACGAGGTGACCCACAAAAAATATCTCAACGACTGGTTCACCGGAAAGTGGCCGGGAAGCAGCAGCCGGGGAGAGCTGTATAATGATGATCCCCGGTTGGGAGACGCCCGCCTCTGCGGCACCACCGCTTCCCTGTGCGGGGTGGAGGCGGCGGATTTTGAACAGGACCCCTTTAAGCTGGAGCGGGCCATCGCCTGCGATCTGATGCTCCACGCCTGGATGCTGACCCAAAGCGGTATTCCTGTTCTTTACAGCGGGGACGAAGTGGGGCAGCTGAACGATTATTCCTACCACCATGACGGGGAAAAATGGGATGACAGCCGCTACATCCATCGGGGAGATTTTCAGTGGCAGCTGGCGGAGATGCGCACCGATCCCGGCACCCGCCAGGGAAAACAGTTTTTGGGGCTGCGCCGTTTGGAGGAACTTCGGGCAAAGGAACCCGCCTTCGACGGACGGGCCAATGTGTGGACCTTCCACACCGGTTCCCCCCATGTTCTGGGGGTGGGTCGCTGGTATCAGGGACACAAGCTCATCGCGCTGTTCAATTTCAGCGACCAATATCTCACCGCCGGAGCCCCGGAACCAGGCGCTTTTGACGAACTGATTTATGAGGAACATTTTGAGCAGATTAATCGTCTGGAACTGTACCCCTACGGCTTCAAATGGCTGCTGCAGGTACAGGGAGACTAATCTTCTTATATTGCCGTCCTTTCGGGAATAATCCCCGGGGACGGCTTCTTTTTTTCCTGATTCCATCTGGAAGGGGAAAAAATTCTATGCTACAATGGAAAAAAGCAAAATGGGGGGACGGAGGATGCGGGAAGAGCGATATTCAGGGGAACGGATGAAGTACCGTCTGGCGGACGCCATGAAACTGTGCATGAAAAAGGCCCCTGTGGAAAAGATCACGGTCAAGGAGATCACCGAGGCTTGCGGCACCACCCGTCAAACCTTTTACCGGAACTTTCGGGATAAATATGATCTGATCAACTGGTATTTTGATAAAATCCTCCTGGAATCCTTTGAGCATATGGGAGAGGGACGGACCATTTACGAAGGACTGGTGAACAAATTCCGGTATATTCAGGATGAATCCCTGTTCTTCCGGGCCGCCTTCAAAAATGACGATCAAAACTGCCTGCGGGAGCATGATTTTCATCTGATTATGGATTTCTATACCCAGCGCATTGAGGAGAAGACCGGACAAAAGCTGCCTGAGCAGCTGGCTTTTTTATTGGAGATGTATTGTCAGGGGTCCATCTACATGACGGTGCAGTGGGTATTGGGAAAGCGTGTCGCCACGCCGGAGGAGCTGGCCCAATCCCTGGTAGACGCCATGCCCGCCCAGCTGGCGGAGCTGTTCCATCGTCTGGAGCTGCTTTGAATCAAATTAAACCGATCTTTTTGGACTGATCTTTCACTGAAGTGACAGATCGGTTGAGTGTGCCGAAGGGCTTCGGCACACTTCCAGGGGGACCCTGTCCCCCTGGATACGATTCTGGTTCCTGATGAAACCAGAATCGATACCCCCGGTTTCGCGCCCCTGTGGGCGCGGGTCGTGGGATAAAAATCAGGCGCATGTCCTGATTTTTATGATTTTAAAATCTGCTTGTTCCGATTTGGTTTTTGTGCAGTCCAAACCGATCTTTCACTGAAGTGACAGATCGGTTTTTTTGTCACTTTCTTTTTGCCTCAAAGATTGTTAAAATATAAACATGAAGGGCCGGAACCGCACCCGGCGGAACTGGCAAACAGCGGTATGAAAAGGAGACTGATGAAAATGGCCAACAGAATCATGCTCAATGAAACCTCTTATCATGGCGCAGGCGCCATCAGCGAGATTGCTACCGAAGCCAAAGCCAGAGGCTTCCGGAAAGCCTTTGTCTGCTCCGATCCGGACCTGATCCGTTTCGGCGTCACCGGCAAGGTGACCAAGGTCCTGGAGGACGCAGCCATCGACTACGAAATTTATTCCGACATCAAGGCTAACCCCACCATCGAAAATGTACAGAACGGTGTAGCCGCTTTCAAAGCTGCCAAGGCAGACCACATCGTTGCCATCGGCGGCGGCTCCTCCATGGATACCGCCAAGGCAATCGGCATCATCATCGCCAATCCTGAGTTTGAGGATGTCAGAAGCCTGGAGGGTGTCGCTCCCACCAAGAATCCCTGTGTTCCCATCATCGCTGTTCCCACCACCGCCGGCACCGCCGCTGAGGTGACCATCAATTACGTCATCACCGACGTGGAACGGAAGAGAAAATTTGTCTGCGTTGATCCTCATGATATGCCCATTGTGGCCATTGTGGATCCGGATATGATGGCCACCATGCCCAAAGGTCTGACCGCCGCCACCGGCATGGACGCTTTGACCCATGCCATCGAAGGCTATATCACCAAGGGAGCCTGGGAGATGACCGATATGTTCCATCTCAAGGCCATTGAGATCATTTCCCGCTCCCTCCGCGGGGCTGTAGCCAATGAAAAGGCTGGCCGCGACGGCATGGCGCTGGGCCAGTACATCGCCGGCATGGGCTTCTCCAATGTTGGCCTTGGTATCGCCCACTCTATGGCTCATACTCTGGGCGCTGTCTATGACACTCCCCATGGCGTGGCCTGCGCCATGATGCTTCCCATTGTCATGGCCTACAACGCGGAGTGTACCGGTGAAAAATATCGGGAAATCGCCCGGGCCATGGGTGTTGCCAACGTGGATCAGATGAGCGTGGAGGAATACAGAAAAGCCGCGGTGGACGCGGTACAGCAGCTGTCCATCGACGTAGGTATCCCCACCAAGCTCAGCGCCCTCAAGGAGGAGGACCTTCAGTTCCTGGCGGAATCCGCCTATGCCGACGCCTGCCGTCCCGGCAATCCCAAGGACACCAGCGTGGAGGACCTCCAGGCGCTGTTCCGTCAGCTGATGTGAGAAAAGCCTTCCCTTCCCCAGACAGAGGGGCTGCCCCCGGACTGGATCCGGGGGCAGCCCCTTTCTCTCCTTTTCCGCTCTCCCACCTGCTCTTGGGAAATGGAAAAACAGGAAATTTTTTTCAAATCGCTCTTGACTTTATCGAGTAAAAGTGGTACAGTAATGCCAATCAAACACATCCAAACGCGATGACGGAGCCAAACTAAGCCCTGGGATTCCTCCCACAGAGAGCTGCCGGCCGGTGAAAGGCAGCGGAGACCCAGCAGCCCAACTACCCTCCTGAGCGGCCTGCCGAACAGCAATCAGTAAGCAGTGACGGGTGCGCCCGATACAGCGCCAGGGTCTGTTGGGACCCGTTGAGGCCGCCCCTCAGGGCGGTAAACTGAGGTGGTACCACGGGAAATTCTCGTCCTCTGCAAAGTTATTTTGCGGAGGGCGTTTTTTTATTTCCATTTTCAGATGCAAAGGAGACAGAACCATGGTCATTACAGATTTTTTGGAACGCAACGCCCGGCTGTATCGGGATGAGATCGCCCTGGTGGAGATCAATCCCTCTCACGAACGGGACAAGGCGGTTACCTGGCGAGAATTCAGCCTCATTGAGCGCACTCGCCCTGACGCCCCTTACCGCCGGGAGATGACCTGGAGCCAGTTTGATAAAAAAGCCAACCGCTTCGCCAACCTGCTTCTGAGCCGGGGGCTGAAAAAAGGAACCAAGGTGGGCATCCTGCTGATGAACTGCCTGGAATGGCTGCCCATCTATTTCGGCATCCTGAAAGCGGGGTGTATGGCTGTTCCTCTCAATTTCCGCTATTCCTCTGAGGAGATCCAATATTGCCTGGGGCTGGCGGATGTGGAAGCCCTGGTGTTCGGTCCGGAGTTTGTGGACCGGCTGGAGCCTATCCTCCCCGCTTTGGAGAAGGTGCGTATCCGCTTTTATGTGGGCAAACAGGTGCCCGCTTTCGCTGAAAGCTACCTGGAGCTGGTGCGGTACTGTTCCCTGGAAGCGCCTCCTGTTTCCCTGGACCAGGAAGATCTGGCAGCCATCTATTTCTCCTCCGGCACCACCGGCTTTCCCAAGGCAATCCTTCATAACCATCGGGCCCTTTATTCCGCCTGCCTGACCGAGCAGCACCACCATGGCCAAACCCATGAAGATGTGTTCCTGTGTATTCCCCCTCTCTACCACACCGGCGCCAAAATGCACTGGTTCGGTTCCCTGGCCTCCGGCAGCAAAGCGGTACTGCTCCGGGGCGTCTCTCCCCAGTGGATTCTGCGGGCGGTGACCGAAGAAAAATGTACCATCGTCTGGCTGCTGGTGCCCTGGGCCCAGGACATCCTGGACGCCATTGAAAATGGTTCGGTGAACCTGGACCATTACCTGCTGGATCAGTGGCGGCTGATGCACATCGGCGCTCAGCCGGTTCCCCCCAGCCTCATCCACCGGTGGAAGAAGATCTTCCCCCATCACGCTTATGACACCAACTACGGCCTCAGCGAATCCATCGGCCCCGGCTGCGTTCATCTGGGGGTGGAGAACATCCATAAAGTAGGCGCCATCGGCAAGCCGGGCTATCAGTGGCAGGCCAAGGTGGTGGACGAACAAGGTCGGGAAGTACCCCAGGGAGAAGTGGGGGAGCTGGCTGTCAGCGGCCCCGGCGTCATGCTTTGCTATTACAAAAATCCGGAGGCCACCGCCGAAGTGCTGCGGAACGGCTGGCTTTTCACCGGGGATATGGCTCAGGTGGACGAAGATGGCTTCATCTACCTGGTGGACCGGAAGAAAGATGTGGTCATCTCCGGCGGTGAAAACCTCTATCCGGTTCAGATTGAGGACTTCCTGCGGCGGTATGACAAGATCAAGGACGTAGCGGTCATCGGTCTGCCGGATCCCAGACTGGGTGAAATCGCCGCCGCCATCATCGAGATCAAAGAGGGGGTCAGCTGCACTCAGGAGGAGATCGAAGCCTTCTGCCAGGAGCTGCCCCGGTACAAGCGTCCCCGGAAGATCATCTTTGACCATGTGCCCCGCAACCCCACCGGCAAGATCGAAAAGCCGGTTCTGCGGGAAAAATATTGCGGCGGACGCCTGGTGGAGGCCCAAACCACCAATTAACCTCAACCTCATAAAGGCCATCTTCTCCGAAAGGGGTTCTTTCTTATGACTGATATGGCAATCAAACTTTCTCTGCTGATTTTATTTTTCGCGGTGATGGTGGGCGTCGGCCTTTATTGCCGCCGCCATGCCTCCGATGTGGCCGGTTTTGTTCTGGGCGGACGTTCGGTGGGGCCCTGGCTGACCGCCTTCGCCTATGGCACCAGCTATTTTTCCGCCGTCGTATTTGTGGGCTATGCGGGTCAATTTGGCTGGCGCTTCGGCATTGCCGCCACCTGGGCGGGACTGGGCAACGCCTTCCTGGGCTCGCTGCTGGCCTGGGTGGTGCTGGGACGCCGCACCAGGGTTATGACCCAACATCTGGACAGCGCCACCATGCCGGAATTTTTTGGCCGCCGTTTCCACAGCCGGCGTCTGAAGCTGGCCGCTTCGGTGATTATCTTTCTTTTTCTCATCCCCTATACCGCCAGCCTCTATAATGGTCTGAGCCGCCTGTTTGCCATGGCCTTTGCGGTGGACTACAGCATCTGCGTCCTTGTGATGGCAGTGTTGACCGGCATTTACGTTATCGCCGGAGGCTATATGGCCACCGCCATCAACGACTTCATTCAGGGTATCATTATGCTGGTGGGGATCTGCGCCGTCATTGGCGCCGTCCTCCAGAGCCAGGGGGGCTTTCTGGCTGCCCTGGACAGCCTGGCCCGCGTTTCCGATCCCTCTGTCTCCTCCACTCCCGGCGTCTTTGCCTCCTTTTTTGGTCCCGATCCGGTCAATCTCCTGGGGGTGGTGCTGCTGACCAGCCTGGGCACCTGGGGACTGCCTCAGATGGTGCAGAAGTTTTACGCCATCAAGAGCGAGGCTTCCATCAGCAAAGGCACTATCATTTCCACTGCCTTTGCTGTGGTAGTGGCCGGCGGCTGTTACTTTTTGGGAGGTTTTGGCCGGCTGTACGGCAACCAGGTGGATGTGGCCAAAGAAGGCTATGACGCCATCGTCCCTGCCATGCTTTCCGGTTTGCCCGCTCTGCTGATCGCCGTAGTGGTCATCCTGGTGCTTTCCGCCTCCATGTCCACCCTTTCCTCTCTGGTGCTTACCTCCAGCTCCACCCTGACGCTGGACTTTATTCAGGGCAACCTCATCAAAGAGATGAGCGAAAAGCAAAAGCTCCGTTGGATGCGTTCCCTGGTGGTGGTGTTCATCGCCATTTCGGTGGTGCTGGCAATCATCCAGTACCGTTCCAGCGTCACCTTCATCGCCCAGCTGATGGGAATTTCCTGGGGCGCTTTGGCCGGCGCTTTTCTGGCCCCCTTCCTCTATGGCCTTTACTGGAAGCGCACCACCAGAGGAGCCTGCATTGTCAGCTTCTGCTTCTCCACTGTGGTGATGCTGGCCAACATCCTGGCGGGGGACCTTTTTCCCTCCATTCTCCGCTCCCCCATCAACTGCGGCGCCTTCTGTATGCTGGCCGGTCTGGTGCTGGTGCCGCTGGTGAGCCTGGTGACCCCTGCCCCGGATTCCAAAGAGGTGGAGGAGATCTTCTCCTGCTATGATCGCACCGTCACCGTCACCATGCGGGATTCCATTGGCCGTCCGGAGCGGAAGCGGAAAAAATAAAACTGTCTATGGAGAAAAGAGCGAACCGACGAATTAAAATCGGTTCGCTCTTCTCTTTTTTGTGCCAAGAAAACAGCGCCTGAAGCATACGCTCCAGACGCTGTGGAGAAAAGATGCAGGAGCCTGACTCAGCCCTCCGTCTCTGGAGGCAGGTCGCTGTAGTAGCTGGCCAGGTTCTTTCCGTTTTTCTTGCTCCGGTAAAGGGCTATGTCCGCCTCGCGGACAGCGGTCTGATAGGAAAAATTTTCACTGGAAACAAAGGTAATGCCAATGCTGCAGGTGATGGAAAGATGTTCGCTGCGGCGCAGGGATTTGAAGAAGGAGCGGATGCGCTGGTCCAGCGTGGGCTCTGGGGGGAATACCAGCCAGAAACACCAGGAACTCGTCGCCGCCCATGCGGCCCACAATGTCCTGGCTGCGGAAGGTGGACTGGAGCAGTGAAGTGACACAGCGCAGCGCAGCGTCTCCCTCCAGGTGACCAAAATGGTCGTTGATGGCCTTGAAATTATCAATGTCCAGCATCAGCAGCACGCCCTTCCGGGGACCGTCGGCGCTCTGCATATATTGCTCCATCTCCGACTGGAAAGCGCTGCGGTTGTAGACCCAGGTGAGGGGATCCCTGCGGGCCGCTTCCTGCTGGGCCAGCTCCCGGCGCTTTTGCTGGTTGATGTCTTTGAGGTAGAGCAGGGCGTAGACGGCGGAGCTGAACTGA
>CASFXA010000168.1 GCA_949298535.1 uncultured Oscillospiraceae bacterium
CAGACCCCACAGAAACAACGCTTCCATCCATGACCCCTCCGTTTCAGAACAATGTCTCTTTGCAGAAAATTGCTGCCTTATTCTATGAAAAGAGGAAAATGAGGGTGAAAAAATCTTTGGCTTGGGGAAGAAAAATAAAATTTGCCGTCTGCCAATGAGAAAATATGGCGCGGATAATGGTAAGCGTCGCCTTTACAGAAAAAAGCAGCCGGGGAAGCCCTTTAAAGGGCGTTCTCCCACGGCTGCTTTCTGCCGAAACAGAAGATTTTTCCGTTTACTTACAGACCCAAGGCGGCTTTCAGAGCATCGATCCGATCCGTCTTTTCCCAGGCCACATCCAGGTCGGTGCGGCCCATATGGCCATAAGCGGCCAGCTGGCGGTAGATGGGACGGCGCAGGTCCAGCATCCTGATGATGGCGGTGGGACGCAGATCGAACACCTTCTCCACCGCTTCCTCGATCTTCTCGTCCGCCACAACGCCGGTGCCGAAGGTGTTGACGTTGATGGAGACCGGTTTTGCCACGCCGATGGCATAGGCCAGCTGAAGTTCGCACCGTTTGGCCAGTCCGGCTGCCACAATGTTCTTGGCCACATACCGGGCGGCGTAGGCAGCGCTCCGGTCCACCTTGGTGGGGTCCTTGCCGGAGAAGCAGCCGCCGCCATGACGGCCCCAGCCGCCATAGGTGTCCACGATGATCTTCCGACCAGTCAGACCGCTGTCCCCCTGAGGCCCGCCCACCACAAAGCGGCCAGTGGGGTTGACATAATAAACGGTATTGGGACGCAGGGAAGCGGGAACCACCGGTTCAATCACTTCTCGGATAATGTCCTCGCGAATCTGCTCCTGGGTAACTTCATCACCGTGTTGGGAGGAAACCACAATGGCGGTGATCTCCACCGGTTTGTCATCCTCGTACCGGACGGTGACCTGGGTCTTGCCGTCGGGACGGAGATAGGGCAGGGTGCCGTTCTTCCGCACCTCGGTGAGGCGGCGGGCCAGACGGTGGGCCATGGCGATGGGCATGGGCATCAGCTCCGGGGTGTCGTCACAGGCGAAGCCGAACATCATTCCCTGATCGCCTGCGCCGTTATTCTCCTCGGTATCGCCGCCCTCTTTGGCTTCCTGGGAGCGGTCCACCCCCAGGGCGATGTCCTGGGACTGCTCGTCAATGGCGGTGAGGACGCCGCAGGTGGAACCGTCGAAGCCATATTTGGCCCGGTCATAGCCAATGTCCAGAATCACCTGACGGGCGATCTTGGGAATGTCCACATAGCAGCTGGTGGAGATTTCACCCATGATAAAAACGTTTCCGGTGGTGACGGTGGTCTCACAGGCCACCCGGGCGGTGGGATCCTGGGCGATGATGGCATCCAGGATGCTGTCGGAAATCTGGTCGCAGATCTTGTCGGGATGACCCTCTGTGACCGATTCGCTGGTGAAGAGGAAATTTCTCATAACTTGCCTTCCTTTCTGTGGGGCGGGGACGAACATTCCAAAACGGGAGCCTTTTCCGCCAAAAAAAGACGCCCGGAGAACCCGAGCGTCAAAAAACTCATCTCTCGGAATACTCCGCAGAATTTGGCACCTTACCGGAAGGCAGGTTGCCGGGCTTCACAGGGTCTGTTCCCTCCACCACTCTTGATAAGCAGAATGTTCAGTTGACTAAGACAGTATACACGGGAAGGATGATTTTGTCAAGTGCTGTTTTTCCGTCTTTTATCGTCCTGATTAAGAGAATAAAAGGGGGCTGTTCCAGATGCCTGAAACAGCCCCTGAGGATCGGATGAAAATGTGCCTTTTCTCAGGCTTCCACCTTTTTGGCGGGAGCCCGCTGGTCCCGGATGGTGTTGGATTTGATAAACACAGACAGACGCTTGTAAAGCAGCAGGGTAACCAGGGAAAGGATGATGCCCTTAATCAGGTTGAAGGGGCCGGCGCCGAAGATGATGTAGGTGTTCAGATCGCCGATGAGGGGATTGATCTCAGCGCAGGTGGAGAAGATGGCCTCCAGGGGCATGACATTGGAGAAGAAAGGAATGAGCATATACTTATTGGTGAGCATACCGATGATTACCATGGAAGCGGTACCCAGGGACAGCCCGATCACAGCGCCCTTCCGGGTGTGCATCCGCCGGTAGGCCAGGGAGGCGATGACCGAGAATGTGGAAATCATCAGGAAATCCGCCA
>CASFXA010000169.1 GCA_949298535.1 uncultured Oscillospiraceae bacterium
ACACCGCTTTCTATAGAAAAGATGGAATTTTCGACTTTCCAGATAGCCCCTGGTCCTTTATCCTTCCTCCCCCTCGTCCCAGGCCCGGCGCAGCAGTAAAATCAGCACCAGGATCACCGCCGCCACCAGCACCGCCGCCGCCGCCAGCTTATCCATAGACAGCTCCCGGAACCAGTTGTTAAACAGGTGTTGGAGCAGGTACATACTGGTGTGGGGATAATCCCCCGCCACCAGATAGGCCTCCCGAAACACCTTGAAGGAATTGAGAAAGGACAGAACGGTAATGGTGTACAGGGAAGGGAGCAGTTCCGGCAGGGTGATCCGCCGGAAGATGGTCAGCGGCCCCGCCCCGTCCACCTGTGCCGCTTCGTAAACGGTGGAGGGAATACCCGAAAGCCCTGCCAGCCACAGCACCATATCATAGCCCAGGTTCTTCCAGATATAGCTGAACACCAGCACCCAGAAGGCCCAGTGGCTGTTCATCCAGTCCACCCGCTGTCCCCCCAGGGCCTCCGCCAGCAGGCTGAGAAAACCATCCCGATGAAAGGCAGCCCGCCACAGCAGCACCACCGACGCCACAGGAATGGCCATGGGCAGCAGGAAGGTGACTTTCAGCATTCCCGCCCGCTCCATCCGGCTGTGGAGCAGCACCGCCACCAGCAGTGACAGCAAAATCAGCAGGGGCATACACACCCCCATAAAACGCAGGGTATTGCCTGCCGCCAGCTGAAAGGCCCCGTTGGACAAAACCATCTGATAATTCCGCAGCCCCACAAAAGCGCCGCTCATAGCCTCCTGAAAGGAGCGGCGGACCACATCCCCAAAGGGAAGGAGCACAAACACCAGCACCCCAGCCAGGCTGGGAAGGAGAAACAGAAGGCCCGCCAAGCCGTCTTTCTTTTTGAAGCCCACGGGCCCTCCCCCTTTCTGAAACATGGTTCTCCCTTCCCTGACCGCCAAAGCCTGCCCGGGGAAAGGTCCTCCTGATGGATGGGGACTTGAAAATCCCCCTTATTCCGCCAGGTACAGCCGCAGCTTTTCCCCAATGGCGGTGACGGTATCCTCCAAAGTGCGGTTGCCCCGGAAATACTCCCAGGATTCATCCAGAACGATCTGCCGGGCGGTCAGGTCCACCCGGGAGGCGGTATCCACGTCCCGGATCATTTCCTTTATCTGCTCCATATAATCCTCATCCGGCCAGATCACCTGGAAATACTGGTAGGAACCATCAGCAGCAACGGCTCCATAGGTCATGCCGTCGTCGGTGGGCGGATAGGGGTTTTGAGCGCTTTGTTCGAACGCGGCGGCGTTGACTGCATAGCCGCCTCCGAAATTGTGACTTTGCACCTGATCCGAAAGGGCCAGCTGCACAAATTCCAGGGCCAGTTGCTGATGGGCGCTGCCAGCGCTCACCCCCAGGAGGGTGGAGGGGATAAATACCGGCTCACCCTGTCCCGGCAGCAGGAACAGTTTGCCGTCTCCCTTCTGAGAAATGGCCTCCTCGCAGGGGGCGATATCATCAAAGGTATTGGAAATGCCGTAAGCCATGGGGATATAGCCGAAATTCCAGTAAACCGCGGCGAAGGACAGGTCATAGTCGCCAGCCCCCCACATGGAGGTATATTCTCCCCAATCGGTGCGGCCTGTGGCGTCAGTGATCTTTTTGAGGCTTTCCAGAAACAGGGAAATCTGCTCCAGGTTCACTGAACCGTCCTGTCCAAACCAGTAAGGAGCGCAAACAGGATAAAAGGTGCGAATCAGTGCATTGGGATGAGGCTCCATGGGATTGCCCTGGAAGTCGGCCATCTGCGGCAAGCTCCGGACTTCCTGGGCCTGATATTCCGCCAGGGCTTCCAGGTTTGTCAGCTTCTCCGCCGTTTGGGAATCCGCCAGAGCCAGGGGCACCTGGAACCGGGCAGGGATGGCGTAAAGGCTGCCGTCTGCTTCCCGGCTGCCGGCAACGATATTTTCCAGCAGTTCGCCTGAGGAGATCTGCTGGGAAAGACTGTCGCTCAGTTCCAGCAGTACCTGCTTTTCAATATAAGAATCCACCGGCATTCCATCCAATACCAGAATATCCGGCCCCTGGCCTGCCAGCAGCTGGGTGCTCAGTCCCCGAAGTGCGTCGGAAGTGGTGATGGAACCGTCCTCCGGCAGCCCCACCTCAAAGGAAACCTGCACATCAGGATGCCGCCGCTGGAACAAAGCCATCGTCTCCCGGATGGTGTCGTTGTCTTCCAGGCTGTAGACCCGCAGCTGAGTGGAAGGCACGGTGGGGATGGTCTCATCATACCGGTAACGGAGGGTGGAATAACCATCACCGCTGAAAAAGCCCAGAAAGTTTTCTCCCTCCTGGGGAATCAGGGCAAAACAGCTCATCGAGGGCATATTCAATGAGGTGAGGGAGCCGTCCACCACCAGCTCCAGCACACCGCCGCCGTTGACCAGGCGGTAAATGCCGGTGGAATCACAGTAGTAAAGAGCCTGCTCATCCGCCGCCAGAATACCGGAACCATCCCCGGAGG
>CASFXA010000170.1 GCA_949298535.1 uncultured Oscillospiraceae bacterium
TATCGTCAGTTATTTTCTTCCTGCCGCAGCTGGGAAAGGCTGTTTTCTTACCTTCAGGAGCATCCCCAGGTGGTGGACGACATTGTAACCGAAGGTACTCAGTACCATCAGGCTGTGGGGCTCTGGCTGGAAGAGCTGGACAATCTGACCGATCCGCTGTCTGGCTTCTGCCGCAACACACGGTGGATACTGGAGAACTATTTTGAGGACCTGCACTCCCGCAAGCCGGAAGCCTACGCCGGGGCCTATGTCCAATACTGCCGGGAGGCTGTGATGGATCTGGAGATCTCAGCAGATGAGGGGGTATCTTCTCAGGCGGAAGCCTTTGTATTTGATTTTCCGGTGCGTCTCTCCTTTGTGCCATTGGTCTCTCCCCGCACCGGTAAGGTTTTTCTGGGGGAAAAAATGATTTTCACCGATCTGGCCAGCTTCCTTTATACCGACTTATGCAAAGGAATAGCGGCAGGCAATCTGCCCCGCCGCTGCCAGAATTGCGGCCGGTGGTTTTTGGCCCAGGGCGGGTACAGCACCGTTTATTGTGAACGGGTGGCGCCTGGGGAAACAAAAAAGACCTGCAGGCAGGTAGGCGCCCACAGGACAGAACGAAAAAAGAAGAGCAGTTCCCCTATTCAGGTGGAATACAGCCGTGCTTACAACCGGCTCAAAGCCCGCAAGCGCAGCGGGAAGCTACCGGTGGAGGAATGGAACCACAAGGTTGCCCAGGCGCAGCAGCTGAAAGAGAAGGCGCTGGCCGGAGAAATGGATCTGGCGGCGTTGCAATGGAGCCTGCGGCAGCTGTAGGGCAATGTCAAAACCTGCTCCTGTGGTTATTATCCACCGCAATCATGGAATCGATTTCCGTCCCGCATAATCCACCAAAAAGCAGATGCCCCTACTTTTCTGGCAGAATCCTGAAAAAGAAAAGCCACACCAGAGGCAAACTGTGCCCTGGTGCGGCATATGAGACAGATGACAACCGAACGGAAAGAGGAAAACCGCTGGAGCTGCACCCATGTACAAAGAAACTGTACGCTGACAGGAAAATAAAATGGCTAATCCCGGTCAGAAACTCTGTTCTCGTCTGATACTTGTTTATCTAGACATGGAAGCGATCATAGTTCTGATAACAATCCATGCACAGTTTCTGGTCGCCCTGGAGCCGGATCCAGTTGGCACCGGCGGTCTCCCCGCAGCAGTCGCAGACAAAAGAAGAAAAGATCCGGGCGTGTTCCGGTACCTGGAGGGTGGTTTTCTTTACTAGAAACATGTCCTCCGGCGCGCAGGTGTGATAGTGTTCAAAGGACTGCTGACGATCCATGTTCTGATTTTTCTTCAATACCAGGCGCACAGAGTTTCCTGTTTTCCGGTTATAGAAAGAGAAGGCCTGTTTGCCGGTCATATGGAACAGAAGGTTTCCTTTTCCGATAGAGCATCCCAGGATAACCTGGATAGCATCCACACCGCAGGCATCGTTTTCGGAAATGCAGACAACCTGCTCGTCGGCAGAAAAGGTTAAGTCCAGCAGCTCCATCGCATACAAAGCCGCACGGTATCCGATGGTAAGCCCCGGGCATTCATGACCATGGAAAGCCACCGATTTTTCCCACAATTCGTTGTTGATCTTCTCCATTTTCTGCGTCTCCTTTGCTTGGTGTAAATTTTATGATTTCATACGGGATCCCATAGCGTACTGCCGGGACAAACCTGCTCTTATTTTACCTGCCAGTACATTGCGGCAATCAGGGTATGGGAGGTTTCCTGAACCATCCCGTCCACAGAATGCTCCTCGAGGTATTGTCTGATGCATTCCTCCTGAACAGGTGTCAGCGGATGGCTGGAACGGATACGGCTGGTATACTCCTGTACCGCCTGCTCCACAGGAAGCTGGTTTTCCCATACCTGCGGTTCATAATCCAGGTAAGGATGCCACCCCTTGAGCCAAAGCAGATCAAAGCCATAGACAATGGCTTTGTCCAGTGTCTGGGACTCCTGGGGCAGGTCCAGCAATTGATGCAGCACATCCAGCACAGAATTGGTCCGGCGGGTGGGCTTGACCATAAGGCACCAGCCGCGGCTGGCCTGGGACAGCTTCAGGAATGTCTCGGCGGAGGCGATGGCTGGGGTCATGTTGGCCAGAACCAGGTCGAATGCGTTTGCCCAGCCAGAGGACTCCAGGTCCACTGTATGCCAGTTGCACACCTGAAACGTTGCTTTGGAGCCCAACGCTTCCCCGTTTTTTCGGCAGGCGGCGATCATGTTGGGGGAGAAATCCACGCCCAGAGCCCTGGCTCCCAGCTGTTCCAGGGCAAAGGAGAACCGGCCTCCCCCACACCCCACATCCAGGATGCGGTCCCCGGGATTGACCATGTTGTTTTCCGCAATCAGCCGCATGGTCAGGTTGTCCTGGACGGTGGGCAGTTTTAGCCCGCCAAAATGTTCCGCCTTGTTATTCCACCGGGACAGGTTGGCGGCTTCATCGATGATATCCGCTTTCCATGCCGCCGCTATTTCACAAAAATTCATAGGAAGGCCCCCTCATTCCACCACAACGATTTTGTGGCCCAAAAACTCCACTACCTGACACTTGACACGGTAAACCTGCGAAACAGCTTCCGCAGTAATTACGCTTTGATCGCCATAGGCGTAAACAAGTCCATCCCGGATCAGCAGAAACCGGTCGCAGTATCGCAAAGCCAGGTTCAGATCGTGGATGACAACAACGACAGCCAGGTGATCCTCCTCTGCCAGATGGCTGACAATCCGCATCACCTCGTGCTGATTATGAAGATCCAGGCTGCTGGTCGGTTCATCCAGCAGCAGAATCTCCGGTTCCTGCGCCAAAGCCCTGGCCAGAACAACTTTCTGAAGTTCACCGCCGGAGAGCTCGTCGGTAAACCGCAGCGCGAAATCCTTCAGTTCCATGCGCGCGAGGGCTTTCTCCACGATGGCGTAATCCGCTTGTGTTGGCTCCAGACGAATGTATGGTTTTCGTCCAAGGAGGACCGAGTCATAAACTGTCATCTGACTGCTTTCACTCTGCTGCTCCACATAAGCCAGTGTCTGGGCAATTTCCTTGCGGCCCATGCTGCGGATCTCCCGACCATTGACTTGTATAATGCCGCGGGCAGGGGTATGAATCAGGTTCAGGCACTTCAAAAGGGTAGATTTGCCGGCGCCGTTGTTGCCCAGGAGGGCCAGGCAGTGGCCGCCGTCCAGATCGAAGGATATCTGCTGAAGGATTTCGTCGCTGCCGGGGTAAGAAAAGGCTACATCCTGGATATGGATCATCTTCTGCTGCCCCCTTTGAAGATCAGATACAGAAATAAAGGAGCTCCCAGGAAAGAGGTGATGGCGCCAATGGGCAGGATGACAGGCTGTACAACCAGCCTGGCCACGGTATCGCTGAGCAGCAGCAGCACCGATCCCATCAGCGCCGATGCGGGCAGAAGATAGCGGTAGTCGCTGCCCACCACCCGGCGCATCAGATGGGGGGCAATGAGCCCTATGAAATTGATGATGCCGCAGTAGGAAACGATAACCGAAGCTGTCACAGAGCAGATAACCATGCTGCTGAGCAAAAAGCGGTTGGTGTTGACGCCAAGACCTTTGGCTGTGTCTTCACCGCTTTGCAGAGCGTTGTAGTTCCAGGGGTTCAGCATAAAATAGATCATGGAGGCGGTGACCACCACCGTCATGATCAGGATTTCCCGCCAGGAAGTGCTGCCAAGGTTGCCGAAGGTCCAGAAGACCACTGCCGCCACCTTTACATCGTCCGCGAAATACTGGAGCAGCGTGGTGCCGCCGGAAAACAGGGAGCTTAGGGCCACACCGGACAGGATCATCGTTTGGGGAGTTATTCGTTTGAACCGGGACAGACCCAAAACCACCGATGTGGAGAGCATCGAACCGATGAACGCACAAACCGATACGCTGTAGGGATTGGATATACCGACGCCGTCCAGGGTTTGATGCTGCATACCGGCGCCCAGAGCAATAATGGCGAAAGCCGCACCGAAAGCCGCTCCCTGGGACACTCCAAGGGTCGAGGACGATGCCAGGGGATTGCGCAGAATGCTCTGCATGACGCAGCCCACCGAGGCCAGGCCTATGCCGCCGACAATGGCGGTGACGGTTCTGGGGAGGCGGAGATTCCACACGATCACGCTGGACTGTTTGTCCCCTCTTCCCAACAGGGTCTGCACAACCTGGGAGATGGTCAGCCCCGAGGATCCGCAGCCAATGGCAACCAGGGCCACAACGGCAACGATGGCAACCATCAAAAGCAGAAACAGCTGCTTGAAACGGATATATGTTCTGTAGGTATTTGCCTGTTTTATGGTACCGGTATGCTTCATGACCTGTTACTCTCCGATGGTTATTGTGCCGAACCCCTGCCCGTTTTGATCCAGAACGTCCAGGTAATCGCACCCCAGCATGGTGTTGAAAATTTCTTCGGCTTTTTCTTCAAAGCGGATATCCGCGAATTGCTCCGGATACAGCACACTGCCGGCAAAATAGGCGTCGACGATGGCCAGTTCCATGTTGGTAGAAAAATAGTTGAAGGAAACCATGGTGTAGAGTTTCCCTTCCTGGACAGCGGTCAGATTGTGGTAGAAATCGGGATTCACTGCATAGTCCTCGTTGACCAGATTCATGCTGCCGGGGTTGAGGAAGATGTATTCCGGGTCCCAGACGGCCACCTTTTCCAGATCCACCAGGAAGGTCCCTTTTTCGCCCGTTTCATCCGCTACATTCTTCGCGTGGATGGCCACAAAGGGAGGGAAGTTGGCGGAAGTGCCTTCAAAGCCGTGGGCGCCGCTGAAGCCCAGTGCACCGGTATAGACAGTAGGCTTGTTCTCATCCGGAATGTCTCTGGTTCTGGCATCCAGATCCGCTGCCCATCCCTGGACGGCTGCGGCAACCTGATTGGCGTGCTCTTCGGTGCCGGCGATCTGGCCGATAAGGGTCAACGATTGGGAAAAGGCAGGATCCATAAAGCTGACCGCATCAACCGTAACCACCGGAATATCCAGCTGGGCCTGAAGCTCGTCCGCTTTTTCGGCGACTGAGGTTTTCATAATGATCACATCGGGATCCAGTTGGATCAATTCCTCCGTATAGATTGTGTCGCCGCTGCCGCCGGAAGAAACTGCGGTGCAGGAAGCGAAACGCTCTTGGTTGACATAGGCATGGGGCATACCGGGATCCCCCTGCTGCTCCAGCTGGGAAACACCCACCAATTTATCGGCAGCGCCGGCATAGGCGATAAACCGGGGCGCGCTGGAAAGGCCCACGATCGACTCAACTTGCAGGGGGATTTCCACCTTCCTGCCCAGAATATCGGTAATAACCTGGGTTTTGTCTTGTTGGGATGAGGAATCCTGGGCGGACATTTGGTTTGATCCGCTCTCCTGTACGTTTCCGCTCCCGCAGGATGCGAAACCAACAGCCACTGCCAATGCCAGCAAACATGCGATCCATTTTCTCATTTGTTCCATGATCCTTTCCTTTTGATTTGGGTCAATCCACATCCTCTGCCTCTGCGAAGATCGTCGATAGATGCAGCGGGACGGGAAGATGACTGGATTTGACAGCCTGCATAACGGCGGAAGTCAGCGGCTTGCAGCACTCCTTGTCCAGTTTCAATACCGTTACGCTTTCGATGTCATTGTTTGCAAAAATTTTGCTGAGTTTGGTCATAACATCAAAATCGGTTTCCATACAGCAGATCAGGGGAACCTTTCCTTTGATGTAATGGCTGTGGAGCGATTTGCAGAAAAATGCGCTGCAATCCGACGCAATCAGCAGATGGGCATGATGATAGTAGGGAGAAACAACCGGCGCCTTCCACAGCTTGATCGGCCATTGGGGAGGGTCGCCGCTCATATTTTGGAAGAATCCGGGATGGAAACGATCTATTTTGGTCCACGGATTCTGGTTTTTTTGCAGCATATGTTCACCTCATCCAACACCGGCACTGGACAGGCCGGCCAATGCAGATTGAAATTCATGGGGCGGAAGGATCCGGATTTTACCGGGAACTGTCTGCACTTCAGTGTAATGGTCCGTAAAGAGTTGCACAAGCTACCCCGGGGGTTATGAAAACACCAAAAATGAAAAAGTATCCCCTGGGGTAGCTTCCGGACGATCTGTTTTTGTGTTATGGTAAATTTGTTGGAGACTGTCCGCCCTGGTGTAAAAGCTGTCAAAACCGTTCCGCAGCAGGAATATGCTGACTGCGGTTTCGGAACACGAAGGCCGTTTATCGAACAAGCCCTTTTATAAAACAGCACAGGGTCCGCGGCTTGCCTGTCCCGGCAATAACGCGCAAAGGAGAAAGGATACATGGAATCCCATCAGCATACTCATGAGCACGTTCATGATAACAATCGTCCCCATGGGCATCATCATGACCCAGCCGAAAAGAAACGGCAGATCAACCGGCTGTCCCGCTTGATCGGTCATCTGGAATATGTCAAACGAATGATCGAGAACGACGAGGACTGCTCGGCGGTTCTGATGCAGATTGCCGCCACCCGCTCCGCCCTCAACGGGCTTGGCAAGCAGATCATCAACGAGCACATGATGCACTGCATTACCCATGCCATTGAAGAAGGTGATATGGCGGCTGTGGAAGAATTTCAGGAGGCCATACAGCGTTATCTCTAAATTTCCACGGTATCGGATGTGCATTTTCCTTGAGTTGCTGCCAAAGTCTTGCTTTTTGAGCGCCGCCATGTTATAGTCTAAATCGACAATTAAACGGAAGCATGTCTGAGCGGTTTTGCGCTCAGAGGAAACGGGTTGGAATCCCGTGCGGTCCCGCCGCTGTAATAGCCGAGTCCGCCGCATGATGCCACTGGGAAACTGGGAAGGCGCGGTACGGATGTTTGAAGCTTAAGCCAGAATACATGCATGCTTTTGGTAAGTCTCTGCGAGCGATGGAGCAACATGTATTCTGGTGGTCTATTTATGCCCCCGGCTCGTGGTGAGCCGGGGGTTTTTTAATTGTCTCCCGGCAAAACACAAGAAGAGGAGAATCAAAGACAATGAAACAACTGAAAAACCGCTTGGCCGCCCTGTTGCTGGCGGGCACCATGGTCCTTTCCCTGACGGCCTGCTCCACAGCGGATCCCTCCCTGGAATCGTCAGCCCCGGCGGAAGAATCTTCATCTTCCCAGGCCGGCGAGACGTCGGGAGAGGCGGTCCTGCGCATCGGCACCACCGCATCGGTGGACGGACTCAACGCCATGACCGAAAACGGCGTCTTCGGCAAGCTCAACTATACCGGGCTGTGCGCGGCTCCCTTCGTTACCACCGATGAAGCCGGCGAAGTGCAGCCCTACATGATGACATCCTGGGAGATCAGCGAGGACAAGAATACCATGACCGCAGTTTTTGCTACCGACAAGGGGGTTCTGTGGCATGACGGTGAGCCGGTAACCATGGACGACGTCCTGTTCACCTTCCAGTACCTGATTGAGCGGAAAAGCGGCTACTGCACCGGCCTGACGGCTATCGAGCAGATCGACGACAAAACGGCCAAGCTGATCTTTTCCGATGGACAGGCTTTCAGCGCTCTCAACAGCATGGCGAACTTCGTCAAGCTTCTGCCCAAGCATGTGTGGGAGAAGGTAGAGGGGGATTACAAGGAATACCAGGGAGAGGATGCCTCTGTTGGCTGCGGGCCCTTCCGGTTGACCGGCTACGACCAGGACGCCCAGATGCTCACCTACGAATCGGTGGGGGAATACTTCATGGGCACCCCGGCTTTTGACAAGGTCACCGCCAAAACCTACGACAGCCACGACGCCCTGGTGATGGCACTGCGCAGCGGTGAGATTGACGCCATGTACGATTACTCCAATTCCCTCAACGCTACCATGGCTCCTTCGGTGACCGGGGTGGAGAATCTGGATCCGGGCATGAGCGATAATCCCGGAAACTACCAGCTGGTCTTCGGTTTCAACAAGACCCCCACCGATGATCTGGCATTCCGCAGGGCGGTACGCAGCGCTCTGGACTATGAACTGCTACGCACCTCCATCGGCGGCGAAAATGGTCAGATCCCCGGCACCGGCGTTGTGGCTCCGCCCAACAAGGGCTTTGACGGTACGCTTCCCCAGCTGACCCAGAATCAGGAAGAGGCCAAGGCGATTCTGGAGGAAGCGGGTTACAAAGACGTGGACGGGGACGGTTACCGGGAACTGCCGGACGGCAGTCCCATGAACGTACTGGTCACCCCCCAGTACAACAAGACCCGCCAGCCTCTGTATCTGCGGATCGCCGAGATTCTCATGGCAAACCTGAAGGAAATCGGCGTCCGCACCACCCTGGATGAGGAGAGCGTCCGCAATTCCGACCATGCCACTCAGGTGCGGAAGGACGGGACCTATGAACTGTATATCGGCTATACCTCCCCTGGTGTGGCCATGTACGACACAGCCTTTATGTACATGGTCCCCAATGACAACAACCCCTGGGGCACCTGTGATCTGCCGGAGTTTATGGCAGCTTATGAAGAAAAGCAGCAGGGAAAGACCTATGAGGAATACAATGCCGCTATGAAAAAACTTCAGTCCATTGCGGATCAGCAGGTAATCGGACTGGCGCTCTGCTGGGACAAGGCTTATTTCCCCTATCGGACCGACCGGTTTGAGGGATGGGAGAACTTCCCCGGCTGGGGCGTCATCAACTGGAAGACCTGGTTTAACGCCAAACCCATTGCGTAGCCGCAAAAGGAGAAAGAATATGAAACAACCTGTTTTCAGACGTTTGACCGCCCTGCTGCTGGCGGGGGCCATGGCTTTGTCCATGACCGCCTGTTCCACCGCCGATCCCACTCTGGACGGGAGCAGTTCCCCGGAACCCTCTTCCCAGCCGGTTTCCGCCGGTGAACCGGCAGAGGACGGCAAGGTGGCGGAGCTGAAGATTGGCATCTGCAAGGAGATCGAGCCCCGGAGCATGGCTTCGGAGAGCGGTTCCTTCGGACGGATGAACTACAACGGCTTCTGCGCCGGTACCTGGATGGTCCGGGACGAAAACAACGACATCCAGCCCTATCTGATGACCTCCTGGGAGATCCTGGACGACGGGAACACCATCCGGGCCACCTTTGCCACCGACAAGGGGATCACCTGGCACGATGGTGTGCCCTTCACCATCGAGGACGTTATCTTCACGGTGGATCTGATGAACAACACCCTCAACTCCGGGTATCTGTCCAAGATCACCTCCGCCGAGAAGGTGGACGACACAACGGTGGACTTCCACCTGGCCGACCGGGCCAGCTATTTCACCCTGGGCAACTCGGCGGTTTTTGTCCGGGTGTATCCCAAGCATATCTGGGAGAACCTGGAGAACCCCGCCGAATTCTCCGGCCCCGAGGCGACCATCGGCTGCGGGCCCTACAAGCTGGTATCGGTGGATGAGGACGCCCAGACCCTCCACTATGAAGCGGTGGACAACTGGCCCTTGGGGGAGCTGACGGTGGAGAAGGTGGCGGTACGCACCTACGACAGCCAGGACGCGCTGGTCATGGCCCTGTGCACCGGAGAGGTGGACGCCATGTACGACTACTCCAACCCCATCAGCCCCACCATGCTTCCCTCCATCTCCAACGTGGAGAACCTGGACCCGGGCAAGGGGATGAACATGGGGCTCTTTGAGATCCTGTTCGGCTTCAACAAGGAGCCCACCAACGATCTGGCCTTCCGCAAGGCGGTGCGGTACAGCCTCAACTATTCGCTGCTGGCCACCACCATCGGCGGCGAAGACGGCCAGATCCCCGGGGAGGGAATCGTCTCCCCCGCGGGTACCGCCTACGACGACACCCTGCCCCGGCTGGTGCAGGACCAGGAGAAGGCCAAGGCCATTCTGGAGGAAGCCGGCTACAAGGATGTGGACGGGGACGGCTACCGGGAGAAGCCCGACGGCTCCCCCATGGACGTGCTGGTTACCCCCCAGAACAACAAGACCAAGGCGGCCCTGTATCAGCGCATTGCCGAGATCCTCATCCAGAACCTGGACGAGGTGGGAATCAAGTGCACGCTGGACGAGGAGAGCATCCGCAACGCCGACCACGAGCAGCAGCTGCGAAACGACGGCGCCTACGAGATCTACATCTGCTACGCCACTCAGGGGGTGTCCTTCTACAAGACCCCGTTCCTCTACATGTTTGACAACGACCTGAGCATGTGGGGAACCTGCGATCTGGAGAACTTTGATGCTGCCTACAACAATATGCTCAACGCCCAGGGCCCGGAGGATTATGCTCAGTATGTGAAGGAGCTGCAGAAGATCGCTTCCGAGGATGTGGTGGGCATCGCTCTGTGCTGGGACACCGCCTACTACCCCTACCGCACCGACAAATACGAGGGCTGGCAGAACTTCCCCGGCTGGGGTGTCATCAACTGCAAGACCTGGTACAGCCTGCGGCCCAAAACCGCCTGACCGTCGCTTTCCCCATCTCTCTTTTTCTGATCTGACCGGCGTTTCCATCCCTTCGCCGGTCCGGCGCAGCCGGCGTCTGCCGGGGCGCGCCGCCGCCTCCCTGGGTGCAGGAGGGCGGCGGGACGCCCCTGGCGGATCGTCCCGGAAGGGGGAGAGCGGTGTCACCCCATTTCCACCGCTTTTGGGCCACGGACAAGAGGGGGTCCCCTGTTTCCACCCTTGTCCCGGTCCGTCCCCCGGAAAAGACATTCCACCAGAAAGGATCCCGGATCCATGAAAAAACACTTCCTGGCGGGGCGGATCGCCGAATCCGTCCTCATTGTTTTCTGCATCGTGACCCTGAACTTTTTTCTCATTCGGTTTATGCCCGGGGATCCGGTGATGCACATCATCGGGGAGGAAGAATACTACAATCTGGAGGTTTACGCCCCACAGGTGATCGAGGAGATCCGGGCGGAATACGACCTGGACAAGTCCCTGGGGGAACAGTACCTCACCTATCTGGGCAAGACCGCCCGTCTGGACTTCGGCAACTCCTACCGCACCAAAACCCCGGTTCTGGAAACCGTTTTGTTCCGGATGCAGTGGACCCTCTGCCTGGCCATCCCCGCCACCGTCCTTGCCGCTTTGCTGGGCGGCATTCTGGGGATGAAGGCCGGGTGGAAACCGGGGGGCCGCCTGGACCTGACAGCCTCCCCCATTTTCCTGGTGATCTCCACCATCCCCACCAACTGCCTGGCCATTCTGTTCCTCATTGGCTTCGCCTTCAAAGCCGGGTGGTTTCCCATTGCCGGCATCACCTCCGGCGGATTGTCGGGCTTTGCCAAGGTGCTGGACATCCTTCACCACATGGCGCTTCCCATGATGGTGCTGGTCCTCTACAAAACCGCCTCCAACTATATGCTGATGAAAAGCACCGTTTCCCTTCTTCGGGAGGAGGAATATGTGGCCACCGCCGTCTCCAAGGGCCTCTCCCAGGGGAAGGTACTCTCCCGCCATGTGCTGAAAAACGCCCTCTGTCCCTATCTCACCTCAGTCTGTATGCAGTTCGGCGGGATGCTGGCCGGTTCTATGATGACCGAGATCGTCTTTTCCTGGAAGGGGATGGGGACCCTGATCTACAATTCGGTCAACACCAAGGATTTCCCCATGCTGCAGACCTGCTTTTTGTTCATCTCCATCTGCGTGGTGGCGTTTAACCTCATCGCCGATCTGCTGTATATGGCGGTGGATCCCCGGGTAAAGGAGGGAATGGGCCATGCTGCGTAACCAGCCCTTTGCCGTGAAGCTGGGGGTGGGGATCCTGGCGGTGGTTCTGGCGGTGGGGATTCTGGCCCCCGTGTTGGCTCCCCACGACCCCTACCAGATGGGGATCCCATATCTGCGCCCCTGCGCCGACCATCTGCTGGGCACCAACGATGTGGGCCAGGACATCCTCAGCGAACTGATCTACGGCGCCCGGGTTTCCCTCATCATCGGCGTGGTGTCGGCTCTGGTGGTCACTATCGTGGGAACGGCGGTGGGGATGCTGGCCGGGTATCTGGGGGGCTGGTGGGACCGGGTCCTGATGGAGATCACCGCTGTAGCCCAGGCCATCCCCTCCCTGCCGGTGACCATCGTGCTGGTGGCCTTCCTGTCCGCCAGCCTGTGGAACATCATCATCGCCATCTGCATCACCGCCTGGAGCGGGACCGCCCGGATCATCCGTTCCCGGGTCCTGCAGCTGCGGGAGCTGCCCTTCATCAAAATCGAGCAGACCATGGGGGCTTCCCGCTGGTACATCATGGTCCGCCATATCCTGCCCAACCTGTGGGATATCGTCTTTATCCGGGGGGTGCTTTCGGTGGGGAGCGCCATGCTCACCGAAGCCAGCCTGAGTTTTCTGGGCCTGGGGGTCATCGGCCAGAAGAGCTGGGGCGGGATTCTCCACTATGCTTTCTTCCGGAACGGGATCATCAACGGGTACTGGTGGTGGTACCTGCCGCCCATCTTCTGCATTTCCCTGTCGGTGCTGGGGTTTATGCTCCTCAGCTACGGGGGACAAAGACCGCCGGAAAGGAGAAACTGATATGCTGGAGCTTCAGAATATAACAGTCCGCTTCGGGGGCCCCGGCGCTTCCCCGGCGGTGGACGACGTTTCTCTCACCCTGGGGGAGGGGGAGAAGGTGGCCATCATCGGGGAGACCGGCAGCGGCAAAAGTGTGCTGCTGCTGGCGGTGCTGCAGATGCTTCCCCCCGTGGCCACGGTCACCGGCAAAGCCCTGCTGGAAGGGACCGATCTGTTCTCCCTGCCCCAGCGGGAGATGAACAAAATACGGGGCGCCCGTATCGCCTATGTGCCCCAGGGCAGCGGAAACGGCATGAACCCGCTGCTTCGGGTGGGATACCAGGTGGGGGAACCGCTGATGATCCACCAGGGCCTCTCCCCAAAGGCGGCCATCCGCAAGGCGGTGGAGGTGCTCCGCCGGTTTGATTTTGGGGAGGAGGAGAAGCTGGCCCGCCAGTACCCCCATACCCTCAGCGGCGGGATGCGCCAGCGGGCCATGATCGCCATGGGGGTGGCACAAGGGGCTCCCATCCTCTTTGCCGACGAGCCTACCAAGGGCCTGGACAGCCGACGGATCGCCATGGTGGCGGAGGCTTTTCACCGGCTGGAGGAGCAGGCTATCCTCTGCGTTACCCACGACCTGCGATTTGCCCGGGAGATTGCCCAGCGGGTGGCGGTGATCTACGCTTCCCAGCAGGTGGAGCAGGCCGGGAGGGAGGAGTTCTTCCGGGAACCGCTCCATCCCTATTCCCAGGCCATGCTGTCTGCTCTGCCGGAAAACGGCCTGCGGGCGGATCTGGGATTTGCGCCGCCACGGGAGGATCAGGAGCTGGCCGGCGCCTGCCATTACTACCGGCGCTGCCCCTGGAAGTGTGAGCGCTGCCGGGTCAATCCGCCTCTCTTTGACCTGGGCGGCGGACGGAAGGTGAGGTGCTGGAAGTATGGTGCTTGAGGGAAAAGGACTGTCAAAGCGTTACCCCGGATCCTCCCGGTTTGTGGTGTCGGGGGTGGATTTTCAGATCGGGGAGGGGGAGACCCTCGGCGTCTTCGGGGAGAGCGGCAGCGGCAAATCCACCATCGGCCAGATGGCGGCGGGGATCCTCCGCCCCACCCAGGGGCAGCTGTTTTTCCAGGGGGAGGAGCTGATTTATCCCTTCAAAGGTACGGCCCGCAAAGGAATCCAGATCCTCTTTCAGCATCCGGAAGTATCCTTCAATCCCCGGATCCCTTTGTGGGACAGCATGAAGGAGCCTTACCGATTCCGCCGCCAGCCCTGCAGCCGGGAGGATCTGCTGGAGATGCTGTCCCGGTACGGTATCTACGAAGAACACCTGGGACGCCGCCCCGGAGAGCTGAGCGGCGGCGAACTGCAGCGGCTGGCCCTGGCGCGGGCGATGCTGATGAATCCCCGCCTTTTGATCCTGGACGAACCCACCAGCATGCTGGACGTCATCTCCCAGGCCCAGATGATAGCCCTTCTCCGTCAGGTCCAGGAGCAGGAAGGGGTAAGTTACCTGTTTATCTCCCATGACCGCTGCCTCTGCGGGCAGTTCTGCCACCGGCTGCTGCATCTGGAGGATGGGCGGCTTTTGCATTCCCATTTTTAAATTGCAAATGCGCAACAGGATGAATTGATTTTTACCCCTGCATCGGAACAAGGACATCCGTACAGATCCCGGTGAATCTTTTGCCACAGGAGGAATACCGAATGGGCCAACCCTTTTTTGAAGAATTATCCACCTTGATGTATCCGTCCGGCCTTCTGCACACCTTTGGGGTGAATGGAAAAATCTCCGGCAGCATCGGCGCTGTTGGAGAAATGCAGGGGGTGCTGCCCATTATTCACGGGGCAAGGGGCTGCGGCTTCCACTACCGCCACTCTGCCCGGCGCCGGCACCAGCCCCTCTATCGGGTGTTGACCTCCGACCTGACCGAACAGGAAATCATCCTGGGCGGAGAGGAAAAACTAAGGGAAACGGTACGGCAGGCTTTTGAAACCTATCGTCCTGATCTCATCATGATCATCCCGTCCCCGGTCAGCGATATTTTAAACGAAGATATTCGTTCCGTGGCACACGGACTGCGGAAGGAAGGCATCCCGGTGGTATCGGTCCAGTCGGAACTGTTTTCCCACAGGGACAAGAACTACTCACGCAGCCGCTTGAAAGCTCTGGCCGGGCAGAAGATCACCGGGGACAACCGATTGGAAATGGAGCTGAAAGGATGCGGGTTTACCGAGGTTCTCTGCGCCCTGGTGGAACAGGTGATGCAGCCCTGCCCCTCCATCCCCCAAAGTGTCAACATCGAGACTGTGGGCTGGGGCTGTGAGGGGCGGCAGGTTCTGAGGGAAATTGGAACTTTCCTGGAAAAATGCGGCATCACCGTTAACTGTTGGATTCCCAGCTCTCCCTGCGAAAAACTGGCGCAGGCTCCCGCCGCCCAGCTGAACCTGGTGAAACGGGTGCGCTGGGCCAGGAGAATGAAGGAACGTTTCGGGACTGACTATCTTCACCTGGGCGGAGACGGACGGTATTCCGGCTTGGACGGCATCTGTACCTTCTACCGGGATATCGCCGCGTCGCTGGGGATGGAGGAGCAGATGGAGCCGGTTATCGCCGAAGCGCAGCAGGCGGCCCTGGAAGCAACTTCCGAGGCGCGGCAGCAGCTGGCAAAACACCCCTGTGCTCTGGTAACCAGAAGCATCCAGTCTGCCCCCTTTCAGCTCAAACGATATGTCCAGGGGTACGGCATCCCGGTGAAACACCTTTGCGTACTGCTGACCCCCGAGGTCCGGCGGAACATGGCCATCGACCAGGAGACGGAGGAAAAACTTTTGGCGCGTATCCGGGAGGCAGCTGCCCTTTGTGGGGCCGGGACTCAGATCTGGCTGAATCCGCGGGAGGAAGAGCTGGATCGTATTTTTTCCGCAGTAGATGCGGTGGTGGGGACCGACGACGCAACACTGGAAGGTCGGGGGGCGCCTCTGATTCCTCCTGTGAACGAAACCATCTCTTTCTCCTTTGAATCCTATATCCGCACCGTTCTTCGCCTGAATGAACGAATGGAGCATTGCCGTCAGAAGCCAGACCTTCTCCTGAACCGTATGGACTTTTCTTCTCAGCATTATCCTTTGCACAATAGCCAAAACAATCTGGCCGCCAAAGAACTGTGGGCCAGGATGTGGCTGGAGCGAAAGGAGGAACTGTAGATGAGGACAGCAGACGGCTGCAAATTGTTTGGTGTCCATCAGGCGCTGGCCGGGATCAAAGATGGGGTCATCCTGTTCCATTCGGTGGTGGGGTGCAATTTCGGTTCCATGGCTTTCCACCTTCCCCATGATATGCGGGATATTCGGCAAACCTGTACCGTTATCAGCGACAGTGACGTTGTGTTCAGCGGAGAAGCCTCCCTGGAACGTGCCATAAGGCATACGCTGGAACAGTTCTCCCCTTCGGTAGTTTTTGTCGTGACCGGATGTGTCAGTGAAATGGTGGGAGATGACATCCGATCTGTGTTGTCTCGCTTTCCCTCCTCTCCGCCCCTTCTGTATGTGGAGGCAGCCGGGTTCAGAGGCAGCCTGCTCCAGGGATATGAGGCGTCTCTTCTCGCTCTTCTTCCATTGATGGAACCGCCTCGAAAAAAGCAGCAGAATCCCCCGCGCATCAATCTTTTGGGGCTGGGGAGCAGCGATTATCGGATGGAGGAGGATATCCAGACTTTGGGAGCCTTGATGGAACCCCAGGCGGAACTGGGAACCGCATTTTCCTCCTGCACCTTGTCGGAGGTGCGTGCCGCCGCCTCCGCCTCCCTCAATTTGGTGGTGGGACGCGGCATCCAGCTGGCCCGGGAGATGGAAAAAAGATTCGGGATTCCCTATGAGGAGATTGACTACCCCTATGGGGTGCTGGGCAGCCAGGAAATTTTTCACCTTCTCCAAAAGCACTTTGGAATCTCTTGCGGCGAAAAGCTCACCCTTCTGAAAGAAAGAGCGGCCAACCAAGCCGGACGCATCTATCCTTATCTCCAGGCTCTTTATGGCCGCCCGGCAGCTGTGATCGGTTCCGAGGCAAGATCCCGGGGAATGAAGCGGTTTCTGGAGGAGGAACTGGGTATGGTGGTTGTCGCCATGGCCTGCCGGGAAAAGCTGTCCGACCTGGAACTGTTTTATCAGCAGGTGCGTCAGTCGGAAACAGCCCTCCTCTTCGGATCCTCTTTTGAACAGGACCTGGCCGAAGAACTTGGCATCCCCCTTATCCGCTGCGATTACCCGGTTTTTGACCAGGTCTGCATTACTCCCAGCCCCTATGTGGGGACAGATGGCACCGCCTACCTGTTAGAATCCATTGTCAATGGGATTATGGGAAACCGCGGCCCGAAAGGAGCACTCTACCAGTGAAAAGAATTTGTATTTATGGAAAAGGCGGTATCGGCAAATCCACCACTGTCTCCAACCTGGCGGCAGCTATGGCCGAGTTGGGACTGCGGGTAGCGGTAGTGGGCTGTGACCCCAAGGCGGATTCCACCCGCAATCTCACCGGGAAACGGATCCCAACGGTCCTGGATGCGGTATGCGGCAGATCAGCTGGTGAGATCGCTTTTCACGGATACCGCGGCATCCTTTGTATGGAGTCCGGAGGGCCTGAACCCGGAACAGGATGCGCGGGACGAGGTATCATTGCCGCTATGCAGGAGATCCGGTCCAGGGGGCTCCTGGAGGACCGGGATGTGGTTTTGTATGATGTACTGGGGGACGTGGTATGCGGAGGCTTCAGCATGCCCCTGAGAGAGAATATCGCTGATGAAGTATACCTGGTGACCACCTCCGACTTTATGGCCCTCTACGCAGCCAACAATATCTGTCGGGGAATCTGCAAATACGCTGAAACAGGACAGATCCGCCTGGCCGGGATTATCCATAACGGGCGGAGCAGCGTGGACAACGATCAGCTGGTGGAGCGTTTCGCCCTGAAAGTGGGCACCCGGGTGGTCGGCAAAATCCCCATGAGTCCGCTTATCGGGAAGTCGGAGATGGAACGGCATACGGTAGTGGAGCAATGGCCGCAGGACCAGGTAAGCAATTCATTCCGCAGGCTGGCAAAACGGATACTGGAAAACGAGGACAGAGGGATCCCCCATCCTCTTTCAGATGAGGAGGTGGAGAGCCTGTGCAGAAGCTAGGAAGGTTCCCAGCCGCCCCTGCTTTGGAGCACCCCTGCTTTTCGGACCGTGCGCACAGCCAATTTGCCCGTATTCATCTCCCTGTGGCCCCCAAATGCAATATCCGATGCGCTTACTGCGACCACCGGAGCGACTGCCCCAACGAGTCCCGCCCTGGTTTGGCGTCCAGAGTAATTCAGCCTCAAGAAGCTCTCCAATGGGTGGAGAGCGCCTTGCTCCGGGATCCCCGTTTACGGGTTGCGGGAATTGCGGGACCGGGGGAACCCCTGGCCAATCCCCAGACTTTCCGTACCTTGAAAATGCTCCGCGCCCGCTTCCCTTTTCTGACCCTTTGCCTCAGCACCAATGGTTTGGCGCTGCCCGCCTTTCTTCCCAGGCTGGTGGAAGCTGGTGTGGACACGCTGACTGTAACCATCAACACCCTTCGCCTTCCCACTGCCCGGCAGATTTATCGGGAGATCCGCACCCAGGATACGGCTTGTTCTCTGTCGGAGAGATGTTCCACCCTTCTTTCCAGCCAGCAGGAAGGGGTGAAGATGGCTGTGGAACAGGGGATAGCCGTAAAGATCAATATGGTAGTAATCCCCGGTATCAACGATGATCAGACGGCAGAGGTTGCCGCTTTTGCCGCCGCTGCGGGCGCATCGGTAATGAACCTGATGCCGCTGATTCCTCAGGCTGACCTTCGCCGCCTGACTGCTCCTTCCCCGCAGCAGATGGCTGCTCTGCGGCATGAAGCTGCCGCATTTCTGCCTCAATTGTCCCATTGCCGGCAGTGCCGGGCTGATGCGTATGGGATCCCCGGGGAAGAGTCATAGGATAAAGAGTCTGTTTCCCACTGTGCCGGACAATTTGTGGATCCATGCCACCATTCCATGCGGCAGGTATTGCCCGCTCTTTCCGATGATATACGCTGTGCATTCACTGAGGTGACATCACCTTTAGGAACCAGTTCTTCGGAGTGTGGGTTCGACCCCCATCTCCCGCACCAGGCAAGGGCCTGGAGCCAAGTCGCGCTCCGGGCCTTTTCCTTTGCCCAAAATTTGCGCCCGCGCCCCAGGCGATCGAAACGGGCCGACTCACCCAAGCGAGGGCCTGGAGCCATTCCCGCTCCGGGCCTTTTCCTTTGCCCAAAATTTGCGCCCGCGGTCCGAACAAAGGAAACCACCTAACTCCGCGCAAGGAGCTGGGGGCGGTTGCGCTCTCCTCCCTTCTGAATTTCCCTGCGCCCTGGCCGATGAGGGCTGGGGGAGCCGGCCCTCCCCATCCGCCGAAGCCATGGCGGGGCCTTTGGGGGCTGCCCCCGAAGGCCCCCTTTCCCCGGCCGGGAAAACAACAAAGCCTCCGGCTTGCCGGAGGCTTTGGTTACGGTTTCGGCTGGGGGAAGAGGGCTGCCGCCAGGCTGGCGCCGCCGTAGAGGGCGGTCAGCCCGAAGAAGATCTCGTCCTGGCGGAGGATGGCGGGAAAGAGCCGGTAGCCGCCCCCCAGATAGACGGCCAGAATCCCCAGGGCAGCCAGGGCCATGACCCAGGATAAGGGCGCCCCTTCCCGGGGCCGGAAGGGCCGGGCCCCGCCCAGGCGGTTGAGGCAGAACCCCGCCGCCCCAAGGATCAGGTAGCGGAGAATAACCGTCACCTTCATGGCGAAGGGGTCAAAGGGATACTGGGGAAAGATCCGCTGGATAAGGGGGCCCAGCAGCACCGCCAGGAGCACCACACTCCCCAAAAGCAGAGGTGGGAGGGGAATCTCCTCATACCGTGGCTTCCCCCTCATTCTTGACCGGACCGGTAACAGCGATGTGCAGCTCCTCCAGGTTTTTCTCCTCCACCTCGGCGGGGCACATGGTCATCAGCTCGGTGGCGGTCTGGACCTTGGGGAAGGCGATGACGTCCCGGATGGACTCCTTCTCCAGCAGCAGCATCACCAGGCGGTCCAGGCCGAAGGCCATGCCGCCGTGGGGCGGGGCTCCGTACTTGAAGGCGTCCAGCAGGAAGCCGAACCGCTCCTGGGCCTGCTGGTCGGTGAAGCCCAGGGCATGGAACATCCGGGTCTGGATCTCCGGGTCGTTGATCCGGATGGAGCCGCCGCCCACCTCGCAGCCGTTGAGGACCATGTCGTAGGCCCGGGCATGGCAGGCACCGGGGTCGCTCTCCAGCTTATGCAGGTCCTCGTGCTTGGGGGAGGTGAAGGGATGGTGCTTGGCCACATACCGGCCCTCCTCCTCGTCGTACTCGAAGAGGGGGAAGTCGGTGACCCACAGCAGGTCGAAGGTGCCCTTCTTGATGAGGCCCAGCCGCTTGGCCAGCTCCACCCGCAGGGCGCCCAGGGCGTCGTAGACCACCTGGTTGTTGGTGTCGGCCACCACCAGGATCACGTCCCCGGTCTCGGCCCCCAGGAAGGCCCGGATGGCCACCTTTTCGTTGTCGGTGAGGAACTTTTCATAGGAGGAGCTTTCCCCCTCGGCGGTGAGACGGGTGAAGGCCAGGCCCTTGGCCCGGTAGGTTTTGACGAAATCGGTGAGCTTGTCGATCTCCTTGCGGGTGAGGGTGGCCGCGGCCCCCTTCACGTTGATGGCCCGCACCGAGCCGCCTCCCTGGACCGCCCCGGCAAAGACCTTGAACTCGCAGCGGTGGAGGAGGGGGGTCAGATCCCGCAGCTCCATGGCAAACCGGGTGTCCGGCTTGTCGCTGCCGAACCGGTTCATGGCCTCCTCGTAGGGGATGCGGGGGAAGGGGGTCTTGATCTGGATGTTGAGGATCTCCTCAAACACCTTCTTCATAAACCCTTCGTTCATGGCCATGATGTCCTCCTCGTCGATGAAGGACATCTCCAGGTCGATCTGGGTGAACTCCGGCTGCCGGTCGGCCCGCAGGTCCTCGTCCCGGAAGCACCGGGCCACCTGCATATACCGGTCAAAGCCGGAGAGCATCAGCAGCTGCTTGTACAGCTGGGGGGACTGGGGCAGGGCGTAGAACTTGCCGGGATGGACCCGGGAGGGCACCAGGTAGTCCCGGGCCCCTTCGGGGGTGGACTTGATGAGGACGGGGGTCTCGATCTCCAAAAAGCCGTTGTCGTCGTAGTAGTCCCGGGCGCACTTCACGATCCGGTGGCGGAGCATGATGGACTCCTGCATCTCGCTGCGGCGCAGGTCCAGATACCGGTACCGCAGCCGCAGGTCCTCCTTCACGTTGGTCTGGTTGGTGATCTCGAAGGGCGGGGTCTGGGACTTGGCCAGCACCCGCAGCTCGGTAACCAGAATCTCAATGTTGCCGGTTTTGATCTCCCGGTTGGCGCTCTCCCGTCCCCGCACCAGGCCCTTGGCCATCAGGACATATTCGGCCCGGGCGGCGGCGGCCTTCTGGAAGATGGCCCGGTCGGTGGTGTCGTCGAAGGCCAGCTGGATGATGCCGGTGCGGTCCCGCAGGTCGATGAACACCAGGTTGCCCAGGTCACGGGTCTTCTGGACCCAGCCGCAGACCACCACTTCCTTGCCGATTTCGCTGTCCTCAATCCGGGCGCAGTAGTGGGTGCGCTTGAGGCCCTTCATAGTATCTGCCATTGTTGTTCTTCCTTTCCGTCGGTCCCTTTTCGGGGACCCTTGTCGATCCCAAAACAGGCGGGCTTATCAATCTTCCAGATTCTCCTGGATGGACTTTTCCAGTTGGGCGTAGGCCCGGGCGGCCATCCGCCGGTCCACCTCCTCCAGGAGGCCTTCCCCCAGAGGCAGGGGCAGGGTTTCGCCGGACTCCATGTCCTTGAGCATTCCTTCCCCCTTGGCCAGCTCGTCCTCCCCCAGCACCAGGGAGAACTTGGCCCCCAGCTTGTCGGCGTATTTCATCTGGGCCCGCAGGGAGCGGCCCATCAGGTCGGTCTCGGCGTAGTAGCCCTCGTCCCGCAGGAGGTTCGCCAGCTGGAAGGCCTTGACGGCGGCGGTCTCCCCCATGGGGGCGATGTACAGGTCGCAGCTTTCGGCGGCGGGGGGCGGATTGCCCTGGGCTTCCAGCACCAGCAGCAGCCGCTCCAGCCCCATGGCGAAGCCCAAAGCGGGGGTCTGGGGGCCGCCCAGCTCCCCGATCAGGCCGTCGTACCGGCCGCCGCCGCAGACGGTGCTCTGGGCGCCGATGCCGCCGCTGACAAATTCAAAGACGGTGCGGGTGTAGTAGTCCAGCCCCCGGACGATGCGGGGGTTGACGGTGTAGGGGATGGCCAGGGTGTCCAGCCGGGCCCGCAGGCCGTCGAAGTGGTCCCGGCAGTCGCCGCAGAGGTGATCCAGCACCAGGGGGGCGTCCTTGGCCACGGCGGCGCAGTCGGGGTTTTTGCAGTCCAGAATCCGCAGGGGATTCTTCTGGAGCCGCTCCAGGCAGGTGGGGCAGAGCTTCTCCCGGTGGGCTTCAAAGTAGTCCCGCAGGGCCTGGAGGTAGGCGGGGCGGCAGTTGGGGCAGCCGATGGAGTTGATCTCCAGGGAGACCTCCCGGATGCCGATGTTGGCCAGGGCCTGGCTGGCCAGGGCGATGAGGTCGGCGTCGGCGGCGGGGGAGGCGGAGCCGTAGAGCTCGGCGCCAAACTGATGGAACTCCCGCAGGCGGCCGGCCTGGGGCTTCTCGTACCGGAAGCAGGAAAGCAGGTAGCTCACCTTCACCGGCAGGGCCTCGGAGAGGAGGCCGTGCTCGATCACCGCCCGGGCGGCGCCGGCGGTGCCTTCGGGGCGGAGGGTGATGGACCGGTCGCCCTTATCGGTAAAGGTATACATTTCCTTTTGGACCACGTCGGTGGTGTCCCCCACCGAGCGGCTGAACAGCTCGGTGTGCTCAAAGGTGGGGGTGCGGATCTCCTGGAACCCAAACCGCTGGGCGGTGGCGATCAGCTCCCGTTCCATTGCCTGCCAGGGGGCGCTTTTGGCAGGAAGGATGTCCTGTGTGCCCCGGGGGGCCTTTGTCAAAATTCCCATAGTTCCTCCCATCTCCGCCGTAGGCGGAGCAAAACAATACTATCTTAAAAAGTATCGCAAAACCGGTGGTTTGTCAAATAAAAACCGTCCCCAAACCGCCCCTGGAAGAAATTTCTCTGTTCTGCCCTGCTTTGCCCCGTCCCGAGGGAAAAAACTTGGCGAAAGGAGGCGGGGACGGAGCCCCCTGCACCCCCTTTTTCCGGCGGCTGCGCCGCCGGGGGTCTTTGCCGCTTGTGGGTGCCGTGGGGGGCGCTTCGCCCCCCCAGCTCCCTGCTGCGGCAGGGGGGAGGTTCCCCCACCCCCCCGAGGTACGCTGTCCGTGGGGTAAGCGTACCCAGACCGCTCGGGGGGGGCGGGGGAATCTCCCCCGCCGCGCGTTCGGGGTACTCTTTCGCGACGGAAAGAGTCCCGGGGGGGGGTGGGGGAACCCATCCCCTGCCGCAGCGGGGAGCTGGGGGGGCGAAGCGCCCCCCACGGCACCCACAAG
>CASFXA010000171.1 GCA_949298535.1 uncultured Oscillospiraceae bacterium
CGGGAAGTCTTTTAACCGACGGCTGCAAAAATCCATAGAAAAAGATTGATTTTGGCGAAGGCCAATAAAAAGTCCCAGAGATGCGGGACTTTTTATTGGCCTTCGCCTTTCTTCTTCACCAGGAGAATATGAACAAGGACATTGGAACCAGCAGAAAAACCATGCCTTTGATTTTTAGGGAGCAAACAAACCTTATTTTTCCATACAGACACTTGGATCCTGTTTCTCCATTAAATCCGCACTTCTTCCAGCAAATCCTTCATCACATGAAGATGCTTCAAGGATTTTTGGTATCTGCGGATGGATACCATCGTATACAAGGCGTCAAGAAGGGCGATCTGGGCAATCCGGGACGATACAGCCTCTCTCAGGTATTGGGTTTCCACGGTAGTGGTTACCAAACAGATGTCCGCCAACTGGGTAATGGGGCTTTGTAAATAGCTGGTGATGCAGATGGTAACGGCTCCGGCTTTGTTGGCCGTTTCCAGTGCTTTAATGGTATCTTTGGTTCTGCCTGTATGAGAAATGGCAATGGCCAAATCTTTTTTCCCCAATTGCGCCGCAGAGATTCTCATGATATGGGGGTCTATGGCGAAAAAGGCAGGAAAACCGACCCGCATAAAACGGTAGTAGGCGTCCACTGCGATCTGCGCCGAGGTCCCCACTCCATAGAATTCTATTCTGCGGGCGCTCAAAATGGCTTTACACGCCTGTTCAAAAGCATCCAGATCCAGCATTGACACGGTATCCTCCAAAGCCTTACAGCTGGAGGAAAAAACTTTCTTTACCACATCTCCGGGGGTGTCGTACTGATTGATTTCACCCAAGGGAATTTCTTCTGGATAAGCTGTGGAGCGGGCCAAATCAATTTTCAGCTCCCGGAATCCTTTATAACCTACCTTTTGGCAAAAACGTACGATGCTGGATTCCGCAACTCCCGCCCGTTTCGCAAGCTCCTTCACCGGTAAACGCACGGCTGCATCGGGGTCGGTGAGAATTGTTTGGGCAATTTTTTGCTCCGTCTCCAACATATTAGGCATTAAATTTCCGATCTTAACCAGACAATCCATTTTTCGCTCCATCTTATGTCCCACCTAAAATTTATATTCCTACTCTAATTATATTATAGGATCAATATTCCAAAATTCAAGATAATCCGTGAAGGAACTTTTCTATCAATGTAAAAAATATATAAAATAATTTGTTATAACACATAAAAAACAGTAAAATTTTAAAATGCTCTTGCATTGTATATAATGTTATGATAAATTTGTATTGGAACAAAATATTTTTAAAATTGAAATTCCGGAATAAAACTCCAATCGGAAAGTCGGTGGTCGCTTTTGGATGCGGATGTGAGAGGTTATGTTTTGGATATGGATGGCACCCTTTATCGGGGAGACGTCCCCTTGGCGGGCGGAAAACGCTTGCTGGAACATTTAAACGGATTGCCCCATCTGCTAATGACAAATTGCCCCTTCAACTCTCCCCTCTCCCTCTCAAAGAAACTCCTCACAATGGGGATGACGGTTTCTCCGGAGAAAATTGTGACCTCCGGGCAGCTGGCAATCCATGAGCTAAAGAAAAAGGGAATCAACCGGATTTATCTCATTGGCAGCCCCGATTTAAAACGTTTAACGGAAGAGGCGGGTTTTATTCTGTCTGACGATCATCCCCAAGCGGTATTGATTGGATATACGTCCCCTGTCCCCCGCTTTCAGTTGGATACCGCAGCCGCGCACATCTGCAAAGGGGCGGAGTTTTATTGCACCAATATGGATATGGTCATCCCCGCAGGACCGTCTTTCATCCCCCATACAGGGAATCTGGTAAAACTTCTGGAAGAAAGGACGGGAAAAAGGGCGATAAATATCGGAAAACCTTCCTCTAATTTTCTCTCCTACGCCTGCAATCAATTTCAATGCAAGGCCAAAGAAATCTGCCTAATCGGCGATAATTTGGAAACGGACATTTTTATGGGGCAGCAATTTGGCTGCAAAACATACCTGCTTTTAACCGGTGTCACCACATGGGAAGGTCTCTGCCAGAACTCTGTCATCCATCCCACCCGTGTCTTTCAGGATTTGATGGAACTCATCGCATATGAGTTTCCAGAAAAAAAATAGAGTTAACTCAAAAGAAAGGAAGAATCGGTATGAACATCTCCATTCGAAAACTTTTTGCATTGCTGCTGTCCGTTTCCATGATCCTCTCCCTTGGGGCCTGCGGACAAGCCCCCGCCTCCAGCGAGGCTGATCCGGCTGTTTCCACTTCCTCACAAGAAACAAGCCCCGCTGAAGAAATTACATTATCCATCGCCGTCAATCAAAGCTGGAACAAACCTAATTTTGAACCCATTTTGAAGCGATACGAGGAACAGAATCCCGGGATAAAATTTGACCTTCAGGTGATTCCTGACGGTCAGTTTGATGAGCTGCTTCTGTCCAAACTCCGCACCGGAGAGGGTCCGGATATGGTCCATTACGGGATGACGCAGCTTTTCCAAAAATACAGCGTTGCCGATACGCTGGTTCCCCTGGACGATGAAGCCTGGGTGAAAGATCTGATTAATCCTGACAGCGTGACTGTTGACGGCCATATTTACGGAGCCCCTTCCAACAGCATGGGCGCCATCAGCGGCTTAATCTACAATGAAAAAATGTTTGAGGAAAACGGTGTGGCGGTACCCACCACCTGGGAGGAATTCCTGGCTGTATGCGAGACCTTTAAATCCAAAGGCATCACTCCCATTATGATTCCCGGCAAGGATTCCTGGACCATCGGAATGTGGATCTGCACCATGTTTCCCAATGTGATCGCAGATCAAATTCCTGAAATCTACGATAAAATTAATACCCAGGAAGTGAAATACGCAGATATTCCCGGCTTCGCAGACTGTCTGGACAAGATGAAGGAGTTGGTGGACAAGGGGTATGTCAATTCTGATTATCTCTCCACTACAGTGGATATGGGGCTTGTGATGCTGATGGAAGAACAGGCTGCAATGGCTGTCAGCGGCGATTATTGGATCTCCGACGTCTATGCCAAAGATCCTGAATCCCGCCTGCGTATGGCACCGCTGCCCGTCGTGGATGATGCCCTTCTCACCTGTGGAACCATCCGCGTTGTCAGTATTTTTAACAGCAGCGAGCATATTGACGAGTGCAAAAAATTTCTCAGCTTTATGCAGCAAGCGGAGCAGCAGGTGGATACCAACAATGACTGGGGAACTTTGCCCGCCATGAACGGTGTGGAGATGGAGCTGCCTGCCTGGACCCTGGCTGTCAATGATACTTATGTCAGCAAAGGACAGGTACCGTTGGAGCAGATGGGAATGCGGCAGTATGTGGGAACCGGTGAAATGACCACCCTCACCTACGAGGTGCTGATGGGGAATATGAGTTCCCTGGAAGCCCTTCAGGAATGGGACATCTATTACGAGAAGCTGGCCCGGGAGCAGAAATTCCCCGGCTGGGAAAATAAGTAATCTCCTTTTTTCAGGGCCTCTGCTCCGTTTCGTTTTTTCTGGGGCAGGGGCCCCCACCCAACACCGTAAAGCGGAAGAAAGGTGACTTTTGCCATGAGATCCAACCTCAAAAAGATTTATAACCCTCTTTTTCTGGCGCCAGCCGCCGTTATTTATCTGATCTTTTTTGTATTGCCTGTGGTAATCGGCTTTGTGCTTGCCTTTACGGACTGGAATTCCTATACTACCGAACTGCATTTCGTAGGGCTCCATAATTTTGTAGAGGCTTTTAATCATCGGGTCATTAAGGTTGCCATTAAAAATACTTTGATTTTCGCCATCATTTCCACCTTGGGAAAAAACATAATCGGTTTGATGCTGGCTATTTTTTTCAACGAAAAGTTTCGCCTGCGCAACTATGCCCGAACCATTTTTTACGTTCCCTCCATCCTCAGCAGCGTCGCCATCGGCTTGATGTTCACTTCCATTCTCCACCCGTCGGGACTGCTCAATACAGTGTTAAAAGCCGTCGGTCTGGATTTTTTGGCCCACGACTGGTTGGTGGAACCGGGGATGGGGATTGTCAGCGTGGCTTTTGTGGAAGTTTGGCAATGGGCCGGATACCATATGACCATTTTTCTCGCCGGACTGCAAGGGATTTCCTCCGACTATTATGAGGCAGCCCGAATGGACGGCGCCGGTTGGTGGACTTCCCTGAAACGCATCACGATTCCCCTGCTGATGCCCGCTTTCAGCGTTAACATCGTGCTGTCCCTGATCGGCGGATTTAAAGTGTTTGGCCCTGTTTATGTTCTCACTGGAGGCGGACCTGGATATTCCACGCAGGTGGTCAGTACCTTTGTTTTCAAAGCCTTTGGGGAGGGAAATTGGGCTTTGGGCAATGCTGCCAACATGATTCTCTTTTTTGTAATCGCCCTGATTTCCATGACTGTTTTGCGGTATCTGAGAAAAAAGGAGGATGAAATCACATGACTTTGTCCCAGAAGAAACGCCTGGAACTGATGGTTGGCGATTTATGCATCCTCCTGCTTTCCCTGATTATCCTTATCCCCTTGAGTATGGTTTTGCTGGGATCTTTCAAGACCTCCCGGGAAGCCATGGATATGTCCCTTTCCCTGCCGGCTCAATGGATTTGGCAAAACTATGTGGAAGTTTTCATTCGGGGGAAGCTGGCCAAGCCTTTTCTCAACAGCATGATATTCTCCATCTCCACTGTTGTGCTGAACATCACCATTACCTCCATGGCCGCCTTTTATCTTTCCCGCGTTCAGTCCCGGATGAACAGCCTTTTGAATATATTTTTTACTGTGGGAATGATCTCCCCCCTGGCTATGATCCCCACCATCAAGGTGCTCCAGTCCCTCTCTCTGAACAATACCTACCTGGGAGTTATTTTGATTTATACAGCCATAAAAATTCCTTTTTCTGTCTTTCTTTTTGTGGGCTTTATTAAGACCGTTCCCAAAGAGATGGATGAGGCGGCCATCATTGACGGCTGCAACAGCTTACAGCTGTTTTTCCGCATCGTTCTGCCCCTTTTGGTGCCGGTGGTGGTAACAGACGCCTTCATCGTCTTTATGTCCGTATGGAACGACATCAACATTCCCCTGTATTTTCTCAACAGCACTGAAAAATGGACCATGTCGCTGACGGTATACAACTTTTTTGGACAATATTCCCGGGACTGGAACCTGGTATTCGCCAATCTCATTATCACCAGTGTCCCCGTTGTGGTGATGTATCTGTTTGGTCAAAAATATATCGTCAAAGGTCTTACTGCCGGCGCGGTAAAAGGATAACAGGAGGAAGCTGAGATGGTTGCGCAATATCAGAAGGAGTTCGCCCGAACGATTCGTTTCCCTCTGGGGGGAATTGGGAGCGGCTGCATTGCGCTGGATGGAACAGGACGGCTGGCCGATTGGGAAATTTTTGGCCGCCCTAACAAAAGCGGGCACAATGGATTGAGCCATTTGGCCGTCAAAGCGGAAGACGCCCTGGGTCAACAGGTTTTGGACGCCCGGCTGCTGTGCGGCGATCTTCAGGGCCCTTTTATTGGCGAAGTGGGGGATCGCCTATACCGCGGATACGGGTTTGGTCCAGACAGCTCAGCCCTGGGAGGGATGCCGCATTTTGAAAGCTGTGTGTTTGAAGACCGCTTTCCCTCCTGCATCCTTCGTTTTCAGGATTCCCGCTTCCCCGGCAAAGCGGCTCTGAAGGCTTTTAATCCCATGATTCCCCTTGACGCTGAAAATTCCAGCCTTCCGGCTGCTTTCTTTGAAGTGCAGATCACAAATACCAGTGACCGCCCTGTGCGGTATACGGCGTGTCTGTCCGTGACAAATCCTGCTCCCAGCGGACAAGCTCAAAACCGTGCCGTGAAGAAAGACGGCTGTCACCTGGCAGAATTGAGGGACAACCGTCAGGATGCCGGCATCGCAGAGATGGATGTGGGGGAAGTGGTCATCGCCTCCCTGGAACCGGAAGACGGCAGCGGCGGGGGAAATGTTCAGGAATATTGGTATCGTGGGCGCTGGTTCGACAGTTTGAATATGTTCTGGCATGATTTTACCAAACCAGGATCATTGGACCCACGGCATTACTGTCAGCCTCATTGCGGGATGGACTGCGCCTCCGTCAGTTCCTGGACTGTATTGGAGCCGGGACAAGAAGCGCGGCTCCGATTTCTCATTGCCTGGCGCTACCCTTATATGCGAAACTATTGGGTCCAGTTGGAGCCTCAGGACAATGTGGGCTGGTATTATCAATCCCCTCCGGGACAGCAGCATCCTTCCCCCTGGTGGACCCCCTATTCCGCCGTCCGCTTTTCCTCCGCCTTGGAAGCCGCCCGATACTGTATAAACAACTGGACCTGTTTGGAAGAAAAAACGGCTTTGTTTTCTCAGGCGCTGTGGGAATCCACATTGCCTGGAGAGATGATTCAAGCCGTTGCAGACAATCTTGCAATTTTAAAATCTCCCACCTGCCTGCGTCTGGAAGATGGTTCCTTTTATGGATTTGAAGGCTGCCACAGCCATTGCGGAAGCTGTGAGGGCTCCTGCACTCATGTATGGAATTATGCCTATGCTTTGGCCTTTCTTTTCCCCCAGCTGGAGCGTTCCATGAGGCAGCTGGACTATCGCTACTGTATGGACTGCCATGGGGGAATGCATTTCCGCCTCCAGTTGCCTTTGGAAGAGGGAAAACTGTCCGATCATCGGCCCTGTGTCGATGGACAAATGGGCGGTATTATTAAAACATACCGTGACTGGAAAATTTCTGGCGATCTGGCATGGCTGCGGGCGTTGTGGCCCAGGGTTAAGCGCTCCCTGGAATACGCCTGGAGTCCGGATAATCCTGATCGATGGGATCCGGAGCGCTCCGGCGTAATAACCGGACGCCAGCACAATACATTGGATCTTGAGTTTTTTGGACCAAACAGCTGGCTCACCGGATTTTATCTGGCGGCTTTGCAGGCGGCAGCTTTCATGGCGGAGGCTCTGGGAGAAGAAGATTTCGCCAGGATGTGTCGGACCGTTTGCGCCAAAGGAAGCCGGTGGGTGGCGGAAAACTTGTTTCATGGAGAATACTTTATTCAGCAGATTCCTCTGAATGATCCCTCCATCTTAACAGGCTACTTCCCATTTCGGGGAAAGACAGACGATGATCCTTTGAAAATCTACTGGAATCAGGAAATCCGCGAAATAAAATACCAAATGGGAGAGGGATGCGCCATCGACCAGGTGGTGGCGGACTGGCACGCACGCATTTGCGGATTGAAGCCGGTTTTCCTTCCCGCCCAAACCCGCAGCGCTTTAATGGCCATTTTTCGCCATAACCATCGTGCTTCCATGCGGCAGTGGTCCAATCCCTGCCGGGTGTATGCCCTCAATGATGAGGGAGGCACGGTCCTGTGTTCCTGGCCTGAAGGAGCCAGGCGTCCCGCGGTCCCCGCCCTTTATTCGGAGGAGGTGTGGAGCGGATGCGAGTATCAGTTTGCCGCCCATCTGCTGCTGATGGGTTTTACAGAACAGGCGGAACAAGTGGTGCGAGCCGTTCGCAGACGGTATGATGGCCGTTCCCGAAATCCTTTCAGCGAAATGGAATGTGGCAGCAGTTATGCCCGGGCTTTATCCAGCTACACGCTGCTCCTGGCCGCCGCCGGCTTCTCTTTTGACGCAGTGGCGTCCCACATGGGATTCAACCCCTGCTATCCCCTTCCCTTTTGCAGCTTTTGGTGCTTTGGAACCGCCTGGGGAACAGTAAAAATTTCAGAAAACGAAATGACGCTGCAACTGTATGACGGCAGCTTGCAGCTGTCCAGTCTGGGGCTCCCCCATGGTTTTCTCCCCCAGAGCGTTTTTTGCGGTCAGGTCCCTCTTGGTTGGCGGGGAGAAGATTCCACCGTGCTGTTTGACAAAGTTTTACAGTTATCATCCGGACAATCTGTTCTTGTCGCCATGAAGAAAGGGAGGAATGAATGATGTATCAAAATCCCTACGAAGAGCTTGACTGGAATCCATCGCACTGGCTGCGGGGCAATTTTCATACCCATTGCGGCGCAAGACCAGGAGACAATTGTGGGAAATTGCCTCTGGAAGAAGTGGCTTCCTGTTACAAGGATTGCGGATATGATTTTTTGGCCATCACCAACCATGATGCCCGCACCTCCTTGCCCCAGGCTCAGCCGCAGCTTCCAGTGTTGCTGGAAGGCTATGAATATAGCTTTGACGGACATATGTTGTGTATTGGAGGAAAAAGCCTGTCGAAGGCATCCCATCAGCAAGCAGCCGCCCTCTGTCGTCAGGAAGGCGGAATGGTCATTGCCTGCCACCCGCATTGGCAGAGGGAAAATTATTGGACCGCAAAAGCAATTCTTTCTCAACAGGACATAGAGGGGATGGAGATTGATAATGGTGTAATCTCACGGCTTTCCGGCAGGGGGCTGGCTGTGGACACCTGGGATGAAGTTCTTTCCTCAGGGCGTTTGATCTGGGGATTTGCCAATGACGATTTTCATCGTTGGTATGATCTGGCCAGATGCTGGAATATGGTGTATGCCGCTCCCCATCAGCCTGCCATTATAGAGGCCGTGAGAAAAGGAAAATTTTATGCCTCCACCGGGCTTGTTTTAACGGCGCTGGAAATGACGAATGGAAGCAATCTCTTCCTATCCGCGACACATCAGAATGGTTTTCAGGAACAAATGCGATATGAATTTATCGGTTTGCGCGCAAGGACGTTGGGGGTGACATACGGGAAATCAGCCTCGTGGGTTCTGGATACCACGGAACCCTATGTGCGTGTCTGTATTACAGCCCCCAACGGCGCCCAATTGTGGACCCAGCCCATTTATCAGCCCGCGTTTTTTGAGGGGGAATCGTCATGAATTCTACCTGTGTCACCTTCGGCATTTTTACCGATATTCACACCGAAATCATGCCAGACGGCAGACAAAGATTGGCCGCCTTTCTGGATGCCTGTCAGAAAAAACAGGTGGATTTTATGATCCAGTTGGGGGATTTCTATTATCCGCCTCACAGATCTCCCCTGAAATGCCCCCGGGAGAAAATCCCTGTCAATGTGGCCTACGCTCTTCATGGAGGAAATCTGACTGAAGGAGAAGAAATTTTTCAACAGTTTCGCAGCAGCTCCATCCCTCATTACAGCGTCCTGGGGAATCACGATTTGGATTTTTGGAACAAAGAGGAGGCGGTGCGTGCTTTGGATCTGCCCGGGCCATACTATTCCTTTGCCGTCAATGGGTTTCATTTTATTGTTCTGGATGGAAACTGGTACCGGGATAAAAACGGGATATTCCATCCCTATGATCACGGGGATTACTTCTGCTGCCAAAGCGATGAACTTCCCTGGCTGGATCCCCAGCAATTGACATGGCTGGAAAAGGAACTGGAGCAAATTCGGGGGACAGTGGTGATTTTCTCCCACCAAAGTCTCCATCAGGAATTATACGCCATCCGCAATCACCATCTCCTTCATCAGCTCCTCTGCCGCAAAGCCCAAACAGACGGAAATTTTATTGTCGCCATTAACGGCCATAATCACATCGATCACATCGTCAAAAAGGATCAAATTTGGTATTGGAACCTGAACAGCATTTCCAATTGTTGGTTGGGGGAAGATTTTGCCGCTGACAGATATGGCTCCCCCATAGACAACCTGTACCCCAACGTCCGCTATACCGCGCCCTATCAGGATCCACTTTTCGCCATCGCGGTTCTCCATGACCACAGGCTGGAGATAACTGGCCAGCAAAGCTGTTTTATCGGGCCATCTGCTGAAGAATTGGGATTCCCTGCCCATCGCACCTGCGCTCCGGTCACCGCCAAAATTTCTTCCTTCTCAATCTCTGGATAAATCTTCTTTCTCCTTTTTCAGAAAGGCTCCCTGAAGATGGATCTGCGCGACCCATCCTCAGGAAGCCTTTCATTTTGACAGGATTATAAATTTTTCGTTCCAATTCTTCCCTCAGAGATGGGATCGGAGCTCCGGAGATTTTTTACCAAGCAACAGGGAGAGCCCTCATCGGACACTGGCCACTGGACAGCCGCAGCCTTTCTCTTCCCTCCCCATCACCGGAAATGCCGGATGGAATTTCTCCCGCTTCAGCCTTCTGCCAGCGCCGGCTGGGCTTCTCCGGTTTTTTCCGCCAGCTTTTCCCGGGCCACCGAAAGCATCAGCTTGATGCGGTTTTCCTGATTGACACGGGTGGCGCTGGGGTCGTAGTCGATGGGAACGATGTTGGCGTCAGGGAAGATGGAGGTGATGCGGCGGATCATGCCTTTGCCCACGATGTGGTTGGGCAGGCAGCCGAAGGGCTGGGTACAGACGATGTTGCCATACCCCTGTTCCGCCAGCTCCATCATCTCGCCGGTGAGCAGCCACCCTTCCCCCATCTTGCAGCCGTAGCCGATGACCCCTTTCACCAGCTGCTTCACATGGCTGTAGGGGGAGGGCACCACAAAACCGGGGACCTTCTTCACCGCCTCGATGAGGGTGGTCTCCATACTGGTCAGATAGTCCATAAAGGTCTTGACCGCGGCGTATTTCACCGCGTTGCCGCCATAGAGTTTGATGTCCTCCAGACGGTTATCCACCTTGAAGAGCATAAAGCCCATCAGCCCCGGCACCATCACTTCGCAGTCCTGCTCCGCCAGGAAGGCTTCCAGGTTGTTGTTGCCAAGGCTGGCATATTTGACGTAGATCTCTCCCACTACCCCGACCCGAACTTTTGGTTTGGAACGGTCCACAGGGATGGCGGAAAAGGCCTGAGCGATGCTGTCCAGATATTTTTTCTGCTCCGCTCTGCCATAGCCCTTGCCGATCTTGAACTGGCCGGCCAGCTTTTCCACCCAATGGGCCACCAAAGCGTCGGTTTCCCCCTTGTGGATCTCATAGGGGCGGGTCTGGTTGCTCAGCAGCATCAGCAGGTCGCCGTACACCAGCCCGGCGATCATCTTGCGGATCATGGGCAGCGTCAGTTTGAAGCCGGGATTCTTCTCCATGCCGGAGAGGTTGATGGACACCACCGGTATGTAATCCAGTCCCGCCTTCTTCAGGGCTTTCCGCAGCAGGTGAATGTAGTTGGAGGCCCGGCAGCCGCCGCCTGTCTGGGAGATGAGCAAGGCGGTTTTGTGCAGGTCATATTTGCCGCTGTGGAGGGCGTCCATCATCTGGCCGATGACCAGCAGCGCCGGGTAGCAGGTGTCGTTGTGGACGTATTTCAGCCCCTCCTCCACCACCGAATGTCCGTTATTCTGCAGCAGCACCACGTTGTAGCCGCTGTTGTCGAAGACTGTCTTGATGATGCCGAAATGGATGGGGGCCATCATGGGGATGAGGATGGTGTATTCCTCCTTCATCTCCTTGGTGAACAGCAGCCGTCCCTTTTCATCATAAACAAGCTTTGTCAAAAAGGTTTGCCTCCTTACTCCAGGCCGGTGGCGGCAAAGAGGCTTCTCAGCCGGATCTTCACCGCCCCCAGGTTGGTGATCTCATCAATTTTGATCTGGGTGTAAATTTTCCCTTCCGCCTCCAGAATCTCCCGCACCTCGTCGGTGGTGATGGCGTCCACCCCGCAGCCGAAGGAAACCAGCTGCACCAGATTCATGTCCGGCTGGGTGGCGATATACCGGGCCGCGGCGTAAAGGCGGGAATGATAGGTCCACTGGTTGAGAACCCCGGTGGGGAATTTTTCCACATTGCAGCTGACGGAATCCTCGGAGATGACCGCCACATCAAAGCCGGCAATCAGCTTATCGATGCCGTGGTTGATCTCCGGGTCCACATGATAGGGCCGTCCCGCCAGGACGATGATGGGCCGTCCCGCTTTTCTGGCCCGGTCCACAATCTCCTTCTCCCGGGCCCGCACCCGGATGAAATAAGCGTCGTAGGATTCATATGCCTCATCTGCCGCCGCTTTGACATCCCGGAGGGGAATATCGCCGAAATAACGGCAGAGAATCTCGTGGATCTTTTTGGGGAAGTCCTTCCGGCGGTGGATGCCCACATAGTCGGTGATAAAATTCACCTTGCCGATGTCCGGCATATTGGCGGCAATCACCTCGGGATAGTAGGCCACCACCGGGCAGTTGTAGTGATTGTCTCCCAGTCCCTCGTCCAGATTATAGCTCATGCAGGGATAGAAGATAGTGTGGACCCCCTCATGAATCAGGGCTTCCACATGGCCGTGCATCAGCTTGGCGGGGAAGCAGACGGTGTCCGAGGGGATGCTGCTCTGACCGCTCAGGTACAGCTCCCGGTTGGAAGCGGGAGAATGGACCACCTCAAAGCCCAGCCGGGTGAAGAAGGCGTACCAGAAGGGCAGCAGCTCATACATATTCAGCCCCATAGGCAGCCCCAGCTTGCCCCGGGACCCCTTGATGGGCTGATAGCTCCGCAGCAGCTCCAGCTTGTACTGGTAGATGTTCTCGCTGTCATCCTGGGCCTTCTTGGTGACGGGACGCTCGCAGCGGTTGCCGCTGATGAAGCGCCGTCCGCCGCTGAAGGTGTTCACCGTCAGCTGGCAGTTGTTGCTGCATCCGCCGCAGGCCACCGCCCGCACCTCATGGGTGAAATGCTCCAGCTCCTCCAGGCCCAGCAGGGTGGTGGAGGTTCCACCCTTTTCCAGTGCGTAGAGGGCTGCGCCATAGGCGCCCATCAGGCCGGCGATGTTGGGCCGGACCACATCCACATTCAATTCCTGCTCAAAGGCCCGCAGTACGGCGTCGTTGAGGAAGGTGCCCCCCTGGACCACAATATGTTCGCCCAACTGCTGGGCATTGGCGCAGCGAATCACCTTGTACAGGGCGTTTTTCACCACCGAGATGGACAGGCCCGCCGAAATGTTTTCAATGGAGGCGCCGTCCTTCTGAGCCTGCTTGACCGAGGAGTTCATAAACACGGTGCAGCGGCTGCCCAGGTCCACCGGATGGTCTGCGAACAGCCCCAGTTTGGCAAAGTCCTCGATGGAATATCCCAGGGCGTTGGCAAAGGTCTGAAGGAAGGAACCGCAGCCGCTGGAACAGGCCTCATTGAGGAAGATGTTGTCGATGGCGCCGGCGCGGATTTTGAAGCATTTGATGTCCTGTCCGCCGATGTCGATGATAAAATCCACCTGAGGCAGGAACTTTTTGGCGGCGGTGAAATGGGCCACCGTTTCCACCACGCCGTAATCCACGCCGAAGGCGTTGCGGATGATGTCCTCGCCATAGCCGGTGACGGTGCCGCCTTTCAGAGTGATTTTCGGATAGCGACGGTAAAAGTCCAGCAAAAACTGCCGCACCAGGGGAACAGGATTGCCGTTGTTGGACTGATAGATGGAGGAAAGGAGACGGCCCTCAGCGTCGATGACCGCCAGCTTGACGGTGGTGGAACCGGCGTCGATGCCGATATAGGCCGGGCCCTCATAGGTGTCCGGATCCGCCGTAACCACCACATCCCGGTTGTGGCGCAGGCAAAAGGCCTCATATTCCTCCTGGTTGTGGAACAGAGGGGGCATGGTGGCATAGCGTCCTTCGGTGTGATACTGTTCCAGGCGCTCCAACGCCTCCGCCAAATCTACCTCCTCGCTGGCGCAGAAGGCCGCCCCCATGGCCACATAATACAGGGAATTTTCCGGGCAAACGCCGGTGGTATGTAAGGTTTTGTCAAAGCTCAGCCGCAGCTGGGGCAGGAAGGTGAGAGGTCCCCCCAGATAGATGACCTTGCCGGTGATCTCCCGGCCCTGAGCCAGACCGGCGATGGTCTGGTTGACCACGGCATAGAAGATGCTGGCGGCCACATCGCTCTTTTTGGCCCCCTGGTTGAGGAGGGGCTGAATATCGCTTTTGGCGAAAACGCCGCACCGGGAGGCGATGGTGTAGATTTTTTCATGCTCCTGGGCCAGGGCGTTCATTTCATCGGCGGACACACCCAGGAGGGTGGCCATCTGGTCGATGAAGGCGCCGGTGCCTCCCGCGCAGGAACCGTTCATCCGCACCTCCATGCTGCCGGAGAGAAAGAGAATTTTGGCGTCCTCGCCTCCCAGCTCGATGATGACGTCCCCGTCCGGGATCAGCCTTTTGGCCGCCACACGGGTGGCGTACACCTCCTGGACGAAGGGAATCCCGCAGCTGTCCGCCAT
>CASFXA010000172.1 GCA_949298535.1 uncultured Oscillospiraceae bacterium
TCCGATCTGCGCCTCATTGCCGTAGCAGGCCGCGCAGTCAAAAGAGCGGTATCCCGCTTCGATGGCCCCCGCCACCGCCTGCGAAACCTCCTGGGCGGAAACGTGGTCGGAGCCAAAGGTACCCATGCCCACCGCGGGCATGAGGGCACCTGTAAAAAGTCTTCTCTGGGGAACCTTCCCCGGATCAATTTTCGTCATACATTCCTCTCTTTCCGGCTTTTATAATCCAAAGCCCTCGTTGATCAGCAGCAGTTTTCCCTGCACCAGTCCCGGTGTTTTGAACATCTGGAAAGCCTCCTGGGCCTGGCTCATGGGCATTTTCTTATAGATAAAATCCGGATCGAATTTCAGCTGTCCGGTGGCGTAGTAGTGGGCCGTCAGCTCCCATTCCTTTCCCGGGAAGGGGGAACTGTAAGACATCCAGGAACCGGTCAGGTGAAATTCTTTCCGGTTCATGTTTTCCCACTGGGCCGGGGTAAAGGTGAGATTCTCATGGGGCGTTCCGATGAAGCAGACACGGGCTTTGTTGGCCGCCAGCGCGAAGGCTGTCTGCATGGTGGAAACCTGTCCCGCCGTCTCAAACACATAGTCAAAGCCTTTCCCGCCGGTAAGGGCCATGGCCTCCTCCATGAAATTCTCCTTTGTGGTATCTACCACCGCCTCGGCTCCCAGCCGTCTGGTCAGTTCCAGTCTGCGGGGACTGATATCAAACACCACCGCCTTGGCGGCGCCGAAAATTCTTGCCCACTGCATGGTGAACATTCCCACGGTTCCGCCGCCGAGAACGGCTACCGTGCCGCCGCCCCGGTAATCGTTCTGCAGCAGGCCGTGGAGAGCCACTGTGGAGGGCTCGAACATGGCCCCCTGCTCATAGGAGATGGACGGATCGTAGGGAATCACGTTCTGTTCCGGAATCACCACATAGTCCGCATTGCTGCCCTGCTGGCGGGAACCGATAAAGCTGTAATGGCGGCACAGGGAATAATTTCCGTTCTGGCAGTCATCGCATTTCATACAGGGAAGCAGCGGCGCTCCCGTCACCCGGTCTCCCACTTTTACCTTTGTAACGCCTTCTCCCACTTCGGCCACATCGCCGGAAAATTCATGGCCCAGCACAATGGGGTAAAAGTGGACGCCATGGTGCAGAACCCGGGGGACATCCGACCCGCAGATTCCCGACGCGGCCACCCGGATTTTCACCATTCCCGGTCCGGCCGAAGGCTCCTCCACTTCCATATAACGTACTTCTTCATTGGCTGTCACAACTGCTGCTTTCATCTCGTTACCTCCCTTGATCCATCATTTTCTTCAGAGACTGATAAAGCTCCAGATACATCTGATAATTTTCTTCGTAGACAGCGGCATTTTCCCGGTTGGGCTCATGGCGTCTGGTTTCCTTCACCGCCAGAGAAACCGCTTCCTCATAATCCCGGTACATTCCCACAGCCTTTCCGGCCAGCATGGCCGCCCCCAGCGTGGTGGCCGTGTCCGAGGAGGGCACCGCAATGGGAAGCCCGGTGATATCCGCCTTGATCTGGGTCCACAGGCGGGAGTTGGCGGAGCCTCCCACGGCGCAGAGAATATCCGCCCTGGCCCTGGCCTCCCTGGCCACGTCCAGATTGTGCCGCAGGGAAAATGCCACCCCTTCCATGCAGGCCCGGACCATATGCCCTTTCGTTTTGGAGAAATCCAGGCCGTAAAATACGCCTTTGGCTTTGGGATCCCAGATGGGGGACCGCTCCCCCGCCATATAAGGCAGGAACACCAGCCCTTCGCTTCCCGCAGGCACCCCGGCGGCCATCCGGTTCAGCTGCTCCAGAGAAGAAATTCCCGTCCGCCGGCCCTCCTCCCGCTCATGGGCGGCGAATTCCTTCTCGAACCACCGCATCACGCCTCCGCCGCCCACAGTGCCTCCCTGAAGCAG
>CASFXA010000173.1 GCA_949298535.1 uncultured Oscillospiraceae bacterium
CATTAACCTGCCTAAGGGATTCGCCGCAGTTGTGATGTTCCTTTTCCAATCTCTGATGAACTGCTTTATCATCTCTGGATCCGGACAAGCTACCGCGACCATCCCTATCATGTCCCCCATTGGAGATCTTTTGGGGCTGCCTCAACAGTTGGTGGTTATTATCTTCCAATTCGGAGACGGCATCACCAACATGGTATTGCCCACCGCCGCTTGCATTATGGCGCCCCTGGCCTTTGAAGGCGTTTCCTACAAAGCATGGCTTAAATTTGTATGGAAAATCATTGTCTTTCTTTCTCTGGCCGCAGCCATTATGGTATTCTGTATGTCTTACATGAATATCGGACCTTATTAACGAGTCCTGCGCCTCTTTTCCCCGATTCCCTTTTAAGGCTCCTGCAGAAGAAAAAGGAATCCAAAAGGCTTTCATGACCATCACCCTCTGATTCCTTTTACTCTCTCTATTCTCTTCGCAAACACGATGTGCGTCTTCCATCAGAGTGATTATCGTTTCACGCTGCTGTGAAGGCGCACATCGTGTTTATTTTGTTTTTCGCCGTTTTAAGATTTGTTATCCCATCACAGGGTCTGCAATTGAGATTCCGGCTTCAGTTCCAGAACAAATTCCTGCTGTGGCAAGGTGGTGTTTACCGCACGGACCCGCACCACACCCCAGCCTTCTTTCCCCGTGGGCAGAGTACGGACCCAGAAAGCGATGGCGCCGCCGATGGTGGCTATTGTGCTGGGGCCAACAAGTTTAATGTCCCCTTCGGTTTCCACCTCCACGATTCCGTTGTAGAAAGGAAGCAGGTTGCCCAGCTGGTCCACATAGCGGCAGACAAAGCGGGTGGTATCCGCCACGGTGGTATACAGGGCCGTATCGTCTGGCCGAACCTCCAGGGCCGCCAGATGAGCGTCTCTGGAATAGGTGCGGCGAGCAACTTCCTTGCCGTTGTAATAGCCGATCACCGCGCCGCCGTCCCAAATATCCTGCCAACGGCCAGGATCCTTGTCGATCAGAATGGGAGGGTGAGCCAAGCCGCCGTAAGAAAGGCTGGGGAAATAGCGTCCGATAATCCGCCCATAGGCCTCCACCTCGATATAATCGCAGTTGGTCAGCACAATAAAGGGGATGGGCCGGTTATCGTCGTTCTCACCCCGGGCAAACACTGTGGCCGGCTCCAAAACAATCTCTTCCCGGGGATCCGCCTGGCTGCGATAAAGCTGAGCCGCATATTTGGGAATACGGAACATATCCATTACTCCGTGGTAGCAGATCTTGTCCCCGGAGCCATAGTCCCCATGGGTGTTGTAATCGAAAGCGCACCAGCCGATCGCTCCCATGGCATCCTTCCGCAGCATATTGGCGCTCTGCACCGCTGCATGAATCTGTACATGGCGCATCTGCTTTTCTTCACAGTCAAAGGGTTTGACAGGGAAAACATGGCCGCAGTATTCGCTTACCAGGAAAGGAACCTTGTGGGTCAATCCCGTCACTGTTTGCTGGTTGAGCAGCACTACCTCACGATAGTGTTTGACGTCGTGGCTATAATGGATGAAATCGTTATAGGTGTATACGTCCTCAATGAGATTGCTGTTTTTGATGCAGCGCACCCCGGTGGTGGGCCGGGAAGGATCCAGGCTCTTGGCCAGGTCGTTGCAGCGGGTATAAAATTCGTCGTCATCATTGGACTCGTTAATCCGGATGCTCCAGATAAAGATGGCGGGATGGTTAAATTCCACAGTAATCATATCCCGGATATTCTGGAGAGCGTTTTCCTTGAACGCCTCCTCCCCGATATATCCCCAACCGGGAACTTCCGCAAACACCAGCAGTCCCAACTCATCGCAGCGGTCCAAAAAGTCCTCTGACTGCATATAGTGAGAGGTGCGCACAGTGTTGACATGGAGATACTGGCGGAGAATTTCCGCATCCTTCCGCTGGGCTCTGGCCGGCATGGCGTAACCCACATAGGGATAGGACTGGTGACGGTCCAACCCCACCAGTTTGACCTCTCTGCCATTGAGGAAGAAGCCTTCCGGACGGCATTCCATCCGCCGGAATCCGGTGCGAAGGGTGTGACGGTCCAGCTGCTTTCCATTCCCGTTGAGCAGCACCTCAACGGTATATAACTGAGGTTGTTCCAGATCCCAAAGGACAGGGGCTGCCAGATTTTCCTCTTCCAGAACCAGCTTGGAATCCCCCTCCGGAATCTCCAGCTGCCGGCGGTACTCCTTGACCAATTCCCCATCGGGAGCAAAAATGCGGATCTCTGCCTCGCCTTGGAAGGGACTGGAAAGATTGACCAGCTGAAGTTCCGGATACAGGCAGGCGTCTTCCCCTTCCATCCGGTAACGGAACAGCACCGTATCGATTCTGGTCTCCCCTGTGATGTACAGGTTCACATCCCGGTATTGTACCTAGACCTCCTGCCCTTACAGGGCCGCTCCAGGGGAGCGGGACGGCGAAGCCGGGGAGGTCTCGTCAAGAAGACCGGCTGCCAGAAAGGCAGGGCCGGCGGGAACGACGGCCAAGGAAAACAATCTGTTTTCCTTCCGGGCTTATTGTACCATATTTTTCCGACACAGTCTGCAACAGACGGTTTTCTGCGGCTAAAAACAAAGATAGATTATCATAAGATGAAAAGCCGTACCGTTCCTGAAAGTTGCGCCTGTCAGTACCATATGTCATTCCCAAAATGAAGTTGGATTCCTTCACTGCTGCCTGATCTGTAAAATTCTCTATGCAAACGAAAAATAAATCCCCATCAGTCAAACCAATCAGCTTGACCAATGGGGATTTCCTTTCGTCAGCAGGATACCCAGGGAAACGACCTGTCCGCTTCCAAAACGGCATCCCATTATTCAAGAAAGCAATTCCGCGCTATCATCAGGCGGAAATACATCGGCTCCCTCAGGGAGCAAACTGACCCATTTCTCACCCTTCCAGCTGACGAATTTTTTTTACCCGATTTGCATGGCGTCCTCCCTGGAATTCCGCTCCCAGATAGGCCTTGACGATCTCCCAAGCCAGCTCTACGCCAATGGTACGGGCTCCCAGAGTAATGATATTGGCGTCGTTATGTTCCTTGGTCATTCTGGCGGAATAACAGTCTGTACACAACGCAGCGCGAATCCCCCGTACCTTATTGGCCGCAATGCTCATCCCGATACCCGTGCCGCAAATGAGGATGCCGCAATCCGCTTCCCCACCGGTAACCGCATGGGCCACTTTAACCGCAATGTCGGGATAATCCACGGAATGAAGGGTCTCTATGCCCTGATCCAGCGTTGCATATCCCTCTTCAGTCAGACGTTTTTTCAGTTCCTCTTTCAGCTCAAAACCGCCGTGGTCGCATCCGATTGCAATTGTTTTCATGATGTATACTCCTTCTCCGCCCTCGAAATCCTTGAACTTCTTTTTTCCGGCAAATGTCCTCATTGGCCATGTCCCATTCTAAGGCTTTCTGTTTGTTCCGTCAAGGGGAGGCAGGATCTCTTTCTTTTCTTTTTTCTTTGCTCTGATGGCAAAGCCGGATCCATACCGCGGCCAATGCTGTCAGCGCCAGCTGCGGAATCAGAAAAAGAAGGATCAGACCACGAAACTCTCCATAATTATATCCCAGCGCTTTCCCCCAAACCAACAAATCCACTGCCATTGTAACCAGTATGGAAAGCCAGACAAGGGATGCCTTCCATTTCCAGAAGAAAATCAGAGAAATTACAGGAGGAAGAAAATAGGCCATGTAGGAAAACGCTGCACTGTTAGTTACGGAACGGACCCATTCTGCCAATATTGTCCCTCCCTTTTCAAATCAGATTTTTCGCCTCTTCAAAAAAATAGTTAGGATTCCTTGGGGCAAAGGGCAAAACACCGGGCGGGAAAACCAGTTCCTCCCACAACAGCCGGGAATGTGCAGAAGACTAAGCCGCCTACAGGAGGACACCGATCCACATTGGTCAGCAGCTCCAGGTGCATTTTGTTTTGAGAAAGGATATAATATTCCACCTCATAGTTGCTCTTCCCCGAAGTGATGGGAGCCTCCGTGTCGGAGGTTTCATGCCCCACGCCGCCGATCTTCCGCTGTTCCACCAGGAATTTCAGCGTCTCCAACTGCCAGCCGGGAAAATGCCGGTTTCCATCCTCGTCCAGATTGTCCATTTCCGCTGCCGGACGCTTGCTCCAGCCGCTTTGAAAGATCACAAAGGCCCCTTCCGGAATTTTTCCCCAGGTCTTCTCCCAATCCAGAATATCTTCCACAGTGAGGACGTAGTCTGCGTTTTCTGCCACAGCGTCGCGCTTATCCACCACACACAGGGGCATCACCATCTCATCAACAGGGATTTGATCCAGCGTTCTGCCCCCTTTGACCATATGTGCCGCCGCATCCACATGGGTGCCATATTGTCCCACTGTGGTATAGCTGTGAGCGCCGAAAAGAGAGCTGTCCAGGCTGGCCATGGTCTCCACCTTCAGCGGAGGCCAACCTACCCAGTGGGGCGTATCGGGGCTGAGGGGATGGGTCAGATCCACCCAATCATACTGCGTTTTCCATTGAGCATATTGCTGCCAAAGCTGTAAATTTGCCATCTGCGTCCTCCTTTTTTCATCAGAAAATTCGTAATAATCTTTGGAGCGCCTTTTGAAATTATTATAACATCCACTCTCTTTGAAAACAAGGGCGCCCTGCCGGCGTCCGGGGCTGGGACCAAGGGTTCCCAGCCGTCTTCGCTTTGCAGCAGAGCGTCCTTCTTTTTCTTTTTTCTGTTCTCCCCCGTCTATAACGGCGGAAAACCATTCTTTTTACAGCTGATAGGGCAGGTAGGTTCCCTGGCAGGGATTTCCCCGGCAGATATAGGCCGTCTGATTTTGGAAATCGCAGATCAGCGACGCTACTGTCATCAGCCCTGCCATGGGATCCTCGTCAGGGTTATTCTTATGGTTGCAGATGGCCTCCGGAGCGTATTCGTGATCCTTCATGCACTCCATGATAATCTCCGGGCTGATCTCTCCCCAATGTTTCCGCAGCAGATAGGCCAGACGGTTGTCCCGATTCTTTCTCCGATGGGTCAGGCGATCAATCTCCGGATTGACCACAAAATGATTGGCATGGGTGAGGATCCCGTCCACAGGCTTCAGTTCATCCACGCCGCCTGGATGGGCTTCAATATCCACCGCCCGGCCAAAGCGTCCGTCCACCAGCAGCATATTGTTGGAGACGCACCGCTTCGCATGGACCAGCCAGCCATATGCTTCCTCAAAAGTTCTGCTGGCCAGGACCCTGCGGCGCAGGAAGGTGACGGGAATACCGGTTCCCGCTGTGTCATAAATGGATTCAATCATATTGTTGCACAGGCCAACCCCATGGGAATTGAAGCCTTCCCGGATCAGTTGTCCCGCTTCTGTCAAACCCAGGATTCGGGTACCATCGGGCTGTTCCAGATGGACAATTACGATTTTATCCAAAACGCCGGGACGGTAATCCCAGTTTTTAATCAGATAGGTTCTTCCATCTGAGCTGGCTTCCGGCAGCACCGCTCCAGTAGTACATTCCTGCGGCCTAAGGGGATATTGGGTGATTTCATACCTGGTGTTGAGAACCATCAATTCCTCCAGGGTAACTCCCGCCCCCTGGGCGATTCCCTTTGCTTCCTCCAGCACCTCCGGCATCACCGCTTCAATTGTGGGAAGATAGGCTGCGGCATATCCCAATGTTTCATCCCAGGTGCGGCCATGGGTGACAAAATAGTTTCGATAATTTTCTACACCTGCCTGAATCTTCTCTGCCGCCTGCTGCCCGTATTGCAAACCGCGTTCCAACGGAGTCTCTCCCGATACAGTGACCAATTGAAACCGTTCCTCCATATTCCATTCCGCTCCTTTCAAACTCCATAACTTTTTGTTATTTTTCTTTCTGCCGGGTTTGTTTCTGATAACAACGGGAAAATTTCAATGAAAATTTTTGCTTTTTCCTTGTATTTTCATTTTATTTTCCTTACAATTCCATTTGTAGTACCGGAAAGTGGATTTGTCTAATAGAAACCTTTCATTTATCCCATAATTATTAGTTATAGGCAGGAGGAGATTGGTTGGATTTTAACCGGATGAAATACATTGTCACTGTCGCTCAAACGGGAAATATCTCCCAGGCAGCAAGAGAGCTGTACCTGTCTCAGCCCGCCCTGACCAAAGCTATCCAGAAAACGGAGGAAGAACTGGGCGTACAGCTCTTTGACCGAAGCGCTCTTCCCCTTCGGCTCACCTTTGCCGGAGAGCAGTATGTTCGGGAGAGCAAAAAAATCCTCAATATCCAGCAAACGCTGAACCG
>CASFXA010000174.1 GCA_949298535.1 uncultured Oscillospiraceae bacterium
TCCAGCACCCCCGGACAGGGAAGCCTCTTCACTGTGGAATTACCTTTGGGACGGGTGCCGGAGGAAGATTCTGAGGATATTCTTCCCCTGGAGGAGGATTTATCCGTACTGGTGGTGGACGATGACCCCGCCATGTGCCAATATACCGTTCACCTGCTGACCCTGATGAAAGTACATAGCGAGTGGGTCACTTCCGGGCAACAGGCTCTGGAACAGATCCAGCTGCGTCAGCAGCAGGGGAAGCCTTATAACGTGGCCCTGGTGGACTGGAAAATGCCGGAGATGGACGGATTGACCACCGTACAGCACATTCAGCGCCTCTCCAAAAAAATCAAAATCATTATGATGTCCTCCTATGATTGGAGCGACATTGAAGCCGAAGTCCAGCAGGCGGGAATTTCTCACTTTATCCCTAAGCCCATTTTTCCGGACACCCTCCGCAGCGTTCTGTGCAGCAAGATCAAATCTTCCGCCGAAGCGGAAACCGCTGAACAAAACATCTTTAACGGCCAGCGGGTGCTGCTGGTGGAGGACAATCAGCTGAATCTGGAAATTGCTCAAACCCTCCTGGAAATGAAAAACATCATTGTGGAGACGGCGGAAAATGGACAGTTGGGGGTGGACCGTTTCTGCGCTGCTCCTTCCGGATGGTTCCGGGCGGTGCTAATGGATATTCGGATGCCAGTGATGGATGGCTTGGAGGCTGCAAGGCAAATCCGCCGGAAGGACTCAAAGGTTCCCATTATCGCCATGACAGCCAACGCCTTTCAAAACGAGGAGTATGAGGCCCGTCAGGCAGGCATGAACGGCTATCTCACCAAACCTGTAGACGCCCAGAGGCTTTACGATACTCTGGAGGAAATTTTCTCCCGCTCATAACGGGCTGGGGCTCTCCTTTGCCGATTCATAGGAGGGCCCCTTTTTATTTTCCAACTACTTTCGATGGAGAAAATGATGTGGTATAATACCTTCAGTGTACAAGGCGCAAATCTGTTCTCCTAAATCGGATGGAAAGGGAAAACGGAAGCCGTCAAGGCCCTCGGAATGAAGATGAGCTGGCATTGGATTGGGCAGGCCTGGGGACACAGACCGTCCCTTCTTCTCCGCCTCTTTCTCCTTCCGTTCCCCGAGAGGGCGCCCAAAAGAGGAACCATTCCGCTGTCCCATCGGGCAACTTTATTCTTTGCGGCGTTGGGCTTTTTACAAAATCTCTCCTGCTCCTTGCCCTCCCGCTTCATGCCTGTTTCTATGGGACAGCTTCCTGCCAAGGTTTTCAGAAAAATACCTTCCCCGTCCGATTGCCCGGCTTTTCCGGGACTATTTTTAATTTCACGAAAGGTGACAAAGATGAAACGACAAGATTATATTTCCTGGGACGAATATTTTATGGGCATCGCTCTGCTGTCCGCTCAGCGCAGCAAGGACAACAATTCTCAGGTGGGCGCCTGTATCGTCAGCCCCGACCACAAAATCCTCTCCATGGGATACAATGGGATGCCCATCGGCTGCGACGATGACGAGATGCCCTGGGACCGGGAGGGAGATCCCCTCAACACCAAGTATGTCTATGTTTGCCACGCAGAGCTGAACGCCATTCTCAACTATGCCGGCGGCTCCCTCAAAGGCGCCACCCTTTACGGCACCCTCTTTCCCTGCAACGAATGTGCCAAAGCGATTATTCAGAGCGGTATCCGGCGGGTGGTTTACCTCAGCGACAAATACGCCGACACCGAATCGGTCCGCGCCTCCAAGCGGATGTTTGACATGGTGGGGGTGGAGTATGTCCCCTACCAGCCCTCCGGAAAAGCCCTGACCCTGGAGCTGTAACCATGGACGCCGTGCGTCTCCAGGCAATGGTCTCCCCTTTGCTTGATTGGTACGATCAAAACGCCAGGGTCCTTCCCTGGCGCAGTCAGCCCACCCCCTATCGGGTATTGGTTTCGGAAATTATGTTGCAACAAACGCGGGTAGACGCGGTCAAGCCCTATTTCGCCCGCTTTATGGAGGCCCTGCCCAATCTGGAAAGTCTGGCGGCGGCCCAGGAACAAACCCTTTTAAAATTGTGGGAAGGGCTGGGATACTACAACCGGGTGCGGAATCTGCAAAAAGCGGCTCAGATAGTTGTGAGGGATTACGGCGGAACGTTGCCCCGCGATCCGGAGAAATTAAAACAGCTGCCGGGAATAGGGGATTATTGCGCCGGATCCATCAGCTCCATCGCCTACAATGTTCCCTGCCCCGCCGTGGACGGCAACGTTTTGCGGGTTATCACCAGGCTGACAGGGGATTTTTCCGATATTGCCGCTCCAGCTACCAAAAAAGCCATCACCCAACAGCTGCGGCAAATCATCCCTTCCCGCGCCGGAGATTTTAATCAGGCATTGATGGAGCTGGGCGCTCTGGTGTGTCTGCCAAACGGAGCCCCTCTGTGCGATCAGTGTCCGCTGAAAGGACTTTGTACCGCCCGGGAAAAAGGGCTCATCCATCAAATTCCGGTTAAATCCCCCAAAGTGGCCAGAAAGAGGGAAGAAAAGACAGTATTTCTGCTGCTGTTTCAGGGGACTGTGGCCCTGGTGCAACGACCGGAAAAGGGACTGCTGGCAGGTTTATGGGAATTCCCCTCCTCCCCCGGAAAGCTGAAAAAAACCGAAGCCGCAGACTGGCTCCTGCAGCAGGGAATGGCGCCTGGAGCCCTGGAAAAACTTCCCGCGGCCCGCCATATTTTCACTCATCTGGAATGGCTGATGACCGGATACCTGGCACGACTGAAAGAACCGCCTGCCAAAAACGTTTTTTGCTGGGCGCCGGTGGACAAACTGCGAGAAGAATACCCGATCCCATCCGCTTATCAGTGTTATCGTCAGCGCCTGGAAGAGGAAAAGGAGATGACGCCCCATGGATGACCAGCAGCTGCTGGATCTGGCCGGAGATCTGGGCTTTGCGCTGCTCAAAAGCGGCGGAGAAATCTATCGGGTGGAGGAATCCATCCGCCGGATCTTCCTGGCTTATGGACGGGATACCGGGGATGCCTTTGTGATCCCTTCCGTTATCATCGTCTCCTTTACCACGCCGCAAGGACGTTCCTACACAAAAATGCTTCGGGTCCGGGGGCAAACCGTGGACTTGGAACAGGTGGACCGTCTCAATTCCCTCTGCCGCAAAATTTGCCTGCATCCCATGACCCCTGAGCAAATCCGCCAGGAACTGGAGAGAATTCAGCAGCTGCCCCGTTATAATCTCTCCTGGCGGATCGCCGCTTACGCCATGGTGGCTTTTTTCTTCACGCTGCTCTTTGAGGGAAGCTGGGGAGATGCCGTTGTCGCCGGTGTCTGCGGCGTAGCCACCTGTATCGCCTGCGGTCAGATGAACCGATTCCATACCAACCCCTTTTTTGTCAACACCATTGCCAGCGCCCTTATTGCCGCCATGGCTCTATCCTCAGTTGCGTTGGGGATGGGGGCACACTATGACCGGATTATCATCGGCGCTTTGATGAACCTGGTACCAGGAGTCATGATTACCAATTTCATGCGGGATATCATCGCCGGAGATTTGCTGGCGGGGCTGATTAAGCTGACAGAATCTCTGCTGGTGGCAACCGCCATCGCTTTAGGCGCTGGTATTGTGCTTACCGCCGCCCGCCTGCTCTGGGGACTGGGCTGAAAGGAGGATCCGCATGATAAAAGACTTCTTTCTCCCCTGCCTGTATGCCATCCTGGCCAGCACCGGCTTTTGCATCATTTTTAATATCCGGCAACCCAAACGAATCCTTTTCGCCTCGTTGGGAGGAGGTTTGGCATGGGCCATCTATCTTCTGGCGGCCCCCAGCGGCAGCGATCTGTTCTGCTATTTCGCCGCCACCATCGGTCTGTCTGTCTACGCGGAAGTGATGGCCCGCTTGTTCAAATGCCCTGCCACGGAATTTTTGCTGGTGGCCCTGATCCCTCTGGTTCCGGGGGGAGGCATCTACCATACTATGGAATACTGCATCCAGGGAGATACAGCCGCTTTCCTGGAAACCGGTCTGCACACCCTGGGGATCGCCGCCTCCCTGGCGGTGGGGATTCTGCTGGTTTCCTCCGTAGTACGCCTCTACCGAATGGTCAGGCTCCCCAAAAATCATTGAGAAACAAAAAAGCCGCCCACACAGGCGATCCAAAACAAAGCCTTTCCGCTGAAGTATCCTGACCAGCGGAAGGGCTTTGCTCTTTTTTCATCCGGCTTGCCCGCCCCATTGGGAGAGAAAATGCTGGCATTTTCCCATCCATTTCTTCTTGATGTTCCATTTTCTCAGGGAAGGGAGAAAAGAAAGATTCTCTGGCCGGACAGGCACCGGGATTGCTCTTCTGCTTGTTTTCCAGAAGAAAAGGGAAACCGATGTTTCAGCGCATCCATCGTCAGCAAAATCCAGGGCCCATTTGTTAATCCAAATTTCCTCAGGAGCGCATCTCCCCCGGAAACAGCAAAAGGGGCGGACTATGCTCCCCAAAAGGAGCCGTCCGCCCTCTGCGCTGTTTTTCGTCTGTGGAATATCCGCTTAGCCGGCATAGCGTTTTGCCAACTCCACCAGTAATTCTACCACCTTTTCCATCGCCTGAATGGAGATGTATTCATACCGGCCATGGAAATTTTCTCCTCCTGTGCAGAGATTGGGACAGGGCAGCCCCATATAGGACAGGCGGCACCCGTCCGTCCCTCCCCGGATGGGGGTGATCACCGGCGTCACACCAATGGACTCCATAGCGGCTTTGGCATTGTCAATCAAATGGAAATGTGGCAGAACCTGCTCCTTCATGTTATAATAGCTGTCCTTCAGCTCCAGTTCCACCGTCCCGGCGCCATACTTCCCATTGAGATAATCACAGATGGCTGTGATCCGTTCCTTTTTTTGATTGAATTTTTCCCTGTCGTGATCCCGGATAATATAATCCATCTGAGCCTGCTCCACATCCCCGGACATCCCGTCCAGGTGGAAAAAACCCTCATAGCCGGAAGTACAGATCGGGTTTTCAAACATCGGCAGCATTTGATGCAGCTCCATAGCGATGAGCAGGGCGTTTTTCATCTTTCCTTTGGCCGAACCGGTATGGGTGCTTCTGCCATGGAGCCTGACCCTGGCGCTGGCGGCGTTGAAGTTTTCATACTCCATCTCCCCCAAATAGCCCCCGTCTACGGTATAGGCGTAATCGGCCCCGAAGCCCGTAACATCAAAATTGTTGACGCCGCACCCCACCTCTTCATCGGGGGTGAAGGCAATCCGCAGCTCTCCATGGGGAATCTCCGGATGGGTCAGCAGCGTCTCCGCCATGGTCATAATTTCCGCCACACCGGCTTTGTCGTCCGCTCCCAGCAACGTGGTGCCATCGGTTACAATCAGATCCTGTCCCACATAGCGCTGGAGGCTGTCAAAGTCAGCGGGGGAAAGGACGATTCCCTTTTCCTCATGAAGCAGGATGTCCCCTCCATCGTAATGCCGCACAATCCGTGGGGTCACATGAGCGCCGCTGACCCCGGGAACTGTATCCATATGGGCAATAAAGCCTAAAACCGCCTTTCCCGGAGCTGTGGCAGGAATGGAGGCATAAACATAGCAAAATTTATCCACCCGCACATTCTCTGCTCCCATCTGACGCAGCTCCTCCGCCAGCTGATTGGCCAGGTCAAACTGTTTTTCGCTGCTGGGATTGCACGGCATATCCGGCACCGACTGGGTATCAAACGCCACATAACGAAGAAATTTTTCCGCCACTGTACTCATCATTGATTCCACCCTTTCTTTCATCCGGACTCATTTGATTCTTAAAGAGGCAAATTCAATTTTTTTGCCATGATCTCCGGGGAAGCACTGGCTGCCAGGGCATTTTTAGGCGCGATTTTTCCTTCCTTAACCAAATTCAGCAGACTGGTATCCATCGTTATCATCCCATCTGCGGCGGAAGACGCAATCACTGTATCAATCTGATGAATTTTGGATTCCCGGATCATGTTTCTGATGGCCGGGGTAACCGTCATAATCTCAAAAGCAGGCACCACCCCACCATCCACCGTAGGAATCAGCTGCTGGGAAATCACCGCCTGAAGCACCATGGCCAGCTGTACCCTGGTCTGGGCCTGCTGATTGGGCGGGAAGGCATCCACAATCCGGTCAATGGTGTTGGCCGCTCCCACTGTGTGGAGGGTGGAAATAATCAGATGGCCGGTTTCCGCTGCGGTCATAGCGGTGCTGATGGTCTCATAATCCCGCATCTCCCCCAGCAGGATCACATCGGGAGCCTGACGGAGAGACGCTCTCAGCGCAGTGACATAGCTGAGCGTATCGGAAGAAATTTCCCGCTGACTTACTGCCGACAGTTTATGGCTGTGGAGATATTCGATGGGATCTTCCAGCGTAATAATATGGGAGGTTCGGCTGCGGTTGATCCGATCAATCATGCAGGCCAGCGTTGTGGACTTTCCGCTGCCTGCCGGACCTGTCACCAGCACCAGGCCCCGCACCCGGTCTGCCTGACGCAGCACCAGCTCCGGAATTCCCAGCTTTCCGGGATCAGGCAGATCAAAGGTAACCACCCGGATCACCGCCGCCAGAGAACCTCTCTGACGGTAGGCGCTGACCCGGAAGCGGGAAACCCCCGGCAGGGAGAAGGAAAAATCGTCATCCCCCTCTTCCAGCAGCCGCTGAATCGTTCTGCCTTTGGCCAAGCCATAAATTTCCTGCACCAACTTCTCGGTCATATCCGGCGTCAGTCTCTCCGGGTCCTGGGTTTTGATGGTGTTGTGAATTTTAAAGGCCAGCGGGAGTCCGGCAATGATAAAAATATCCGAGGTTTCCTGTTCTACCGCACTTTTCAAAATTTCTGCCAGACCAGTCATAAAATCTCTTCTCTCCTTTATCGTCAGCGCCGCTCCGTTGGCGGCACAGGTTTTCATTCAGCTTCCAATAATCTGCATCCCGTCTTCTTCTCCCTCAATTGGCGCCACCACCAATTTCCAGCAGAGCCGCTGCAGATCCCCCTCCCTGCTTTGCAGACGGGAGGAAGCGTCCACCAGTATTTCCAGCGTACGTCTGTCGTCGATCTGCAGCGTCCAGCCTATCAGCAGCTTCTCCTCTTCCTCTTCCACGGTGAGGGATACCTGGGCATCCTCCAGCATGGGCAGCTGTTCCAACAAGCTCTGACGATAACCTTGTTCCTCCTGAGACTCCCCTTGGTTCTGATCCCACAAGCGCTCCAGTTCCTCATCCAATTTCGCCAGCAATCTTTCCCCATAGCTGTCCGCGGCATAATAATCCACCAGCACTGTCATGGCCTGATCGCTCAACCGTTTTTCCGCTCCGGCAGAGGCCAGGGATAACGTTGCCAGAGCCACCAAAGCCAGAATCACAAACACCACCAGAATGGAAGCCCCTCCAATTCCCATGGAAAAGCTGCCGCCCCTTTCCCGGCGTCTGGAACTGCTGTCATCCCCCATAACTGCACACCTCCAGACGAATCAGCTCCACAGGACGGACCAATCGCTCCACAGCCACCGTTCCTTCCTGAATCTTTTCCTTTTCCTCCGATGAAAAACACAGGCGATACCGGGCCGACTGCTGATCGCAAGGCTGCCATTGGTCGTCAAAATACGCCACAAATCCAGCCTCCTCCACCGCCCCCTGAGGGAACAGATTTTCCAGAGACGACAGCTTTCCGGAGCCCGCTTTATAACACTCCGCCGCGCTTTGCGCCAGACGAAGCGCCTGGGTGCAATCCTCGCTGTCCTGGCTCATCAGCCGGGCCTGGACAAATAATGAGACGCAGATGGCGCTGGAAATGGCAAAAAACACAATGGCCACCAGCATTTCCAGCAAAAACAAGCTGGCACCCGAGCCTTTTCGCACCGCCATCCTCTTCACCTGCTTTCCTGAAAAATTGGTTTCCGCCACGTCAATTCAAGACGGCTCTCTGCAACAAATCCCTCTGCTTTTCCTGGGATCACGCGGATCCTTCCGTTTCCGCCGTCTCCATCCCGGAGGAAGACTGCCCCTGGCCGCATCTGGGGAAGAGACAAAAGCTGGTTTCTGTTCCATCAGTTCCCAACAGCGTGACATCAATCAATCCGCCGTCCTGCTCCAGGCTCATCCCCTGCAGCTCCAGGATCATCTGCCCATCGGTGGCCTTCACCTCCCGGCCAGCCTTAATCAAAACTTCCCGAAGCATCCCCTGATAGGTATAGATCCAGGTTTCATACTGGGCGCCATTATAGGTTTCACACAGCACCAGCGCATTCCACTCCCCGGGACCATCCCCCAACTGCCCCAATCGCACCGCCCCCTGCGTATCGCATTGACGCAGCTTTTGAGTCAGGTAAAAAGAACAGGTTCGGCTCTCATAGTTGCGATCCATGGTGGAAACCACTGTCTTGTAGCTTTTTGCTCCCATCAGCACCACCAACAGAGCGGAAGCTGCAAAAACACAGAACAACGCCAGGGTAAAAAGGAAATCCACCACATGATTTTGTTTCTGTTCCTTCACCGCCGCCACTCCTCTCCATCAGGATTGTCACAGGGAAATTCCCCTCAGGATTCCCCTTCAATAGAAAACACCGCAATTTCCGGCATCAAATTTCCTCCGGTATAGCGGTAGTGAACCACATACTTTTCCCGATCCACCGACAACCCATATCGCTGCTCCAGGTAGGTGATACTGGGGGGATACTGTCCTTCCAGGGCATAGCACTGGACCGCCGCCCGGCGCACCGCGTCCCGGGCAATTTCCAGCTGCTGTTCTCCCGTTCCGCCTGCCACACCGCTGACAGCCTGTACAAAAATTCCCAGCACCGCAGCAAAAAAAAGCCCCGGTACCGCCAGATTGGTCCATCCGGAGCTTCTTTTTCGGTTGCTGCCAAAATGCGCCATGGCTCTCTCCGTCCTTTCCCGGTCAACCGATGGATGACATAATCCCCATCAGCGGCAACATTACCGATAAGAGAATCATCCCCACAATCACCGAAAGCACCGCCACCAAGGTGGGCTCCAACATGGAAACCAAGGTTCCCAGCGACTGATCGATCTCCTCCTGATACCGGTCCGCCACCCGGGTCATCACATCCTCTGAGCGGCCAGTGCGGAACCCCACGGCCAGCATCGTGGCATAAACGCCGGAAAACAAGCCTGCCTCCCCCACCGCCTGGGCAAAGGGCATCCCGTCGCTCATCTCCCGGCGCATCTGACCAATCCGCCGGCGGGTTTTTTCGCCGGTCATCAGTTTCTCGGTCATCTCCAGGGACTCATCCAAATCCAATCCGCTGGAAAGCATCATGGACATTGCCGACGCGAAACGCTGGGCCTCCACCTTTTGATACAAGCCTCTGGTGAGAGGAAAGCTATGGAGAAAAGAGGAAAAACGCTGTTTTGCCGCCGGGGTCCTGGACAGCAGAAAAATGCCCAAAACAATTACAGCCGCCCCGCCTAAAATCCAGCCGGCGTTTCGGCTCAAGGCGCCTCCAAACTCCATCATGCTTCTGGTGAAAGGAGAGAGCTCCCCTCCCAACTGCCGGAATACCTGGTCAAAAATCGGCAGCACCTTCACCAGCAAAACTGAAATCACCGCCGCCATCATCAGCACCATCACCGCGGGATACCCCACAGCGGAACGAATACTTCTGGACAGGGCGTCGCTCCGGTCATAATACAGGGTCAGGGCGGACATCACCTCATCCAAACGTCCCGCCTGTTCCCCAATGCGCATCATCTGCACGCTATAGGCAGGGAAACGGCCGCTGCGGGCCACCGCCTCGGAAAACTGCTCTCCTTCCTCCAGCGTTCCCTTCAGCTGCTCCAGCAGTTTACGATCACTGCCCTCCCCGCTGTCCTCCAGCAAAGCGTCAATTCCGTCGCCGGCGGTAATGCCCGCTTGAAACAACAGCGCCATCTGACTGCAAAAATCAGAAAGCTCCCGGGAGGTCAACTGCCGGGGACCCTGCGTTTTTCCTTTCCCTCTCATCCTGCGTCTCCTCCCCAAAACGATCCTGTCCGTCATCTTCCGGGCCTGGTGCCGGTATGGTGACAGACATCCCCGTACCGGCGGGCAGATCACCATCCGGATCAAAGCCCGCCAGCAGGAAATTCTCAGACAAACCTCATCTCAAACTATCCGGCGGCAATCAGCAGGGCAATGCCCCGCTTTTGCAGCGCTGTCAGTATACATACATGGTATTATAGTTGGCGCCGTTGCCGATATAGGCCATAATGTCGGAGCTGCTGTTGCCGCTGGAAGCAAAGGTGGGATCCATTCTCTTCCAGGTCTGGCCATCAAAATAGATAATTCCGTTGACCCAACCCACTTCCTTGAGGTAGACGCTGATCCAGGCGTGATAAATGCTGCCGGCATAGCCCACATCCAAACGGGTGGGAATTCCCTGGGTGCGGAGCATTGCCGCCATTACCGCGCCGTAGTCGAAGCAAATCCCCTTTTTGGTGGAGATAATGGTATCCACGTTGGGCAGGTAGCCAAAGCTGCTGTTCTCCGCCTTATAAAAATCGTAGCTGATATTTTTGATGACCCAGTTATAAATATTAGCCACCACCGTCAGCTCATCAGGAGCCCCTGCCGCCAGCTGGGCCCCCAGTTCCGCCGTTTTGCAACCGGGCCAGAAATTGACATACTGGTTTGGATAGAGGAAGGGCAGGGTGGAACTGCGCAGCTGAACATTCAGGTGCTGACCCAGCTCCAAAGAATACCGGTTGCCGCCAACATTCTCCAGAATATTGACTGTATAACCTCCGCTGCCCTGAGAAAACGGCAACACGTCAAATTCCCCGTCGTTATCCAGGGCATAGGTATAGGGGGTGCCGCCATCCTTGGTCACCTGGACGCGGATCTTGTTATTGCTGCCGCTGTAACGGACCATCACATAGCCTTCAGAGGTATTGGAAGCATCAATCTCCGCGCTGCCGCCGGTATAAACCACCTCGCCGGAGGCTTTCGGCACCAGCGCCACATAGCTGCCAGAGGCGGAACCGGTGCTGACGCTTTCTTCACTGGGGCCGGACTGCTGTTCCTCCACAATGGCCTTTCCTTCCTCCGTACCGGGAGAGTCGCTGGCCGGCACCTCTTCGTCCTCCAAATACAGATCTTCGAAAGGAACCTGGGGAACCTCCTGTTCCCCCTCTTCCTCCTGCGCTTGCTGTTGCTCCTCCGAAGACTCCTCTTCCGCAACGGATGCGGGTTCGCTGTCCGCTTGTGGAACGGAGGAAGAACTGGGGGCTTGAGAGGCCGCGCTGCTGCTGCCGCAGGCCCCCATCATCACAACCATCATGACGGCCAGCAGCAAAGCCATCAGCTTGTTGCCTGTTAATTTCTTCATTTCATTCACCTTTCTTTACTTGGATGAATTTCAATTTCCTTGTTTCCATATCCGCGTCTTATTCCAATCGGGGCCAAATTTCCCGCTGTTCCGGATGGTTTTTACAAGCGGGGAAATCAAAATTCTTCTCCCATACCACGTCCGTCAAAACACCGGTTACAATAATCCGGTTCCAGGAGGTGCCGATCGGATCGCAAGAGGTGAGGGTAAGCAGGGATTCCTCCCCGGAATAGATGGGAGACCAGTCATTGGCCTTGACAATCTTTGTCTGCTGATATGTGTAAATATACACTTTCTCCTGCCATACCAGATAAAGATAATCCCCGTCTGTCAGTTTGTCAATATAATAAAACGGAGAGCCATGGATGTCTCTGTGCCCCGCGATGCTCACATTGGGATTTCCCCAACCGGGCAGCTGCGCGTAATCATACAGACCGGGGCCCTTATTGAGGGAAACTTCATCCACCCCGTTTTCCACAGGAAGGTCCAATGAAAGAACCGGGATGACCAGCCGCAGGTCCCCTCCCTGATATTCCATCCTTCCATTGGTGATAAAAAGCTGATCGGTGGGATATTCATAATATTCCACCTTTGGAGGTTCTGGCTCCGGCTCCGGCTCTGACACCAACGAAACGGGCACCGACTCCGCTTGGCTGGAGGAAGACGGAACGGGAGTTTGGCGTTCCCACCAGGGCAACAGCAAACAGCCGGCGGTCAAAAGCATACATCCCGCTGCAACAACAGCCCATCCCCATGCTTTTTTTCTCAACTCTGCGCCTCCTCCGTTTCAAACGCTGCACAGCAAACAGGAAAAATCTATCTGCTATTTTTTCACATTATATCAGATTTTTCTGTAAAAAGATAGTGTTGTTTTACGCTGGGGTTTCCTGTGGAAAACGATTTTTGCTGCTGATGGATTCTGTGTCTTGAGGGACCCTTCTCATTTTTCTTTTTCGTTTTGTAAGGAAAATTTTCCAAAATTGTCATTGCTTTTGGATAAATATGTCTTATTTCAAGCGATCTATGACTATTTTTTATAGGATTTTTCAATTCAACAGGCAAAAATCTCCAAAAAAGTATGGAAAAGGCATCGTTCTCCATGCTATAATAAGTAAACATACAAGATATGTGACGTTTGACTGGCATCTGAAATTTCATTCAACCTCGCCCATTGCCGGTCCAAAATTTGCGGGAGTTTTCCCCAAAAGAAAAGGAGGCAGAACCATGGCAAATGCAAAAGAATCTGCCGCTTTTGCCGAACCCGAGATTATTTATGTATCAATGCTGGGGCGTTTTGAATTGCGTGTGGGCGAAAACACAGTAACGGATAACACCAATCGGGCTCATCAGCTGTGGAATCTGTTGGAATATTTAGTTGCTTTCCGCAACCGGGATGTTTCCCATGAAGAGCTGATTGCCGCTCTGTGGCCAGAAGAAAGCAGCGATAATCCCGCCAGCGCGTTAAAAAATCTCATCTACCGGATCCGTTCCATTCTCGCTTCCAGCGGTATTGCTTGCGGAAAGGATTTGATCGTACACAAGCGGGGCACCTACTCCTGGAATAACCGGTTTCACTGCGTAGTGGATACAGAAGAGTTTGAGCGCCTGGCCCGGGAAGCATCTGATCTTTCCCTGCCTGTTCAGGAACGGATTGAGCGCTATTTGCAGGCTTTGGAATACTATAAGGGGGATTTTTTACCCAAGTCCGCCTTTGAAGAATGGGTTGTTCCTCTTTCCACCTATTATCACGGATTGTACATCCGTTGTGTAACCGATGTCATTGAGCTGCTGATGGAAACCAAACGGTATGAGATCATTGTTAACGTTTGCGAGCAGGCTATCCTGATCGATCAGTTTGAGGAACCCTTCCATGAAGCGCTCATTAAGGCGCTGGTCGCCCAGGGGAAACAGCAGAAAGCCATGGCCCATTATGAACAGGTCACTTCCCTCTTCTACCGGGAACTGGGCGTTCGTCCCTCCGAAAACCTCCGGGGGCTTTACCGGGAGATCATCAAAAATGTCCATCACGTTCAAACCGATTTGGAAATGATTAAGGAGGATCTTCAGGAAGCCAGCCGAGCCGAGGGCGCCTTTTTCTGCGAATATGAAGTGTTCAAAAATATGTATCAGCTGGAAGCCCGTTCCGCAGCCCGTACTGGACAGGCCATGTTTGTGGGACTGTTGACGATGACCAACCTTTCCGGCGAGGTTCCCGATCTGAAAATGTTGGACAGCTGCATGGAAAAACTTCAAAACTGCGTGCGGGTCAGTCTGCGCCGGGGAGATGTTGTTTCCCGTTTCAGCCCTACTCAGTTTGTGCTGATGCTTCCCACCCTCACCTTTGAAAACGGACAGATGGTGATGGAACGGATTGTCAAACGCTTCCGCCGTGATTTTCCCCGGCTTCAGGTGATGGTTCAAACCAATTTGCAGCCTCTGGATCCCGTGATGTAAAAGTTCCCTGCTCTCTGGGAAAAAGAACATATTATTTTTACTTTTACATTTCAAAAATTTTCAAAAACAGTGCATTTTGTTACCGCGGTGTGACCGAGATATGGCATAATAAGCATAATGATAATTGCTTTAAGGGGGGAGGCACCGCCTATGGTTAAAAATACTGCGCCAGTGCAGCTTGGCAGCAATGTCTCAAAAACCCTTGTGGCCGTTTCCAATGACGAGTATGGAGAACTCTCTGGTGTTTACTGCAATCCGTTTTTACCTGCGCCACAAAATTTTGGCGGATTGACAGAACTGATTGGCGGCTTAGATCGTTTTTTCAATTGGCTTGGGTTTCCGCAGGCCTTTAATGAATGTCGCTCTTTCCAAAAAGATCACAGTGAGACGCCCCATCGCGCCCAGCCACAGGAGGTTAAAAAATATATGGACGACAGCATCTTTGAAACAAAATTGGGAGAAAAAGCAACCTTCGTCATACAAGTTCAATTCCGTCAAAACTCCAGCTGGCAAGGTACGATTACCTGGACGGAGAAAAGAAAAACGCAAAAATTCCGCAGCACTTTGGAAATGATTCGTCTGATGGACAGCGCCCTGTCTGAATGTGCCGGTGAAAAAGAAATTGCGCCTCCGGTCTCCACTTGGGGAGATGTGGAATAATTTCTCCTCCAAAGATATGAAATGGGTAAAAAAGATCTTTCTTGTTTTAAAAGCAATTGGATGCTGAAATAATTCCCCCTGTCGTCAAAAAGGACATCCTTTGACGCAGGGGGATGATTTTTTTATTTTTCTTTCCCGCTTTTTCTTTCTGGCCAGAGGTCATCCTTCGCTCGCCTTCAAGCAGTGGGGATTGATCCCCTGACCTGCTTTTTTACGAAATCAACAGTTTCCTTTATCTGCGCGGAAGCATCCCCGATATTCTCCGCTGCCACAGATAGCCGGACCATGGGCCACATCCCTTTCGGGGAGGATAGAACCTGGGCAAAAGTTTTTCCACTCCAGCTTTTCATGGTGATCGCCACCAAAATCATATATTTTCTCTCCGGGTCCGTCCTTCTCCAGCCATTTCCTTATCCCAGTCCAAAGCTCAAAAGGAACCGGACGCCCTTCAAAATGGCCTCCGGTTCCTTTTTGCACCAAAATTATTTTTCTCTCGCGCCCTTATGACTCCAGCGCTCTTTCCAAATACTCCACAATATCCGAAGCCCGGGGCGGACATCCCGCCACACAATGGGTAAAATTTTTGCAGCAGCTGCCGATTCCCACCTGATCCAACGCTTTCTCCCGATAATCCTGGCCAATATACAACGGCTCGCCCAAGCGCTCCAGCAGTCCTCTGTCCTCCAGACGCGCCAGGCTGTGGATCAGCGCGGCATAGCAGGCGGAACAGGCGGAGGAGGCGCGGACCATCCGCTCCAAACGCCTCACCCTGCGGCTGGAAACCATCCCCTGACCCTGCTGACTGTGGTTCAGTTCCAATACCAACAGCTGAGAAAGATCGCAGCAGCCGCATCCCAGCTTCGCCGCCAGTGGAATATAGGGAATCTCCTCCGGTTGGTACCCCAACAGGGAAGCTCCATAGGCATCCAGCAAAACGCTGTCCTTTCCACAGTACATTCGTCCAGCAGCTACCGGCGTTCCTCCTTCTTCAAAATCCAAATCTCCGCACAGCCCATCCACCACCGTCAGCTGACAGGGCAGCGCCTTGGCAAGCGCTGCAATGGGACGATGAAGCCCCTGCAAATGAAATTGTCTCTTGGAACGGTCGGAGATGCAGCCCTTCATATTTTTCAGCGCGCAGGTGATTCCTGTTTGACAATGACCTTTCAGGACGGGAAAATTGATGATATAATCCGCCGACAGGGCGGTTTTGGAAATCTGGATGGAAATTCCATCCACCGTGCGGGTTTCATAAGCATCCCTTTTCACATCCACCAGTTCCACGCCATAAAAACGGGCAACGCTTTCATAACCGCAAATGCGAAAGGCCTCCTGCGTATTGTCCCCAATCCAGGAGCTTTCCAAAATGATTATCTGATAGTCTCCCTTTTCCCGCAGGTACCGGATCGTTTCTCCCACAATGGCCGGGTGAGTGGTAGCGCCGGAATCCGCCGGCTTGGATACCGCCAGATTAGGCTTGAGAACCACCAGTCCCCCCGACGGAATCTCTTTCTCCGGCCGGGCCGCCTCCAGCAGCTGCCGCGTCATTTCTCCGGGATCGTTGCCATATACCACAAAGACTTCTCTTTTGTCCATCCCTTCGTCCCTTTACCAGGGGTTTCTGCCCCCTCCCCGCATATTTTTCCGAAAGTTTTTCCGTGTACCCCGATAGTGGAAATAGGTGCGGATAGAATCAATAAAGTCCTTTCCGAAAAACAGGAAAAAGTTGGCCACGGCAAAAAGGATCGTCACCCGGGAGGGCCAGCCTCCAGACAGGAAGCCCCAGGCGAACAGCGCCCAGTCTACCATCGCCAGATATTTCGCCTTTACCGGAAGAACAAAAAAGATCAAAAATTCCATATCCGGAAACAGTTGCGCGAAAGCCAAAAAGAGGGAAAGGTTCAGCCACTGATTGCTGCCATATCCTGTGATAAGGGCGGCGGCGACAGTAAATAACATTCCAAAGAGATAATAGATGTTAAATCGGAAGGAACCCCAGGCGCCTTCCAGAGAATTACCGATAAAATAATAAAAATAGAGGCTCACCAGCAACCAGAAAGGGCTGTTGCTGGGAGGGATAAAAATAAAGGTAATCAACCGCCAAACCTGCCCCTGAAGCAAATCGCTTCGGCTCAAATCCAACCAGGAGATCACCGGGATATAAAGCATATACTGGAGAAAATAAACCGCCAGCATGGTGCTGCACACATACATCATCAAATTCCGGATGGCATAGCGGCCAAAGCGCAGCTGCCAACGGTTGAGCAACCTGTTCATGGGAACGCTCCTTTCTTCTGTTTACAAAACCTCAGTATCAGTATATCATCAACGAATCAGGTTGGAAAGTATGTCCAAAATAAATTTTCACTCCCATCACACTTTTGTCATCATAGCAGATAATTTTTACTTATTTTGTCTTATTGTGGAAGAAATTTCGTTTTAAGGAAAAGAGGTGCGGTCAGGGCGTAAAATTGCGATTTTTTCGTGACTTTTTTCGCCGATTCTGGTATACTGGAGCCAAGTTCTTGAATAATGGGAGCCGTACAATGGGGAAAACTATGGGAAAAATGCAAACCGCTCGCTTTGTCGTTCAGATTAAATTCCAACGCCATTCCAGCTGGCAGGGCACCATCACCTGGCTGAACACCAAAAAGACGCAGGAATTTCGCAGCGAAGTGGAGTTGATTCATTTGATGGACGAAGCAATCCAAACCTGCCAATTGCAAACCAGCCCAGAACCGGAAGATTAGTTTCCCCGATCACGGGGGCTGCTTTGCGGGCTTGTTAAAGCTGTTTTTAAATGTTTCTCTCCAATCCCATCAGAATATAAAAGGCCAGGCTGGGCAGCCTGGCTTTTTATGTTGAAACTCTATCTGAATAAAGGGGCAAGGCGCTGATGTTTTCAGAAGATGGGGCTCGTTCCCCATAAAATCAACGCTGTTTTTTTCCGGAAGTCAGGAGGATGCCGCTGAGAATCTTTTTCTCCTTCTTCACTGCGGGCATCCTGTTTTGAAGCCGCCGTTCAGTATCCCTTTCGCCTGTCAGCATAAAAGGAGCGTTTCAAAAATTTCAGATCAGTTGCGGCTAAACTCCGCCAGCACCAAGTCCTTATTCCGCTCCACTGCCCAGTCAATGTTCCACCGGTCCACAAACAGCAAAAGCTGGTTTCCTTTAAAGTCCTGGACCACCTTGGTGCCGGAGCTGAGGTTCAGGGTTTTCACATCCAGCTCCTTGTTCTCAATCCAGCGGATATACTGGAACGGCAATCCCTCCAGGGCAATTTCCACATTGTATTCGCTTTTCAGCCGGTACTGGAGAACATCAAATTGAAGGGTGCCCACCACCCCCACAATCACTTCTTCCATACCGGAATAAGGCTCATGAAAGATCTGAATGGCGCCCTCCTGGGCAATCTGCTGGGTGCCCTTGACAAACTGCTTCCGCTTGAGGGTATCCAGCTGACGCACCCGGGCAAAATGCTCCGGCGCAAAGGTGGGGATTCCCTCAAACTGGAACTTGTGACCAGGAGTGCAGATGGTGTCGCCAATGGAGTAGATGCCCGGATCAAAGACGCCGATAATGTCGCCGGCATAGGCTTCCTCAATCACTTCCCGCTCCTGAGCCATCATCTGCTGGGGCTGGGAAAGTTTCAGCTTTTTGTCCCCCTGGACGTGAAAAACCTCCATATTTTTCTCAAACCGTCCGGAACAGATGCGCATAAAAGCAATGCGGTCCCGATGGGCCTTGTTCATATTGGCCTGAATCTTGAAAACAAAGGCGGAAAAAACGTCGCTGAAAGGATCGATCTCCCCTTCGGAGGATTTCCGGGGCAACGGAGAAGTGGTCATCTTCAAAAAGTCCCGGAGGAAAGGCTCTACACCAAAATTGGTCAGAGCGGAGCCAAAGAAAACCGGCGTCAGCTTGCCATGGCGCACCTGATCCTGGTCAAATTCATAGCTGGCTCCATCCAGCAGCTCCACGTCATCCTTGAGGGTGTTATAGTTTTCTTCCCCGATGAGGCTGGAAAGACGGGGATCGTTCAGCTCCACTTCGGTGGCCTCCACCTCCCGCTGGCCGTTGTTCGCGGTGAAGGAGATGATTTCCCGGCGGTGGCGGTCATAAACCCCCTTAAATTCCTTGCCGCAGCCGATGGGCCAGTTGACCGGATAGGTCTGGATCCCCAGCTCCTTTTCAATCTCCTCCATCAGGTCGAAAGGGTTGCGGGCCTCCCGGTCCATCTTATTGATAAAGGTAAAGATGGGAATATCCCGCAGCATACAGACCTTAAAAAGCTTCCGGGTCTGCCGCTCCACACCTTTGGAGGCGTCGATGACCATAACTGCAGAATCCGCCGCCATCAGCGTCCGGTAGGTATCCTCAGAGAAATCCTGATGTCCGGGGGTGTCCAGAATATTGATGCAATAACCGTCATAGTTAAACTGAAGCACCGAGGAGGTGACGGAAATACCTCTCTGTTTCTCAATCTCCATCCAGTCGGAAACCGCGTGGCGAGCGGTCTTTTTCCCCTTGACGGAACCTGCCAGGGCAATGGCCCCGCCGTAAAGGAGGAACTTCTCGGTCAGGGTGGTTTTGCCTGCGTCAGGATGGGAGATGATGGCGAAGGTTCTGCGTTTTTCGATCAGCTGATGATAGTCGGCCAAAAATAATTCCTCCATTGCTTCCATAATGCTCTCCCGCCTGTAAAACCGCGCGGAGAGCCTCTTTACTCACAAATGTTAAGTATAATACAGGGATGGGAGAATGTCAAACGATTTGCCCGCCCGGATTGATTTTCTTCCCTGTACCGAAAAGTTTGTTTTCCTCCCGGACAAATCTTGACAAATCCCGGTCTGCCGCGCTAGGATGAAATGGAACAAACGGCCGGGAGGCCCTCCTCCGCCGGAATACAGACAGGAGCTTTTTATGGTCATCAATGCACTGCAAAGCGTTTTAATGCTGCTGACGCTGATTCTCACCGGCTGCTTTGTCGCATCCAGACCTTGGTTTGGAGAGGCAGGCAGCAATCTTTTTTCCAAATTTACCGTTCAAATCGCCATCCCCTGCTATATGTTCTATAATGTATGGAACACCTGCGGCAGCGCCGAAGAACTGCTGAGAATGTTTTCTCAGCTTCCCATCCCCTTCTGCATCATTTTGGCGGGGTTGGCGATGGGTTTCCTGTTGTCCCGGCTGTGCAGGATTCCTCTGGCCAGAAAAGGGGTTTTCGTCAACGCCGTGGCCTTGTCCAACACCGTTATTATCGGCTTCCCGGTGATTGAAGCGCTGTTCGGAGAGGAAGGATTGCCGGAAGGAATGGTCTATTACCTGGCCAATACCCTGCTGTTCTGGACTGTGGGGGTTTTTCTCCTCCATAAGGATCACGACCCCTCTGCCCGGCTGTTCTCTCTTGCGGGCCTGCGTTCCATCCTGGCTCCCCCTCTGATCGGGATGCTGCTGGGTGTAGCGACTGTGCTGGGAGGCGTACGGCCTCCGGAATTTCTGATGTCCGCCATCACCATGCTCAAACAGCTGGCCACTCCCATGGCTATGATTTTTATCGGCTCCATGCTCTACCGGGGCGGGATCAAGTCCTTCCGCCCCAGCAAAGAGCTGCTGCTGGTGCTGCTCTCCCGCTTTGTTCTGACGCCTCTGCTGGTATTGCTGGTGTGTTTGCCCAGCGGGCTCGCTCCCACCACCCTGCAGATTTTCTTTATTCTGGCCACTATGCCCGCCATGACCCAACTGGGGATCATGGCCAATGAGGCGGGGAGCGACAGCGCCTTTGCCTCGGTTGTCATCACCACCACCACCATTGTCAGCCTGGCGGCCATTCCCCTCTATGTGCTGCTGCTACAGCGGCTGCTGTTTTAAATTGATGCTTTCCTTGAGCATATCAAAAATAGGCGTCCCTTTGCCAAAATGGCAGAGGGACGCCTATTTTTGGGGGAGGAACACCGCCAAAGTGCCGGCGCCCGATCCCCAGACCGATTATTTCTTATTCTGCTCCTGGCAGCCGCACCCTCTGTCGAAAGAGGGATTGATGGCATAAAAGTTTTTGCTGTCCAAATGTTCTCTGGCAATATCCAGCGCTTCGCCAAACCGCTGATAGTGGACGATCTCCCGCTCCCGCAGGAAACGGATGGGATCCAACACGTCAGGATCATCTACCAGGCGAAGGATATTGTCATAGGTGGTGCGCGCCTTCTGCTCCGCCGCCATATCTTCATGAAGATCCGTCAGCACGTCTCCCTTGCAGGCAAAGGCAGAGGCTGTAAAAGGCGTTCCTGAGGCCGCCTGGGTCCAAACCCCCACAGTGTGGTCCACAAAGTAAGGTTCAAATCCGCAGCGGCGGATCTCCTCCAGGGACAAGTCTCTGGTCAGCTGATGAACGATGGCCCCGATCATTTCCAGGTGGGCCAATTCTTCTGTACCTAGATCGGCATCGGTAAAGCCCCCCGGGATCTTCCCGGGAGGCTGACCATTCTGAAACGATGATTTAAAACTGAAAGGGAGAGGCCAGATTCTCCAGCAGCGCTACTACGCTCCAGGCCGCCAACGTGCTGCTTCGGGGATTGGCGGGATCCGGCAACGACGCCGTTTCCAGCGTCACCCGCACCGAGGCGTTTTGGCCGTGGATGCAATGGGTGTTCTCCTCCAAGCCGGGCACGCTGACGATTTCCACCGTAGTATTCTCCGGACCAATACCGGAAAGGGCAGCCGCTACCGCCACATTGACATTTTTCGGGAAGCTGCGGATAGCCTCCATAGCGGTGCCGGAAAAGACCAGCTCCTCCTGCTGCTGAGAAAGCTGCCGGCCAGCCAATCCAGGAGCTCCTGCCAGGCTGTGGGGGGCTTTTCGGTTCTCCACCCGGACCTTCATTCCATCCCCCATCAGGCGCATTGCCCGGAGGACATCCAGACCGCCAATGGCTCCGGAAGGAAGGTAAATTTTTCTTCCTGTCTCCTCTGCCGCGGCAGCCAGCTGACTGCGGAGCGCCTCCTCTGCCAGCGCCCCCACAGACAGTAAAATCAAATCGCTGCCGCCGGAAAGCAGCTGACAGCCATACTGCCGCACCGCTTCCCCTCCTGCCGCCTCCACCACATAATCAGGGCGGTCCTCCAGCAGCTGTTGGAAGCTGCCATAGGGGCGTCCGCCTGCTTTTTCAGCCAGTTCCATCGGTTCTTCCGGCGTCAGACCCAGCATCCCCACAAGCGTATAATGATCTTTCAGTCGTTCCGCTACACCTTGGGCGATCGTACCGCCCAAAGCGCCGCATCCAATGATCGCAACCGTTTTTTTCATCAGGGTTCTCCTTCTGTCCTTTTTATTTTTTGTCCCGCACCTCGTCGATGTAGCTGTAAACTGTCACCCGGGAAATACCCATCCGGCTGCCCACCTGATCCACAGCACCTTTCATCAGGAAGATGCCCCGCTGATCCATAAACCGGATCAGCTCCAGCTTCTCCTCCCGGCGCAGCCTGGACACATCCTTGTCCCCGATAATCTTATCAATCAGGTCGGTGACCACCTCGCTGACATGAGTCACCTCCTCGGGGACTTCCTCCGTCGTCGAGGCGTTCTCTTCTGCCCCAGGCATCAGGCTCTGGAGCCATTCAATCTGTCCGCTGATTTTGCTGGTATCAATATTGATGCACAGCGCCCCCACCACCTTGCCGTCAAAATCCTTGAGCAAAGCGGTGGAAGATTTGATAAGCCTGCCTTCTGCCGTCCGGAAATAATAGTTGGTGACAATATCATGGTCCAGCTTTTCCGAAAGGATCACCTGAGGCACCAGATGGTCAAAACTTTGTCCCACCTGCCGCCCGGTCACCCGGTTGTTGACAGTATAAACCACAGACTGCTGAGGGTTCTCCAGATCATGCAGCACCACTTCGCAGTCGTCTCCAATGGTTTGGGCGATCATATGAGCTATGGGGATATACTGGGCCAAAATGGGCTTAATCATTGATCCTAAGCGCCGTCCCAGAGAACACGGCGCCTTCCTCCTCTCTTTCTTGTCCGGGCAATATGGCAGTATGGTTGTTATCATAACACGTTTCAAAACATGGTGCAATCATCTGTTTTCCATTTATAGGGTCGCAGGGCGCAGAAAGCTCCCTCAAAAAAGGGCGCAAAGGGCAGCGGAAAGCACCCACCCTTCATGGGCGAGCTTTCTTTCCGCTGCCGGAAATGTTCAGTCTTTGTACTGGAGGGTCTGCTCCAGGGAGAACAGCAGTTGGATATACTCCTCCTTGGTCATCTGGGCCTTAAAGTTTTCCTTGACCCGGGCGGCTCCGGAGGCTCCGTCCGCCAGCAGATCGATGACGGTGCAGGCCAGCATCTTCACCGGTGTGATAAAGGCGTCCTCCAAGTCGATAATCCGGTAATCCTTGGAGTGAAGCCCTCCCTCCACACCGGAGGTGATGCAGTGCAGCACCGGCATGAACAGGGAAAGGTCTCCCATATCAAAGGAGGCGGTACTTTCCATGCAGGGCAGAATCTTTTCCTGGGGATAGAAACGCAGGGCGTTTTCCCTGAAGATTTCCGCCATGGTTTCATCCGCAGCCAGGGGCATCTGTCCAGGACTGTCCTCCACTGTAGCGCTGCCGCCCATAGCGATGGCCGCGCCGCGGATGCAGCGGTTCACCTTGTCGTTGGCGTCTTTAAGGGCAACCAGGTTCCGGGCCCGAACGGTGGTTTCCAGTTCCACGTCATCCGGAACAGCGTTGACAATGTCGCCGCCCCGGTTGATGATCTGATGGATCCGTACACAATCCTTATCCTTGAAGGTTTCCCGCTGTGCGTGCATACTGTTGATGGCGATGGTGGCCATATTCAGGGCGTTGACGCCATCCCAGGGAGCCGCCCCGGCGTGGGACTGCTTGCCCAGGAAATGAGTCTTTTTGCCGATAAAGCCGTTGCCGGTGTTCATGGGGGCACATTTGTAGCCGTCCGCTTCGATGGGGAAATTATGGGCCATCATGCACATATCCACATCGTCATACGCGCCTCTGTAGGCAAGCTCCGGTTTTCCGGCATAGAACCGGATCTTCCCTTCATCCCGCAGACTCTTGCGATAATCCAACTCAATATATTCCTCTGCCGGCACCGCCATAAAATCCACGCTGCCGTCCAGCTGTTCCATCACGCCGGAATGGATGAGGGCCGCTGCCACACCGTACATCACCGACACCTGGATGTTGTGACCGCAGGCGTGCATCGCGCCGGTGCTCGGGTCGCAATCAGGATGGTTGTGGCAAACCACCGAATCCAGCTCTCCCATCACCGCGATCTTGGGTCCCTGTTTGCCCTTGTTGCCATAACCGCGGCAGCCGGTGTAGGCGATATTCCGATCCACCGGCAGCCCCAGGTCTTCCAACGCCTTGGCCAGGGTCTCGGTGGTGCGAAACTCACGGTAGCCCGTCTCGGGATGCTGATAAATTTCCTTACCCAGAGCCAGGATGGCGTCCCGGTCCTTATCCACTTGACGGATCACCAGCTGCTTCATTTGTTCCTTATCCATAGGACACTGCCTCCTTTTTTCTTTTAAGGGCCTGGAAGGATCAGATAATCCCCTGGAGCTTCAGGATTCCCTGAGCGATGAGAGCGGAGCCGAAGAAGGTGCCGCAGAACACCACAATAGCCACCAGGATCATCTTCCAGCTCAGACGCTTGATGTCATCCAGTTTGGTACCGATGGAGATACCAGCCACCGCCAGAATAACCGTACCAACCTGGCCGGAGGAGATCTGGGCAGTCAGATCCAGCAGCGTATCCGCCACCGGAGACCAGGGAGTGGTCAGCAGCAGCGCCAGCAGCGAAGCCCAGGCAAAGGCCGGAATTTTCCAGGGGATTAGTTCCTTGATTTTCAGCGCCAACATACAAATAACGATGATGCAAAGCATACCGATGCAGGCCTTGCCCACTTCCAAAACCGTGCCGCCTCTCATCAGATTGACCCATTGGGTCACCAGCACAACGGCGCCGCACAGTACCAAAGCCTTGAATTGATTGAGAGTCTTTGTCATAGCGATATTCCTCCTCTTTATATGACCCAGCGGCCTCAGGCCTTGGCCTTGTCTCTGCCCATAGCCTTGGACAACTTTTTATAGATAAAGTTGGCCGCCGGCAAGGCGATAAACAGCTCCATATACAAGCCGTCCACGTTGGTGCAGATATTGGAGGTTGCGGCAAAGGCCAGCACCTCGTCCGCCATCTCCGGAACGGTAGCCGCCAGCGCCTGGGAAGCGGCGGTCATCATGGAACCGGAGCCCATGCCGCAGGCCATGCCCAGGGCATAGGGATGAATCCCGGTGAGAACGCCGAAGGAACCCAGCAGGCCGAAGAAGATGGTTCCAAAGAGGTTACCTACCATATAGGTGCCCATAACGCCGATGCCCTCGGGGGAATCGATGCCATAGATCTCGGAGACGAGGCCCAGGGTAGGCTCACGGCAGATAGACAGGGTCGCGCCCACCGCTTCCCGGCGCATCCCCAGCAGCATTGCCACAGGCAGTCCGATGACCATGGTGCCCAGGTTGCCGAACTCCTGGAGAATCAGAGCGGGGCCGGCTTCCACTACCTTGAGAATGTTGGGGCCGGCAGACATTCCCAGCTTGACGCCCAGAATCAGCAGCACCAGCATCATGATGTCTTCCGAGAGCTTGACTTCCTTTTCGCTGCAAATCTTCTTGAGGGCCTCGATCTTTCTGCCCAGGGCGTCAGGGGTGACCAGCACTGCGAGGATCATGGCGAAGATCATGGGCAGTACGATCAGATTGCCCGGGCCCACGGGAATGGTGATGGTTCCGATAACCTCACCGATTGCCGCTGCGATGCCGCAAACCACAAAGAGCTTGATGAACACGGGCCAGCGGCCTTTGGTGGACAGATTGTCCTCCTGGGGATTGGCGGGTTGGTTTTTCTCCACTTGGTTTGACATGAATACTCTCCTCCTGTCAAAATATCAATCTATGACACACACCAACGGTTCAGCGGTTTTCCGTCAATGTGTAGACATCTTTGCGGCGATGAGCCAGCAGCGGCAGCTCCCGGCGCACCTGTTCCACCCGGTCCAGTTCCAGGGTGGACAGCAGAATTCCTTCCTCTGCTCCCAGCCGTCCCAGCACATCTCCCCAGGGAGATACAATAATGGAATTGCCATAGGAGGTATAGCCGGAAGAGGCGTCCCGGGCCGGCGCCGCCCCCCGGGCAAAAACCTGGTTATCCAGCGCCCTGGCGCGGAACAAGATCTCCCAATGGGCCGGTCCGGTGGTCATATTGAAAGCGGCAGGCACCAAAATCACCCTGGCTCCCCGGTCCACCATCAGGCGGCTCAGCTCGGGGAAACGGAAATCATAGCAGATACACAGCCCCATCACCCCCCACTCCGTCTCGAAGGTGGTCACGCTGTCTCCGGCAGTAAGGGTATCCGATTCCCGGAAGGATTGTCCTCCTGTCACGTCGATGTCAAACAGGTGCATCTTCCGGTGCCTGGCGATCTGCCGACCCTGCCGGTCAAAGACATAAGCGGTGTTGTAGATCTTTCCCGCCTCATCCCGCTCCGGTACCGAGCCGGCAGCCAGAATGAGGTTGTACTGCCTGGCCATCCGGGACAGCTCCTGCCATACCGCCTCTCCTTCCGCCTGGGCGTAAACAGGAAAGTTTTTCGTTTGGTAGGGGCAGCAAAACATCTCCGGCAGCAAAACCAAATCCGTTCCCTGGGACGCGGCCTCTCTGAGAAAGGATTCCGCTCTGGACAGGCTGTCGCTGGTCTGAGTTTGTACCTGCATCTGAACCAGGGCAACTTTTAATGTCGCAGACATAGCCCGTCCTCCTTATTGCAGGCGCCCGCGGCAAAGAATGGGGATCTCCTCCACCACCTCGCCGTTGGAGACCAGCATCGCCTTTTCATACAGATTGCAGACCGGACAGATATGGACGGGATAAAACTCCACTTTATCCCCCACCCGGACCTCATCCCGGAAGGCTTTATGATAGATAATGGCGTGCTCGTCATAGACATCAAAGATGTGGACATCCTCGTGTCCCTTCACCGTTCCCAGGCCGGGAGTGGCGCAGATCCCCTTTTGGCGGGTCTGGGCGGTGAGGCCCTTGGCTCCCACATCGGTGATTACCCGCTGGGCGGTGGGACGGCTGATGACAGTGGTCAGCACGGTGGCGGCGCAGCGGTCCAAAGTTCCAATGGCGTGGCCCTGGCTGGCATCCATCAGCACATAGGTGCCGGGACGAATTTCGGTGACGCCGGGAAGGATGTCAAAGCCGTTCATCAGCGACGGGGTGGAACCGATGCTCACCACCTGGGGAGCCATTCCCAAGTCCCGGGCCAGGCGGGCGAAGGAAAGGGTCCGCTCCTGGCTGGTGATAAATTTTTCATGGCAATCCTCAATGCTGTCGGCATTGTAGCAATGGCCCTCGTGGGAGAAAATCCCCACAAACTCTACATGGGGGCACCGGCGGATGGTCTCCATTAAGGCGACAAAATCTCCCTCATGGATGATGCCGGAGCGTTCCTCCCCCACCTCGATCTCAATAAGAACCCGGGCGGGGATCTCCTCCCCTCCGAACACCTCATTGGCCGCTTCCACCTGGCAGGGAGTATCCACCGCGAAGCTGATGGTCACTCCCGCGCGGCTCAGGGCGCGAATTCGCTCCAGTTTCTGTTTGCCTACAATCTCATTGGCGATAAAAATATCCTTCAGGCCGTTTTCCGCCATCACCTCAGCCTCGCCCACCTTGGCCACAGTGATGCCCTTCGCTCCCAGCTGTTCCTGGAGTTTGGCGATTGCCGGCATTTTATGGGTCTTGGTATGGGGGCGCAGCGCCACCCCCTGCCGGTCCGCATAATCCTGCATAAAATGCAGGTTGTTCATCATCCGCTCCCGGTCAATCAACAGCGCCGGGGTGTCCAATTCCTTGTAATTCATGGGAAAACCTCCTTACTGCTTCAGCTGAGCCACAGCCTCTACTTCCACCAGGCACCCGCCATAAAGATGATTGGTGGGCACTACAATCCGGGCTGGCTTATGATCGCCAAAGAAGCGGGCGTACTCCTCGTTGAGATCAGGCCAATAGGCTACGTCCGGCAGATAAACCCGGCACATCACCACATCCTCCCGGGCCGCTCCTGCTGCGGACAGGACGGTGTCCAAATTTTGCAGGGCCTGAGCCGCCTGAGCCCGGATGCCCTCCGGCGCCTTCCCCGTCTCCGGATTGATGGAAAGCTGTCCGGAAACATAAAGCGTACCATTATAAATCATACCCGGACTGTAATGTCCCCCATCCCGCACGGAATACCGGGTTTCGATCTTTTCCATTTGAGGTTGACAACTCCTTTTGGATAACTTTCCTTCCAGATAAAACCGGAAGATTTAACCTCATAATATAGAAAAAAATATATAAAGTCAATACATTTTTCTATATTCATATAATTTTATCTTTATGAACAGGATTTAACCTCTTTATTTGTGCAAGATTTGAGCAAAATCCTTTTTGCTTCGAAAGGTTTTTTCATTCTTTTTTCGTGTTTCGCCTGCAAGACGTATAAAAAAGTCTATTACCCTTTCTTTTTGCTGTTCCGAAAGTCCTTTCGCTTTTCTCATACCGCCACAGCTCTTTTCATATAAAAATAAAAATCAGTATTCCCCGGGAAACAAGGGGTGAAGCGGCTCGCAAGAGAACACAGAGGAGCAAAGGCCGGACAGCGAAGGCGGAGCGACGTTTGCCGGCGGCCAAGGCAGGAACAGCGCCTGCCTTCTTCCGCTCCTGGGATTCCCTTCTTGTATCCTTCTGAGGGGGGCTTTTCATCTTTCAAGGGAGGCGGACAACCGTGACGCACCGTTCCATTTCTTTTCCTCTCAAGCCAGAACAGCAAAAGGCTTTTTCCCGACAGCTTCAGCTGGCGCTGCTGGAATCCTTTGCACAGGAAGGAAAATTAACGCTGGCGCAATATGACCGCTGTTGCCAAATTCTGGGGCTCTCCCTTCGGGGCGACCCCGCAAGCGGCTCTCAAAGGAGGGAGGTGTAGAAAAATGCTTCAGGTGGCGGCATATTGCAGAGTTTCCACCGATCAGGAGGACCAACTTCATTCCCTGGAGAGTCAACGTTCCTATTTTGAGGCTTACATCCACCGCAATCCCCAATGGCAGCTGGCCGGAATTTATGCCGACGAAGGGATCTCCGGTACCAGTGTCCGGAAAAGGCTGGCCTTCCAGCAGATGATCTCCGATGCCCGGCAAGGCCGTTTTCAATTGCTGCTGACCAAGGAAATCAGCCGCTTTGCCCGCAATACCCTGGACAGCATCTATTACACCCGTCAACTGAAGCAATGGGGGGTCGGGGTCCTTTTTCTCCAGGACAACATCAACACCCTGGACCCGGACGCCGAATTGCGGCTGACCATCCTGGCCTCCATCGCCCAGGAGGAAAGCCGCAAAACCTCTGACCGGGTGAAATGGGGACAAAAACGGAGAATGGAACAGGGGGTGGTTTTTGGCCGCAGTATGCTGGGTTACGATGTCCGCGAGGGACAGCTGCTGCTCAATGAAAAAGGGGCCCAAACCGTCCGGTTGATCTTCCATCTGTTTGTTGTGGAGGGGATGGGAACCCACGCCATCGCCCGCCAGTTGCAGCAGCAAGGGATTCCCACCTGCCGGGGGCTGCCTCAATGGTCCAACACCGCCGTTCTCCGGACGCTGCGGAATGAAAAATATTGCGGAGACTTGGTGCAGAAAAAGACCTTCACCCCCGATTACCTCACCCACCAGAAAAAAAGGAATCAGGGACAGGAAGAACTGGTGATTCTGCGGAATCATCATCCGCCTATCGTCCCCCGAGAGCTGTGGGAACAGGCTCAGGAAGAACTGGCCCGGCGGGAAGCCCTCGCCCGCAGGAAAAAAAGCCGTCATTCCGGACGCTGCGGCCTGTCAGGGAAAATATTCTGCGGATTTTGCGGCGCTCCTTTTATCTGCCGCAGCTGTCCCCGGAAAAGCGGCGAACTCTATCGGGCTTGGCGCTGCCGGGAAGCCGCCCGCCATGGCCGGCTCCGTTTCAATCAGGAAGGCCCGCCTTCCGGCTGCCTCTGCCGCCAGGTGAATCACCTTTTCTTATTAAAAATAATTGCCAAAACTGCATCGATCCTGGCTACAAATCGGGCTGCCATCACCCAGCAGCTGCTTCAGGTTTTGAGGCAGGTGCTGGAGGATCGCCGTCAGGAGCTGCCTCTGCCCGATGATAATTGGTCAAGGCTGAAACAACGGCAGCTTCGTCTGGTGGAGGCTTATTTGGACGGAGAAGTGTGTCGGGAGGACTATCTTCTCCTTTCCAAACAGTATGACCGGCAGCTGGCTTGTCCGAATTCTCCAAAGCCGGAAAATGTCTCCCCCTCCGGTCTTTTGGAAACCCTCTCCCAGGAGATTCATGCCGCTCTTTGGGAGGGAAAAGGCTCGGAAATCTTTTGCGGAGCGCTGCTGGATCATATCGTTATTTATGAAAAGGAGAGAATGGACCTTTATTTTAGGGGATTGGATTTTCCCCTTCATCTGACCGCCTCTCTGCTGATGGAGGAGCTTGTTCCGGAGACGGCAGACTGAACAGGGCTCCGACGAAACCGATCTACCGATGTCGGTTAAAAGCCCCGCCAGCTGGGGACAGGGCATGGTGTAGCGCTGTGACAAATACCGCAGGGAAGCGCCCAGCTCTCCGTCCGGTCCGCCATATTGACTGAGAATAATCTGAGCCGCCTTGGCATTGGGGCGGGTGATCTTCACCGGATATTGCAATCTTTTTTCATAACCCCACATGGCTCAGCATCTCCTTTCCCAAGGCCAGGGGCCTTCCCCCCAGGCCCAGCTGCCGGAAACCACGCCGCTGCCGCCGGATGTAAGGGGACCGAATTGTTCTGTGTATGCCGCGATGGCCTGGGCCGCCAGGGTCTGATACCGCTGCATCTCTGCCAGCGCCTTGGGGTCGCAGGGATGGGTATCCAGATACAGCCTGGTTTCATCTGCGGCAAAACAGGCCTGCTGGACCCGCAGCATCATGCACTCCCGCTCATTTCTTCCATTCATGTGCAGCGCCTCCCGCAAAATGGTTTATTCAGCTCTGGGAACAGGGTGCCTTCCGCCAGCGCCTGCTCCAGAGAATAAACGGTATTCCACCGCTGCCGGGGGACATATGCCATCGCCAGGGGCAGCTCCACCGCAGCGGGACGTTCTGTCTGCTGCACCGGTGCAGGACGCTCCTGACGCCGCGCTCCGGAATACATAGAGCTGGGGGACATTTGATTTCTCATCAAGTTCCACCTCTCCTTTCTTGTTCTCGCCTATGGATTTCACAGGCTCAATGCCATGCTATGCGTCCGCCCCTGCCCCTGTTCCTTCTCAATCCTTCTTGTCAGCGCAGCGAGAATGGAGTATACTGGGAAAAGTCATCAGAAACTGGGCCTTTCCGGCGGCAAAAGGTCTCTTATTCCGGAAAGGGGAACGGAGTAAAAAAATTATGAGCAAAATCCAATGGAAGGGCAGTACCCTCCTGGGCCCCATCCCCCCCACCATGGTCACCTGCGGCACCATGGAACATCCCAACGTTCTCACCGTGGCCTGGACCGGTATTCTCAATACCATTCCCCCCAAAACTTATATCTCTCTGCGGCCGGAGCGCTTCTCCTACAACCTGGTGAAGGAGAGCGGCGAGTTTGTTATCAATCTCACCACCCGGCAGCTGATTCGGGCAGCGGATTTCTGCGGGGTCCGTTCAGGCAGGGAGCTGGATAAGTTCGCCGCGATGGGGCTTCATCCTGTCCCCGCCTTTCAGCTGTCCTGTCCCCTTCTGGAGGAAAGCCCCGTCAACCTGGAATGTCGGGTAAGCGATGTGGTCCACCTGGGGTCCCATGATATGTTCCTGGCGGATATTGTGGCAGTGGATGTGGAGGAAGCGCTGCTGGACAAAAATGGGAAACTTTGTCTGGAACGGTGCCAACTGGCCGCATTCGCCCATGGGGAATATTTTTCTTTGGGAGAAAGTTTGGGCACCTTCGGCTTTTCGGTACGAAAGAAACCGAAAGGCAAGGCTGTCCGTTCCAAAAAACGGCAAAAGTAAGGAAGAGAAAGGGGTTTTTATCATGACTTCCGTCACCGCCATCACGGTGCGCTATAACGAAACAGACCGGATGGGGATCACCCATCACGCGGTTTATCCGGTGTGGTACGAACAGGCCCGCACCGAATTCATCAAAAAGCTGGGGATCTCCTACAGCCAGGTGGAACAGCTGGGAGTGATGCTGCCGCTGGTGGATCTCAGCTGCCATTACGCCGGCAGCTGCACCTATGAAGACCAACTTGAGGTATCGGTGAAGGTGACACAGCTGACTCCCGCCCGGATTCGTTTTTTCTATGCCATTACCAAAAAGGGAGAGGAAAAGCCCTTCCACACCGGTTCCACCACCCACGCCTGGGTGGACAGCGCTTCTTTCCGGGTGATTAATCTGAAAAAGCGTCTGCCGGAGCTGTATGAAAAAATAGCCTCCGCGGTGGAACCGGAGGAATAATCGTTTCCCGGCGGAACAGAAGCACACATCTTGTTTCCCCTTCCCGGAAGCCCGAAAGGAGAAGACCGAATTCTCTATTCCAGAAAAAACGACCCGTTGTTCCCAGAGAAAGGGCTTGAAAGCGAAAAACACCGGAAGTCTCTCCCCCTTTGGAGAAACTCCGGTGTTTTTTTGCCGTCAAAACGGCCATTTCAATTTTTTCTTCTTATTGCTGGCTCTGAGCCATGGAACGGGCTTTGATCTCCACCCGGCGGATTTTGCCGCTGATGGTCTTGGGCAGTTCGTCGACATACTCCACAATCCGGGGATATTTATAAGGAGCAGTCTGATGCTTGACATAGTTTTGCAGCTCCTTGGTCAGCTCCTCGCTGGGCTTATAATCCATGGTAAGGACGATGGTGGCTTTGACCACAGTGCCCCGAATGGGATCCGGCGCGCCGGTGACGGCACACTCCAGTACAGCGGGATGCTCCATCAGCACGCTTTCAATCTCGAAGGGCCCAATCCGGTAGCCGGAGGCCTTGATAACGTCGTCGGTACGGCCCACATACCAGAAGTAGCCGTCCTCATCCCGCCAGGCAGTGTCGCCGGTGTGATAATAACCATCGTGCCAAGCCTCTTTGGTGCGGGCGTCGTCGTTGACATAGCCGCGGAACAGTCCCGCCTGAGGGCCGTCCGCCTTCACCACAATTTCGCCCACATCACCGGTGAGGGTGTCCCTTCCCTCCTCATCAATGATATGGACATCAAACAGCGGAGAAGGTTTGCCCATAGAACCAGGCTTGCTGGTGGTGCCCACCAGATTGGCCAGCAGCACCGTGGTTTCAGTCTGGCCAAAGGCTTCCATCAGGTTCAGACCGGTATATTCCTTGAAGCGATTGTATACCTCAGGGTTGAGGGCCTCTCCGGCAGTGGTGGCATAGGTGAGGCTGCTCAGATCGAAGCCTTCCATCCCCTCCTTGATGAAGAAACGGTAGATGGTGGGAGGAGCGCAGAAGGTGGTGATGCGGTACTGCTCAATCTTGTGGAGCAGGTCACTGGGATGGAATTTATCAAAATCATAGACAAAAATCGCCGCTCCGCAGAACCACTGCCCATACAGCTTGCCCCACAGCGCTTTGCCCCAACCGGTGTCCGAAACGGTGAGGTGGAGGCCGTCCGGCTGAACGTTGTGCCAGTATTTCGCGGTGATGATATGGCCGATGGCATAAGCGCAGTCGTGGGCCACCATCTTAGGATAGCCGGTGGTGCCGGAGGTGAAGAAGATGACCATGGTGTCGGAGGATTTCCCGGGCTGACGCTCCAGCTGATCGGAGGCGGCGGCAACCTCTTTGTCAAAATCGATCCAGCCCTCCCGGCATCCTCTGGCCATAATCCGCAGCACCGGCCACTGGATCTCCTGGCAGGCCTCTTCCACCGCTCCGGGCACCTCTCCGTCGGCGGTGCAGACCACAGCGACGGCATGGGCCGCCTCCACCCGGTAAACCACATCCTTTTTGGTCAGCAGATGGGTGGCGGGGATGATGGTGGCGCCGATCTTGTGGAGGGCCAGAATGGTGAACCAAAACTGATAATGACGCTTGAGGATCACCAGCACCCGATCCCCCCGCTTGATGCCCTGGCTCATCAGGAAATTGGCGGTGCGATTGGATTGACGGCGGATGTCGTCAAAGGTAAAGAAACGTTCCTCTCCCTTGTCGTTGCACCAGACCATCGCCCGGCGTTCCGGTTCCAGATCCGCAATGGTATCCACCACATCATAGGCAAAATTAAAGTTTTCGGGGACCACCGGTTCCCAGGTTTTCAGAACCCCCTTCTCGTCGAAGGTTTCCCTGCAATATTTCTGATATAAAAGCTCTACTTTTTCCAAGCTCGATCTTCCTTTCCCAACAAATGGAGCATCTGCGCCCATCCTTTAAAATGTTTCCCGTCCTTCTTCTTTCATAATGACCGCCAGAAAGACGCAGTCCTCGCCGCCGGTGGCGATCATGCCGTGACCGTGGCCGGAATCATAATACACGCAATCCCCCTGGTACAGGGTTTCGGTGTGATCCTCAAAGGCCATTTTCAGGCTGCCCTTGAGAATAAAGTCAAACTCCTGCCCGTCATGATAGGACAGATGAATGGGCGCGCTCTGCTCCTCCTCGGAATAAGGGGCGGTGACCAGGAAAGGCTCGCACTTCTTATCCTTGAACAGATACCCCAGATGCTGATAGGTAAAGCCTTTGCGGCGCTTGATGGGCAGGCCCCGGCCCCGGCGCACCACGCTGTAGAAGGTCAGGCGGGGCTCCTCTCCGGTGACCAGCTCGATCATATCCACCCCCAGCACCTCGGCGCATTTGAGGAGGAAGGAGAAGGAGAAATCTTCGCTGCCCGCTTCCTTTTCCCGGTACTGTTCCACTGTCATCCCGCAGGCCCTGGCCATTTCTTCCTCGCTGATGTCCAAAATATCCCGTAAGCAGCGAATTCGCTCGGCAATTTCCTTGAGTCTGACTTCCATAACTGACAACCTCCTGTTTCTTCTGCCCCTGGGGGCGGGTTTGTGTTGATGCAACAAAAAAACCGCCCCTTGGCAAAACTGCTGAGGGACGGGCAAAAAATTCTGCTCGCGGTACCACCCTGATTGCCTCCTGAACCGGAGACCACTCAAAAGAATCTGACAATTCCGACCGGGTAACGGCGGTCAGCCGGGAAAGCCCTACTGAATTCAGGCCTCCTGCTCCGAGGTGATGGGAAAAACATCGCCGTTTATATGCTTGCACCAACCGCATACTCTCTGGAAACGGAGAAGGACATTTTTCCGTCCTCATCATCGCTTTTCTGGGGCGTTTTTAATTGTTATTTCAGATCATATACCTTTCCCGCCCAAATGTCAATGATTTTTTTGGAGGAAAGAGAAAATTTTTATGGTTCCGGCTCCTCCGCCGCCTCCAGAATCAGACGTTCCAGCTCCGGCACAGTATGGGCGATCATGTCAGCGCCGGTGCGCCGCAGCAAGGGTTCCTCCTTCATCCCCCAGGTGACGCCGATGGTGTAAAATCCTCCGTTTTTTCCCGTCTCCATATCCACCTCGGAATCCCCGGTGTAGCTGATACAGCGGCCCCCCAGCTTTTCCAGCACCTGAAGCACCGTCTGGGGATCCGGCTTGAGGGGACCGCCCTCCCGCTGTCCCTGAGCCAGATCCAGCAGGGTTCCAAAACTGCTTTGGACCACAGCCCTGGTCTGATTGTGAGGCTTGTTGGATACCGCCGCCGTCAGAATATCATGGCGATGCAGCTCCTCCAGCATCTCAGACACGCCGGGAAAAAGAGGACAGCCCTGGGCGCAGACATCACAATAAATGGTGTCATAGTCGCTGCGCACCTGACGAAAAATCTCCTCGTCCGCCTCCTCCGGCAGCGCCCGGCGGATCAGTTTATCCATACCATTGCCTATAAAGGTCCGGTACCGCTCCACCTCATGCTCCGGCAGTCCCGAAAGGCGCAGCGCCGCATTGCAGGCCAAAGCAATCCCTTGCAAAGAATCAATGAGGGTGCCGTCCAGATCAAATACCGCTACTTTTTTCATCTGTCAGTAGTCCTTTCCCATTCCTTCCCCGGAGGCGCTCCCTGCCCTCAACATTCCTGATACCGGGGATTCTTTTGGTCGCGCCACTGCCGCTTTTCCCTTCTCCCCCTGCGGGACAAAAACCCTTTTTCACCGGCAAAACAGTCCGGGGAGCTTTCAACAGGCCCATTATAAAGGCTTGGGAACTCGATTGCAACTGATTTGATTCTGCAGTGGAATTTTCTGACGATTTTTGTTGACATTTGATAAATTTGCGATTATACTGAGGGCACAATCAACAGGGGAGCCCGGATTCGCGGGCTGAGATTTGAGGCGTTTCCTCATGACCCTTCGACCTGATCTGGATCATGCCAGCGTAGGGAGTGACATTATCGCAGCCTTTCCCAAGGACGTCTGGTTTTCAGGCGTCCTTTTTTGCGGCATTCACAGCAGGCGACAAAAAGAAAGGAAGAATCAACCATGAACCGCAGTTCCAAAACCTTCGTCCTGGTCAAATGCGCCCTTTTGGTGGCTTTGGCCGTAGCCCTGAACTTTGTTAAAATTGCCCCCTGGCCCAACGGCGGCTCCATCACCGCGGCGGCTATGGCGCCCATCGTTGTGGCAGGCCTGATGTTCGGCCCCAAGTGGGGGCTTCTCACCGGCTTCACCTACAGTCTGCTTCAGATGCTGCTGGACGGCATCAGCGCTCCGCCAGTGGAAACGGTCTTCTGGTACGCTCTGGTGGTGATGCTGGATTATGTGGTGGCTTTCACCGTGCTGGGCCTTGCCGGTGTGGTCGCCAAACCATTCTCCAGCCCGGTGAAGGGGGCTGTGGCCGGTACCGTGGCTGTCACCGCCGTCCGGTACCTTTGTCACTTTCTGAGCGGGATCCTCATCTGGGGCGTCTACGCGCCGGAGGGAACCCCTGTCTGGCTCTATTCCCTGCTGTATAACGGCTCCTACATGATTCCGGAAATGCTGATTACCACCGCTATGGTCAGCTTTTTTGTAAAAGGCATCTCCGGCAGGCGCCCCCTTTAACTGATCCCTCCTTCTTTTCACCCCAAACAGCTCAAATAAAAGCTGGTCCTCCGGTTTTTCCTTTCCAAAAGCACAGAGGGAAAAGACCACATCTCATCTTGTTGGGAAAAGAATATTTTCAGACAAAAAATTGTTCTTTTTCGCCGATTTATGCTATAATGGCCCTATCAGCGGCGGAATACCCACCAGACGTTCCGCCCCAGCCGAGGAAGAAGAAGGAGAATCCGCCCTATGAGCAAAAATGATTTGTTTAAATCCGCCGTCATGGGCTATGACAAGGAGGAAGTGACCTCCTGCATCAACCGTATGAAGGAGACCGCCCAACAGGAAAAAGAAGATCTGACTGCCCGGCTGGAAGCCGCGGAGAAGGAAAAGGAGGAGCTGGCCCAGCAGTTGGCTGCCAGTGAAAAGACCCGGGGAGAAATGCAGACCGCCATGGATACCGCCCAGGAGTATATCACCACTCTGGTCAACAAGGGAAAGGCTTTGGAGCGGGAGCTGGATGACGCCCGGGCCAAGGTTGCCCTTTATCTGGAGCGGCAGGACGCCATTTCCCGGCTGCTGGCCGATACTCAGACCCGCTGCGGTCAGCTGATCGAGGAGGCCCAGAGCCACGGAGAAACCATCCGCCGGCAGGCTCAGGAGGAACGGCAGCAGATCCTGGAGAACGCCAGAGCAACCGCTCAAACCATTATCCAGGATTCCAAAACAGACGCGGACAAAATTCAGAACGGGATGCTGGAGCAGTGCCACACTATGACCATGGCCATGGGGCGGATGCGTCAGCTGTTGGCTCAGATGGCCGGATGCGTGCAAACCGCTCATGAAATCGCTCAGGATCCTTATTCCTATTGCTACAGCGACAGCGCCTCTCCGGAGGATCTGCCGGCGGAAAAATAATCTCTGCGCAAAACAATCGCCCCTTTTCCGGGAGCGATGAGCGTTTCATCAAAAAATCATGCGGCACAGTCCTTTTCTTCGGGATTGTGCCGCATTGTTTTTTGCAATTTTAGAAACTTCTTTGGAAGCGTCGCTTTTACTGGGCCAACCAATATTCCACACTGTAGGGCGGAAGCTCCAGCGCGCCCTCCAGCCGTGTTTCTCCCCCCGAGAGCAGTCCGCGGACCAAGTCCCCCTGACCGTCAAAACGGGCGGTATAAGGTTTCTCGTCAGCGTTGATGGCGCAATAGACCCGCTGGCCCTGAAACTCCCGGCGGAACACCACCTGCCGGTTGGTCAGCGCCATGCTGCGAAAGTCTCCGTGACACAGGGCAGGGGTCTGCCGATGGGCTGCGGCACAGCGGGCGATCCACTCCGTCAGATCATTCCACTGGGGATTCGGCAGCGCAGGCCGAAGAGCGCCATCCCCCTGGGATTTCTCCCCTTTCACTCCCCACTCGCTGCCATAGTAGAGGCAGGGAATCCCCGGCATGGCAAAGAGCAGCCCGTAAATCAGGGGCAGGTGCCGCTGATCCTTGAGGATACTGGCCACACGGGTGACGTCGTGATTGTCCACAAAGGACAACAGATGCTTGCCTTTGTACAGCGTCCAGTTTTCCGGTCCGAACTGCCGCAGCAGGGAATGGGTGATCTCAAAAAGATTCAGAGAATTAAAACTGGAATAAAGCCCTTTATAACATTCATAGTTGGTGACGCTGTGAAGCATCTGGTCGTTCATCACGCCGTTATAGTCTCCGTGGAGCATCTCCCCCACCAAAAACAGCTCCCGCCCCAGGCAGTCGCAAAAGCTGCGGAGGCTGCGGAGAAAATCCCGATCCAGGCAGTAGGCCACATCCAGCCGGATGCCGTCGATTTCAAACTCCTCCGCCCACATCTGCACCGTTTCCAGCAGGTAACGCACGACCGCCGGATTGCGGAGATTCAATTTGACCAGCTCGTAATGGCCCTCCCAGCCCTCATACCAGAAACCATCATTGTAGCAGCTGTTGCCGCCGAAATTCAAATGGAACCAATCCCGATAGGGGGATGCTTCCCGGTTTTTCCGCACATCTTCAAAGGCCCAGAATCCCCGTCCCACATGGTTGAACACTCCGTCCAGCACCACCCGGATTCCACTTTGATGAAATTGGCGGCACAGCCGGCGAAAGTCCTCATTGCTGCCCAAGCGGCAGTCGATGGTCCGATAATCCCGGGTATCATAGCCGTGGCGGTCCGACTCAAAGACGGGACAAAAATAAACGGCGTCCACCCCCAGCTTTTGCAGATGGGGAAGATATTGTTCCAACGCCAGAATCCGGTGAGACAAAACCCCATTGTTCTCCGCCGGCGCCCCGCAGAGGCCCAGGGGATAAATCTGATAAAAAACACTGTCATAGGCCCACATGAGATAAGTCCTCCTGTTTTGAATGATCACTTTGGCAAAGACCGCCCGGATAAAAAAGCCGGGGCTTCCGCCAGATGAGCGCAGATGGATCCTCCCGAAATCAGCGGAGGTTTGCCTATTCCAACCAATTTTTGCAAAGACGAACAGGTCCCTTACCGCGGGATCTTTTCTCTTCTTTTCTGCAAGGTTCTTGTGGAGAACATACAAAATCCATCCCCATCTGACCGGGATAGTATACCATATTTTAACCAAAAATGCCACTACTTTCAGGATTTTCTGACGATTGGAAAAAAGGGAAATTCCGGGAATCTGCCTTTTCCAGAGAAGGATACCCTCAGCAGATGAGGGGCAACACCGTTTTCCGAACAACCGGACGGGAAAGCAAAACAGAATAGGACGACGTCCGGCTGACACCCGCCAAGGACCAGAACCCAGACGGAGCCGATTTTACTCCCCCGCTGGCGCTTTCAACCTTCGTTCGTTGTTTTCGACCAGGTTTTGGACGGTCTCCTTCTCCCTGTCCGGTGGAAAGAAAGCGATGCCATCAGCCGCACCCGGGGGCGTCCCCTCTCCCAACAATTCCTGAAAATCAAATAAAAAACGCAGGGAGGCTTTAAAACAAAGGCAGAACCTTTCTGGTGGAAAACAACCTCCCTGCCGCGTTTGTTTCTTATTCTGTTCGGCTCTTTGTCCTTTTCTTTTTTAATGGAAAAATTCACGACCATTGATTCTTTTTCCCCTCTTTTTAAAAGTGGGAGGGGATCGATGGAACGATCTTTCTGAACAATTTTTAAACACCAGAGGAAGAGTCTTGACAGCCTGCGTCCACAGAACGTATAATCACAACCGGAATAGTTTATATGTAAACTAAATTTCCTGGTCGGCATCCGTCAACCAGAAAAACAGCAAAAGGTGGGGACAGAAGATTGAACTTGGAAAAGTTTGACCGAAAATGGACCGCGGAAGGCAGAAATCTATTTTTAAGGATGCAGCGGCTGCTGGAGCAGGTGCAGGAGGACTGCGGCATAACCCTGGCTCAGTCCTTTGTACTGGGAGAACTGGTCCGTTCAGGCGAAATGCCAATGAGCGCTCTCAGTCAACGCCTTCATATGACCAAAGGGAATTTGTCCTCTTTGTGCAATAGGATGGAAAAACAGGGTCTCGTTCAGCGAAAACGAAGTGCGGAGGACGAGAGGGTCGTTTACATAGATGTAACCCCCTGTGGTCGGGCATTGATTCACCATGTTGAGCAGGAACATGACCGATTCTATCGCTTCCGGGGAAACGACACGCCCCCTCAGCTCCAGCAAAAGGTGCTGGATGGATTGCAGGCGATGGACCAATATTTGCACATTTGTGAAAAGCAATACCATCTTTTTTCAAAAACCGGCAACCTTGTGAAGAAGTAAAAACTGAAAAGTTTTTCACTTGACATCGGCAATGGATGTAGTAAGATTTACATTGTACTAATGCAATGGTACAGAAACGACAGGGCTCTGCCCTTTCGCGTCAGGGAAACAGTTCTTTCTCTGGCAGGTTGATATTGGGAGGATACGAGGAATGAACAGAAATGTTGCGAGAATGATGGCGCTGGCAGCAGCGGGAGCCATGGTCCTGGCAGCGGCGGGCTGCTCTGGAAATTCAGGGGAAGCCGTCGCCGCCTCCACCGAAGAAACGTCTGTCATATTGGTTTCGGTGGAGCCCGCTTCCAGAGGAAACCTGGAGCTGAACACCTCCTTTGTGGGAACGGTGCAGCCGGATCAGATGGTCTCTGTGATTCCCAAGGTGTCCGGTACAGTGGAAAAGGTCAACTTCCAGCCGGGAGACACCGTAAAAAAAGGCGAGCTGCTGTTCCAGATCAGCACAGAGGATCTGATGACCTCTGTCCGGCAGGCTCAGGCAGCCTATCGTTCTGCCGCGGCCCAGGTGGACCAGATGACCGGCAGCAGCTACAAATCCAGCCTCCAGCAGCTGGATACCGCCTTTGATACCGCTTATGAAAACTATCAGGACGCTTCCGACGCGGTGGACGAGTGCGAAGACGCCATCCGGGAGCTGAAAAAGCAAATTGCGGAGCTGCCGGTGGGCGCCAGCAGCGCGGAACTGGAGGCACAGCTTGCTCAGCTTCAGGCACAGCTTTCCGGGCTGAAGAGTACGGAAGACTACCTCCGCAAAACCTACAACAACGCCAAAAATTCCTACAACATCACCATGCTGGAAGGGAAGGAGGAACTGGACGAAGTAGCCGCCGCCACCTTGGAACAGGCACAGGTGGCTCTGGACGCCGCTATGGAGACTCTGGATCACACCAAGCTCTATGCGCCCATCGACGGCGTGGTGGAAAGCGTCTCTGTTACGGAAATGAATATGGCCTCCACCGGTTCCCCCGCTTTTATCATTTCCAATAAAAGCGCCATGACCATTACCTTTGACGTTTCCTCCGACGCGGTGATGACCATGAAGATCGGAGATTCCGTTGCCGTGGAAAAGAGCGGCAAGGAGTATGAGGCGGTGGTCACCGAGGTGGGCACCATGGTCAACGGGCAAACCGGCTTGTTTACTGTCAAGGCGACCCTCACCCAGGAGGCCCCGGAGCTGCTCACCGGTCTGACTGTGAAGGTGACCGCTCCCACCCAAAAAGCGGACGATGCGCTGCTGGTATCTCAGGACGCGGTTTATTATGAGGATGGCGACGCATACCTCTATCTGCTGAAGGACGGCGTCGTTACCCGCGTCGATGTGGAAACCGGTATTTCCAATGAGGAGCAGGTGGAGATCCTTTCCGGCATCACAGACGGAGATCCGGTCATCACATCCTGGAATCCCAACATGGTGGATGGCGTATCCGCCGTTGCAGCCCAGTAACAGGAGGAAAAAACGGTGAACTTGACAAAACTTACCATGAGGCGTCCGGTCTCGGTGTTCATCATCCTGCTGGCGCTCATCGTGTTTGGCATCCAGGCGATGTTGGGCGCTCCCCTGGAATTGATTCCTGAGATGGAAATGCCCATCATGATCGTCATGAGTTCTTATTCTGGCGCCGGTCCGGAAGAAGTGGAGGAAATGGTCACCAGCGTGCTGGAAAGCGCTGTTTCCACCTTGTCCGGCGTGGAGACCATTCAGTCCGTATCCCAAGAAGGAATGGCCATGCTGGCGCTGCAATTTTCCTATGGCACCGATATGGATGTCGCCCACATGGATCTGCAAAAGAAGCTGGATATGTATTCCGCCGCTTTGCCGGACAACGCCAGCGATCCCACCATCATTGAAATGTCCATGGACGCCATGGCTACCATCACCCTGTCGGTAAAGGCCGCGGGCAATGTGGACCTGCTCAACTATGTGGAGGACAACATTGTTCCTGAATTTGAAAAAATCTCCGGCGTTGCGTCGGTGGACGTCTACGGCGGCCAGCAGGACTATATCAGCGTCTGCCTCCGGGAGGACCAGCTGGACCAGTATGGTCTGGATATGAGCCAAATCGTTTCCGCTATGTCCTCGGCAGATTTCTCCCTCCCCGCAGGCACTGCGGACCGGGGAAGCGCGGAACTGACCCTGAGGGGCGGCGTTACATATGATTCCGTGGAGGGCCTGCGGCAGATGCCCATCTCCACCTCCACCGGCGCTGTTATTCACCTGAGCGATGTGGCAGATATTTACCAGGCCAAACGTCCCGCCGAATCCATCAGCCGCTACAACGGTGAGGAAACGGTGACCCTCAGCATCACCAAGCGTCAGAGCGCCAGTACCCTGGATGTCAGCCGGGGAGCCATCAGCACCATGGAACGCCTTAATCAGCAGGGGATGGGCGTGGAGCTTTCGGTCATCAATGACAGCAGCGAACAGATTGTCAGCGCTATTCAGACCGTTATTTCCACGCTGATTTTGGGTATCGTTTTATCCATGGTGGTGCTGTTCATCTTTTTCGGCGAATGGCGGGCTTCCATCATCGTAGGCAGCTCTATGCCCATTTCTGTGCTGACCACCATCATCCTCATGAACGCCATGGGCTTTTCCTTCAATATCATCTCCCTGGGCGGTCTGGTTATTGGCGTCGGTATGATGGTGGATAACTCCATCGTGGTACTGGAGAGCTGCTTCCGCCACCGGGAGCAGAAAATGCCCTTCCAGGAAGCCGCTTTGGAAGGCACCCGGGTGGTCACCAGCTCCATTATCGCCTCCACCATTACCACCATCGTGGTGTTCCTGCCCATTTCCATTATGCAGGGCATGACCGGGCAGCTGTTTAAACAGCTGGGCTTTACCATCATCTTCTCACTGGTGGCTTCCCTCATTTCCGCTTTGACCCTGGTGCCTTTGCTTTTCTGCCGTGTGGAGCCCCGGGAAAAGGAAGACATTTGGGCCACCAGGGCGCTTCGCCGTGTGGGCGAGGCCTATGGTCGTTTCCTGAAGCGGCTCTTCCCCCGCAAAAAACTGGTGGTCTTCATTGCTGTGGCGCTGCTGGTGATCTCCTTTGTGCTGCTGAGCTTCGTACCGATGGAACTGATTCCCTCCATCGATCAGGGCACCATTGACATCACGGTGGAAACCCGGCCAGGCTTGAAGCTGGAAAATGTTGACGCCATCGCTTCCTCCCTGGAGGAAATGATTCAGGCTCATCCTGATGTGGACCGTTACTCGGTCAGCGGCAGCAGCGGTTCCCTGAGCATTTCCGTCTACCTCAAAGGGGACCGGGCAATGACCACCGACCAGGTGGTGGACCAATGGCGTCAGGAAACCGCGGATACTGTGGATTACACGGTCTCTGTCAGCTCCTACAATATGGCGGACGCCATGTCCGGCGGCGGCAGCGTCCAGCTTTATCTGGAGAGCACGGACCGGGATCAGCTGAAAGAAGCTGCGGAACAGGTCCTGGCCATGATGCGGGAAAGCGACAGCATCATCAAAGCCTCTTCGGACCTGACTGACGGCAATCCTCAGGCGGAGATTGTGGTGGACCCCATCAAGGCCAGCGCAGTGGGGCTTTCCCCCTATCAGGTGGTCAGCACCGTCAGCAACGTCATGGATGGAAAAAACGCCATGACCATCAGCCAGGATGGCAACCAGTATGACGTCTGGGTGGAATATCCGGAGGATCAGTACGAAACCATCAGCGATCTTTCCGGACTGACCATTCTCTCTGCCACCGGCAAAAAGGTTCCCCTGCTGGACGTGGCGGAGATCACCTACTCCAACGCCCCCCAGAGCATTACCAAGATCGACAATATGTATGTCGTCACCATCACCGGCCAGCCCACCACGGCGGCCCGCCTCACCGCCACGCAGGAAATCTACGGAAAAGTGGCGCAGATGGAGCTTCCCAACGGCGTTCAGATGCGCCAGGGCAGCACCATGGAGGCCATGAACGAAGAATTCTCCGCCATGGGCAGCGCTATTTTGTCCGCTGTGTTCCTGGTGTTCATGGTGATGGCGATGCAGTTTGAATCCGCCCGGTTCTCCCTGGTGGTGATGCTGTGTATCCCCTTCTCCCTGATCGGATCCTTCGGCGCTTTGTTCCTCACCGGCGTCACCCTGAGTATGCCCTCCCTGATGGGCCTTCTGATGCTGGTGGGCATCGTGGTGAACAACGGTATCCTGTTCATTGACACCACCAACCAACTGCGCACCAGCATGGATGCGGAAACAGCACTCATCTACGCCGGAAAAACCCGGATGCGCCCCATTCTGATGACCACCCTGACCACGGTGCTGTCCATGGTTCCCATGGCGCTGGGCATCGGCGACGGCGCAGAGATCATGCAAGGTATGGCGGTTATCATCATCGGCGGATTGTGCGCTTCCACCCTCCTGACCCTGCTGCTGCTGCCCAACTTCTACCTGCTGATGAATAAAAAAGATCCCCGGGACAAGAAGAAACGCAGAGGATTGTTCCGCCGCAAAGAAAAAGACGCTCCCCAAAAGGAGGAAGCGGATCCCCACAGATACGGCGTATATGACAACGCTTTTGCGGAGCAGGAGGGGCTGCCTCCCCAACTGTTCTCCTCTGAGGAGGATGCCGATAAAAATTCCTGATCCTTCCCCATAAAAAAACAGACCGGCATGATGGCATAGGCCAAATTGTCGGTCTGTTTTTCTGTCGCAAAACCGGAAAGAAATCTTGGATTTTCTTCTCCCGTCCGGATATTTTTAAGCCCCTTCAGTCCCTTGGAGGATGGCGGAACCAAAATCTGTAGCCATTGTCCCTCCGCCTGCCAGATCCACAGAGGCGGAAGCAAAAGGCAGCCGCCCCTGTTATATCAATGATTTCCCCTTGCATATGAGGCCGCTCTCGTCAGGGGTTCTTCTGCCCGCAGCCTTTCAAAACTTCGGGAACGCTGCTCAATCTGTTGTTTTTGAGGGCTCTGCAGCAGCGCTGACAAGGTCCTGCCTCCGCTGCCTGCAGGAGGGGCCCTCCGCCTTTTCTTCCTCCGCTTCATCAGGCGCCTCTATCCGCAGCAGCAACCCGCCGAAGGGCGCCAAATCCAGCTGCAGCTCTCCCTGGCGGTTGGCCTGCAGCACCTGCGGCACCGGTCTGCCGCCGCCTCCCAGCTCCAAAGCGTCGGTGTTCAGAAGCAGCCTGCACACCGCCCGGGGCGGCAGTCCCCGAAGGGTATAATTCTCCCACAGATGTTCCGAAAAATTGAAGATCGCCGCCAGCCGGCTCTCCCCCAGGTCCCACCGTTCAAACGCGTAAACTGACCGGGTATAGTTATCCACATCCAGCCACCGCAGCCCCTGGGGATGATAATCCCCTTTCCACAGAGCCGGTTCTTCCAGATAAAGATGATGGAGCTTTTGGAGATACCGGTGAAAGCAGTCATGAGCGGGATAGGTAAGCAGATTCCATCCCAGGGCTTTGCTTTCATCCCACTCCTTAAATTCGCCCAAATCATTGCCCATAAAGTTCAATTTTTTCCCCGGATGGGTGAACATAAACAGATAGAGCGTGCGCAGTTGGGAAAACTTCTCCTCAAAGATGCCCCAGATTTTGTCGAGGATGGTCCGTTTGCCGTGGACCACTTCGTCATGGGAAAAGGGCAGCAGAAAGTTTTCGCTGTGAAAATAGCTCATGGCAAAGGTGAGCTTGTTGTAACTGCCGCTGCGATATTCAAAGGGCAAGGCCAGGTAATCCAGGGTGTCGTGCATCCAGCCCATGGCCCACTTGTAATCAAAACCCAATCCCCCATATTCCACCGGAGCGGTAACCTTCGGGTAGGTGGAGGAATCCTCTGCGATGAGCATAACGGAACAATGTGCCTGATGCAAAGCAAAGTTGGCGTTTTTTAAAAACCAGATTCCCGGCTCATTCAGCCCCCGATCCCTGTTGCCATCCCGGTAAACCAGATTGGCCACCGCATCATAGCGGATGCCGTCGAAATGGTAAACACTCAGCCAGAAATCCAAAGCGGATTTGACAAAGCTGAGAACGTGAGGCTTTGTAAAATCAAAGAGAGCCGTTCCCCACTGGGTATACCGCTCTTCCTCCCGGTCCGGCTCATACAGGCAGGAGCCGTCATACAGGTGCAGGGCGTAAAAATCCCGGACAAAATGCAACGGAACAAAATCCAGCAGCACCCCGATTCCCGCCTGATGGCACCGGTCCACCAGCTCCATCAGCTCCCTGGGACTGCCATAGCGGCTGGTGGGGGCGAAATAGCCGGTCACCTGATAACCCCAGGAAGCATCCAAAGGATGCTCCATCAGGGGCATCAGTTCCAGATGGGTGTAGCCCATCTCCTGAAGATAGGGCACCAATTCCTCCGCCAGCTGGCGGTAGGAGTAAAAATTGTTCTCCGCCTTTGGGTCATCCTCCCCAGGGGGATTGCGCTTCCAGGAGCCGGCATGAACCTCATAAATGTTCATGGGGCGGTCATGACAGCGGCTGCGCCGGGCCATCCAGTCTCCGTCTTTCCATTGGTATCCTTTTAAGCTGGTAACAATAGACGCCGTATTGGGCCGCCGCTCACACCAAAAGGCGTAGGGATCTATCCGGTCATAGGTCTTCCCTTCCCCGGTGGTAACGCGATACTTGTACATCGCCCCCTCCAGGTTTCCCTCCAACCGCAACCGCCAAATCCCATGCTCATCCCGCTCCATAGGCAGCGGCTGCCAGTCCCGGGCGCTGCAAATAAGGCTCACTGACACCGCAGCCGGGGCGTAAACAGTAAAAGTGGTATCCTCCGGGTCCGGATGGGCTCCAAACAACTCCCATCCCCGCAAGGAGGCTCCACGTAGATAATCCAGCACTTTTTCTTCGTCTTTCATGGCTGTCGCCGCCTTTCCCGGGGCAGTTTCACCTGCGCCCGTCATCTTTCTTTATTATAGCAAAGGGCTCCGCTCACAACAAGGCCGGGAATCCGACCTTTTTTCCCAGAGAAAATAAAGCGGAAAAGCCCATTGACACAAACCACAAGATATAGTATGATAATCGTGCAAACACAAAAATATTAACCATATCTTGTGATACTGCATCGGTGCCTCTCCCTCTGTCGGGAGCTGGCCGAAAGAGGGAAGCGGGTGGAAATCCCGCGCGGTCCCGCCGCCGTATGGAACGAAACAGGCTTTTTCCTGTTCCCTGTCCGCCATCATGCCACTGGTTTTTTCCGGGAAGGCGCGGACAGCGGTCCAAAGCCGGAATACCTGCCGATGTATGCCGCCGCCACGGAGTATGGCGAGGAGCGGGCTAGCGATGCGCGTGCCTGTCCCGGGCCGCGCGTTTTTTGTGTCCGGACACACAACAGCCGTCCTTCACAGGGTAGCCAGAGAAAGGAAGATGCTGTCATGTCAACCATCCAATCCATCCGCAAACGCAGCGGTGAAGTGGTCCCCTTCACCCCGGAAAAAATCACCAGAGCCATCTTCAAGGCGGCCAATGCCGTGGGAGGCAACGACTGGGAACGCTCGGAAGAGCTGTGCCGCCAGGTGGTAAAAATGGCCGAGGAACGCTATCCCCTGGGAACGGTGGAAGTGGAACAGATCCAGGACCTGGTGGAAAAGGTCCTCATTGAAAACGGACACGCCCGCACCGCAAAAGCCTACATCCTATATCGGGAAAAGCGCCGGGGAGCCCGGGAGGCCAACGCCCTCATCGGCGCTACCATCGAGATGTTTTCCAGCTATATGGAGGATATGGACTGGCAGGTGAAGGAGAACGCCAACGCTCAAAAATCCATCAACGGCATGAACAACTACATCCGGGAGACCTTCACCAAACAATATTGGCTCCATGAGGTCTATCCGGAGGAAATCCGGAAAGCCCATCTCTCCGGGGACCTGCACCTCCACGATCTGGGTTTCTTTGGTCCCTACTGTGCCGGCTGGGATCTGCGGCAGCTGCTGATGCTGGGCTTCGGCGGCGTCCCGGGAAAGGTGGAATCCAAGCCCGCCAGGCATCTTCGCTCCTTCCTGGGGCAGATTGTGAATTCCACCTTCACCACTCAGGGGGAAACCGCCGGCGCTCAGGCCTGGTCCTCCTTCGACACCTACTGCGCCCCCTTCATCCGGTATGACAAGCTGGACTATACTGCCGTCAAACAGGCTCTCCAGGAGTTTGTCTTTAACCTCAACGTCCCCACCCGGGTGGGCTTCCAGTGCCCCTTTTCCAACCTCACCTTTGATCTGACGCCTCCCAGAACGCTCCGGGATCAAAAGGTCATCATCGGCGGACAGGTAATGGCGGAGTGCTATGGGGATTTCCAGGCGGAAATGGATCTGCTGAACACCGCCTTCTGCGATGTGATGATGGAAGGGGATAAACAGGGCCGCGTCTTCACCTTCCCTATCCCCACCATCAACGTCACCAATGAGTTCCAGTGGGACAGCCCCGTTACCGATAAATTTATGGAGATCACCTGCAAATACGGGATCCCCTACTTTTCCAACTACGTCAACTCCGATCTCTCCCCGGAGGACGCTCTGTCCATGTGCTGCCGCCTGCGGCTGGACACCAAGGAACTGCGGAAGCGGGGCGGCGGGCTGTTCGGCTCCAATCCCCTCACCGGCTCCATCGGGGTGGTGACCCTCAATCTGCCCCGGGCAGCCTATCTGGCCAGGGACAAGGAGGACTACAAAGTCCGCCTCCGCAAACTGGTGGACATCGCCCGGAACAGCCTGGAGATCAAACGGAAAACCATCGAGGAGCAAACCGTCAACGGGATGTATCCCTACTCCGCTCACTATCTGGAGGACGTAAAGGCCCGTACCGGCAGCTACTGGTACAACCACTTCAACACCATCGGTCTGGTGGGGATGAACGAAGCCTGCTTAAACTTTCTGGGCAAGGACCTGACCACCCCTGAGGGGCAGGCCTTTGGACTGGAGACCCTGGACTACCTCCGGGAACTGATCGCTGCCATTCAGGAGGAAACCGGACACTTCTACAATCTGGAGGCCACCCCCGCCGAGGGCACCAGCTACCGCCTGGCCCAGCTGGACCGGGAGCGGTACCCGGAGATCATCACCGCCGGGGAGGAGGTTCCCTACTATACCAACTCCTCCCAGCTGCCGGTGGGATTCACCGACGACATCTTTGAGACCCTGGACCTCCAGGATGAATTGCAGTGCAAATATACCGGAGGCACCGTCCTCCACCTCTATCTGGGGGAACAGATCCGGGACACCGAAGTGGCGAAAAAACTGCTGCGCCGGGCCTTCCAGAACTATAAACTGCCCTATCTCTCCCTGACCCCCACCTTCTCCGTCTGCCCGGAACACGGATACATCTCCGGAGAACATTTCACCTGCCCCACCTGCGGCCACGAAGCGGAGGTATGGACCCGGGTGGTGGGTTATCTGCGGCCGGTACAGAACTTCCACAAGGGCAAAGCGGAAGAATACCGCCTGCGGAAAAAGTATGTCCTCCCCTGGGAGGAGGAAGCGGTATGATCTTCGGCGGGCTGCAAAAGGTGAGCACCATTGATTTCCCGGGAAATCTCAGCTGCGTGGCCTTTGTGCGGGGATGCGATCTGGACTGCTTCTACTGCCACAATCGGGAGCTTCTCACCCC
>CASFXA010000175.1 GCA_949298535.1 uncultured Oscillospiraceae bacterium
CGCCTGATTTTTATCCCACGACCCGCGCCCACAGGGGCGCGAAACCGGGGGTATCGATTCTGGTTTCTTCTGGAACCAGAATCGTATCCAGGGGGTATGGGATACCCCCTGGAAGCGTGTCGAACTTTTTCGACACGCTCAACATTTTTCTTCCCTTTCATGGCTTTGATCTATGGTCTCTTTTCCGATTTTGTGGTTTTTCATTTTTTGATCTAATTTTCTAAATATAATTGACAAATACGAGAAATCATTTTACAATGTTTACATAATAAAGTAATTTAATTAAGTATAATTAAAAGTTGACATTATTTGAAACGGAGGCGCTGTGATGGAAGGAAAAATGAAAGTTGCGATTATGGAAGGCATTGGAAAAATGGGGTTTGAGCAGCGGGAGATTCCTCCCGTTGGAGACGACGAGGTTTTGGTTAAGCTGGAATATGTAGGAATTTGCGGCAGCGATCTGCATTACTATGAGACAGGCGCCATTGGAGATTATGTGGTCAAGCCGCCCTTTGTTTTGGGACATGAGCCTGGTGGAACCGTGGTGGAGGTGGGCAAAAAGGTTACCCACCTTAAAGTTGGTGACCGGGTGGCACTGGAGCCTGGAAAAACCTGCGGACACTGTGAATTCTGTAAAACCGGGCGCTATAATCTCTGTCCCGATGTGATCTTTTTTGCGACGCCGCCGGTAGACGGCGTATTTCAGCAATATGTGGCCCATGAAGCGGGATTATGCTTCAAGTTGCCGGACAATGTCAGCACCCTGGAGGGCGCTCTTATTGAGCCGTTGGCGGTTGGATTTCATGCGGCAATCCAGGGAGATGCGCACTTGGGGCAAAAAGCTGTCGTAATGGGCGCCGGCTGTATCGGTCTTGTTTCCATGATGGCATTGAAAGCCCGGGGCGTATCAGAGGTTTATGTAGTGGATATTCTGGAAAAACGTCTGGAAAAAGCCCTGGAGCTGGGTGCAACCGCTGTCATCAACGGCAGTAAAGAAGATGTAACAGGCCGTCTGCTGGAGCTGACTCAGGGGGCAGGGGTGGATCTGGCGGTGGAAACAGCAGGAACGGAAATCACCACCAGACAGGCCATTGACGCTGTTAAAAAAGGTTCTACCATTGTTCTGGTGGGCTACAGCAAAAGCGGTGAAATGACGTTGCCCATGAGCCTGGTGCTGGATAAGGAACTGACGTTTAAAACCGTCTTCCGTTACCGCCATATTTATCCCCTGGCGATTGAAGCTGTCGCTGCGGGCAAAGTGAACCTGAAAGGCATTGTGACCAACATTTTCACTCTGGACGAAGCTCAGAAAGCCATGGACTACAGCGTGAACAATAAAGCGGACATTGTGAAAGCGGTGATTAAAATCGACTGACACCGGGAGATCTCTCCTTGTCCGATTTTCAGGACAAAGCTGTCCCATTTCCTTCCCGAAAGATGAACAAACACCGGCAGGACAACTTATATCCTGCCGGTGTTTGTTTTGCGCTGAACTTTGTTTTTCTTTCCTTTATCCATGCCATCCATTTTCCTGCCTCCCCCCAGCTTCTCCTTAAAATTTACATGGAATTGCAACATTAAACCAAATAATCATTGAAAGATTCCTTAAAATATGTTACTCTTTCTAATAGATGCAGGAACAAGATCCCTTTTGGTCTTGTTCCAATGTTTTCTGTAAATGCGAAAACGGTTTTGCCATTGTTCATCTAAAAGGAGGAATTTCTTATGGACCAGATCGATCACAAAATTCTCACCTGTTTAAAGGATAATGCCCGTCAAAAGGCTTCCGCGATCAGTGATGAAATCAACCTCTCCGTCTCTTCCGTCATTGACCGCATCCATAAAATGGAGACTTCCGGGATCATCAAAGGCTACACCGTGGTTCTGGATCAAAAACGGTTGGGAAACGATGTCACCGCGGTGATGGAGGTCAGCCTGGAACATCCCAACTATTACGATAATTTTGTAAAAATGGTCCAGGAAAATAAAAGCATCGTTTCCTGCTATTATCTCACAGGCGATTACGATTTTATTATTAAAATCCTCACCCATTCCTCTGACAGCCTGGAGCAAATCCATCGTCAGATCAAAAGCATCGAGGGCGTTTCCGCTACCCACACCCATTTTGTACTTAAAACAGTAAAAAGCGATATTGCCGCCATTCCCGATCCGGAATTGCTTTGAGGGGATGAGTGGTCCGGGCCTTTTCCCATGGGCCTTCACTCCCAATGAAATCAGAAAAAAACAGACCGTCAGACAGCGTTTTTGAAACGCCTCTGTTTCCGGTCTGTTTTTTCATTGATAGCGGAAGATGAAGAAAAAATGGATCAGATTCCCACGTCATCCCCTGAAAAATGCCGTACCAAAAAGTTCAGCACCACCACAATCAGAATCAAAATAATTGCCAGCGCTGCCGTCAGCAGTATTTTTCCTTCCTCCTGGGTGGAAAAAACCACCGTTCCAATGGTTTCGTTCCCCACTGACCACAGCAGTGAAGACAAGGTGATCTCCGACAGGGTGGGCGCTACCACCAGGAAAAAGGAGCTGTACAAACTGGGCATCAGCAGCGGCAGCATAATCTTCTGAAAGGTTCTCAGATGGGAAGCTCCCGAAACCCTGGATGCTTCCTCCAGGGACCGGTCAATCTGGCTGATGGCGCCGGAGATATTGTTATATCCCAAGTTCATAAATCTCGCAACATAAGCCACCAGCAGAATCCAGATGGTGCCATATAATTTTATTCCTGTCAGCGGCAGCGGTTGAGCAAATGCCAAAATCATAGCCAAAGCGATGATTGTGCCAGGAACCGCATAAGGCAGCGTCACCATCACCTGCATCAGGCGCACGCCGTGGAAGCGCCGGATTCCTCCTTTGATGGCCACATAAGCCACCGCCAGCGCAATCACCGTCACCAGCAGTCCGGAAGCTGCAGACAAAAACAGACTGTTGCAGAAAGCCCGCTTGATGTTGGACAAATCCAGCAGCCGCACAAAATTCCGCAGCGTAATATTTTCCAGCCCCAAAGGGAGACCAAAGGTTTTGGTAACAGCGGTAACCGCAGTGGCGGCAATGGGCGCAACCGTAGTCACCAGAAAAATTCCTGTTAAAACGGCAAACAGGGGCCAACGTCCCTTCCCCAACGGAGTGGGCTGGGCTGCCGTACTTTTGCCCACCACTACCACATACTTGTTGGTGCGCAGCACCCGGTTGTAGGCCCACAGTCCAGCCAGCCCGAACATCGCCAGCAGCAGCGAGTAAGCAGCCGCCAGCTGAAGATTATTCGGAAGGTCCGGACGATTAATCAGATAATAGATCTGGGTGGTCATCAGGCGAATCTGGTTGGGCGCGCCCAGCACCGCGGAAACGCCGAAATCTGCCAGGATAAACATAAAAACCAGCAGCGTCGCCCCCATAATGGAAGGGGTCAGCAGCGGCAGCGTCACATCAATCATGGTGCGCCATGGATTCGCGCCGGAAACCCTGGCAGCTTCCTCAATGGTGGAATCAATCTTTTTCATCGCCGGCAGCACCACCACATAAGGCACCGCATACCGGTAAATCGTCATGACGAAAACCATTCCACCCAAACTGTAAATGTCAACAGGGGCCTCTGCAAGGTGAAAAAGTTTCATTATCCACTCGTTAAAAAAACCTACAGGCCCCAGAATAAAGGTCCAGGCTACCGCGCCGATAAAGGGCGGAATCAAATATGGGATTGCCAGCAGCGTTTTCCAGTGGCGCTTTCCCGGAACATCGGTGCGCACCACCGCCCAGGCTAAAAACACCCCCAGAATGGTGGAAAATATTGTAGTGGGAAGCACCACCAGCAAGGTGTTTTTCATGCTGGTCAAAATTCCCTGATCCTGAAAAACCGCCAGATAATTTTCAATTCCAATGCCATCCGGCGTTTTGAAGCTGTTCCAAATGAGTACCACGGAGGGATAAACCACCACAAAGGAAAGGAGGGCCACTGTAACCCACCAAATCAATGTGGGGGCCATTTCCTCCAGATTGCCCCTCCGCCGGAGCTTTTCCGTCGTGGAGTTCAAGCTCATCCTTCTTTCTGTCACAATTTTCGCCTTTCGCCGAAATAGTTGTGTTGGTCGCCAACTGTGGTGAGGGCGATCCCTCCCTACGAATCGCTGATCCGGCAAGAAGGGATCGCTCCTTACAGAAGCATCCGCTAAAAAAGCAGACTTTGTTTAATTGGCGGTAAAGATGGTCTCAAACTGCTCACGAATGGCGGCGGAATCGTTGATGAAGGAATCCAGCGCCATGTCCATTACCTTGATTTCATTCACATTGGGCGCCCCTTCCGGCACGCCTACCTCCTCGCTGACGGGAATGTATCCCTGCTCCACAAAGAATTTTTGTCCGTCCTCCGAGAGCATATAATCCATCAGCGCATGGCAGGCCTCCCGGTCCTCCTCCGCCACGGTGGAAAGCATCGCCACAGGAGTGGGCACCATCACCGCGCCGGATTCCGGCCAGACAATCTCCACCGGAGCCCCTTCATTCTGGGCGTTGCGGATCATAAAATCCACCACAGAAACCGCTGTATACTCCCCAGAGGAGATCTTCGTCTGGAGATTGCCATTGGACTGTTCAAACTTGATGTCGTTTGCCTTCAGATCCTCATAATACTGCCAGCCCAGCTGCTCGTTGTTGACATGGGCCACCAAAGTGGTAAAAGCTCCGCCGGAATAGCTGGGGTTGGCCATGGCGATCTTTCCACTGAGGGCGGGATCGCACAGATCATACCAGTCCCCGATCTCTGCAGTGTTTTTCAGGGTGTTGGTGGCGATAATATTGAAAATCTGCCGCACCTCAAAAGCCATGGAGTCATTGTAATTGAACTTGCTGTCGATCTGGTCTGCGCCCGCCGGGGTATAATGTTCAATCAGCCCCTGTTCGTCCAGCTGGTACATATACCCGATGTCAGCCACCCAAAGTATATCCGCTTCTGTGCTGCCGGTTTGGAGTTCGGCGTTGAGCTTGGCGATCACGTCCCCGCTGCCGGAACGGAACAAGGAATAGTCATAGCCTGTTTTAGCCTTGAAATCCTCCAGCATATCAGTGACCAGATCCTGGGACTCGGAGGTATAAACCATCACAGTCCCTTTCTTCTCCTCGCCCTGAGAACTGGCCGCGGAGGCAGGATCTGTTTTTTCAGAACAGCCTGCAACCGACAGGGCCAAGAGGGCGGCGGCAGCCAGAGCGACTGCCTGCTTCATTGGACGTTTCATAAACACGCCTCCTTCATAAATTTGCCGCAAAATGCAGCTGTTTTATTATAGCATAAATATTCCAGGGTAGTTTGAACAAATTTTGTCTGCTGGAAAAAAGATCGTAAAAATCCCGAAAGAATTTTCCGGAACAGAAAGTCAGGGAATCGCTTGTTCCCTTTCCTTTTTCCCTGCAGAAAAAGCGAAGAGAAAGGAGAATTTCCCGGGGCTGATTGAAAAAGGCGCCGCCCCATGATATAATAACCCAGGGGCGAAGCTGACAAATCGGATTTCTTGGCGCTCCAACGGGAGAATTTTCCCCGGCCTTAACCAAAGGAAAACCGGCTGCAACACCAGCGTCCCGCCTGCCGTCTCTTTGGCGCCCAATCTTTCGGTTGGGATTCCTTTCCATGTTGCATCCCGCCGCTCCCCTGCCCTTTTGCCCCTTTCTTGCCGCCGGATTGGCAAAGCCGGAAAAACGACCTTCGTCATGTTCAAAGATTAAAAAAGGAGAACAAAACCCATGGATAAAACACAGCTGCTGAAAGGTATCCGCCTCTTTGTGCTGGATATGGACGGGACCTTCTATCTGGGTGACCGGATCATCGAAGGCTCATTGGAATTTTTGGAGACCGTTCGCCGCACTGGCCGGAAATTTCTTTTTTTCACCAATAATTCTTCCAAGATTCCTTCCGTCTATGTGGAGAAGCTGGCAAAAATGAATTGTCACGTCACCGAAAAGGATGTGATGACTTCCGGGGATGTCACCATCAAATACCTTCAAACCCACTATGCCGGGAAAACGGTTTATCTGTTGGGGACCCCTGTCCTGGAGGAGAGCTTTCGCAGCGCCGGTATTCCCCTGACTCAGGAACAGCCGGACATTGTGGTGGTGGGGTTTGACATGACCCTGACCTATGAAAAGCTGGAGCGGGCCTGCACCTTCATCCGCAATGGCGCGCTGTTTTTGGCGACCCACCTGGATATTAACTGCCCCACGGAGGATGGATTCATTCCGGACTGTGGCAGTATGTGCGCCATGATTTCCCTGTCCACCGGAAAAGAGCCCAAATATCTGGGCAAGCCGTTCCCGGAGACGGTGGAAATGATCCTGGCGGAGACCGGCTTCAAACGCCATGAGATCGCCTTCGTGGGGGACCGGCTCTATACGGATGTAGCCACCGGCGTCAAAAACGGCGCAAAAGGCTTATTGGTTCTGACCGGCGAAACCAAGTTGGTGGATGTGGAGAATTCGGAGGTTCAGCCGGACGCCATTTTCTTCTCTCTCAAGGATATTGCAGATCATTTGGAGCCGTGAAGGGCCTCCCAGGGATTTTGTTTGAACATATTAGGCTTCGGTAAAATCGCCATTTCCATCAGGGAAAGGAATGATCTGAATGAAGCGAGAGGTCCGCTACCGCAGGGAGGTTGAAACCGCCCTCTTTCAGGGAAAAGAGATTACCGTGGAACACTTGATCCCCATCCTTTCTCCGGAAGAGAAAACGCGGCGCACCAGGGAAATCGAACGGCAGCTTTATGAAATCTTTCAGAAATATCAGAATCGTTTTTAAAAACGGCGGAAAAATCCACGTCTGAATTTTCTGGATCAAAGATCGTTTTGAGGCTCCTTTCAGAGGGAATTTTTCGCTTCAAGGGCTTGTTGCAACATTTACTGACAGATGTAAAATTTCCCCTCACAGATAAAAATAGCAGCCGTCCCTGTTTTTTTACCAGGGACGGCTGTTTGAGTGTTGCCTGTGAAAAAAGCGTTTTCGCCCTAAAAACATCAGTAAAAAAGCCGCTTCATATGGTGTAAAGTTAAATTTCTTTACACTTGTGAAGCGGCCTTTTTTGTTTTGTCAGGTCACTTTTTCCTCTGTCAGATAGCGGAAGCCATAGCCCTGAATCTCACCTGCTTCCAGGGTGATGACAAAGGCCTCCGGATCAAACTCCTTAATGATCTCTTCCGCCTTGTGATACTCATTGGTGCGCACAGCGCAGAGCATCACCTGGCGATCTTCCCCGGAATAGGCGCCGACGCCCCGCAGGAAGGTGACTCCACGGAACAGATCCACCAGGATCTTCTGGCCCATCTCCTCCACCTTGGAGGAAAAAACCAGGAGAACTTTTCCGTTGTCCATACCATACAGGATACTGTCAAGAGCCTTCGCCGAGGCGAAAATACAGATCAGTCCATAAAGGCCCGCCTCAATGTTGCGGAACACCAGCATGGAGCAAACCAGCACTACCATATCGATGCCCATCATCATTTTCCCGATGGGAACATGACGATAGCGCCGTTGAATCAACCGGGAGAGAATATCGGTGCCCCCTGTGGTGGAACCGCGCATAAAGATGATGGCCAATCCCACGCCGATCCCCAAACCGCCGAACAGCGCCGCCAAAATATATTCGCCTTGATAGATGGGAAAGTACGGCGCCACATAGTCCAGCATAATGGTGAGAATCAGCACTGATTTCAGGGTTTTGACAGTGAAATCCCGCCCCAGAAAAAACCAGGCCAGCAACAGCAGCGGGATATTGATGGCCATGGTCACCATGCCCAAAGGAAGCCCAAATAAGTAGTTGAGAATAACGGCGATACCGGAAACGCCTCCGGGAGCAATCTCACTGGGGGCTGAAAAACAGCTGAGTCCCACAGCGAAAAACAGAGATCCAACCAAATCGTATGCAATATCCACCAGAAAACGTCCCACTTTTCCTTTTTCCTTCTGCACCCGCACCACGTCCTTTCCCAAAATCTTCAAACTCTTTCATCTCAATCGCAATCCCGTTCTCCTGCCGCCTCCAGAATTGCCCGGAACAGCTGATGAATCCGCTCTGTCCTCCCGGAAAGATACAGAAAACCAAACAATGCTTCCACCCCCGTGGCCCGGCGATACTGGGCCGGATCGCTGTGCTTGGGGGCTTTGGTGTTGTGGGCGTTGCGGCCCCGCTTATAGATGGCCTCCTCCTCTTCTGTCAGCATCGGGGCCAAGACCTGGTAAGCGTCGGACTGCGCTTTGGCGCACACCAGCTCCACCGTCATCGCGTGAAGCTGTCCCACCGGCCGGTTGCCCAGTCCCAGCAGATGCTCCCGCACCAGCAATTCATAAACCCCATCCCCGATAAAAGCCAGGTTCAGGGGGCTGAGGAGCTGAGGGGCGGTGTGCTCCCCATGAAGAGCCTCCATAGGCCACTTCCTTTCCGTTTTGTCATCGGTCAATTGATGAAATCGAACTCAAAGCCCAGGATCCGAACGGTATCCCCTTCCTGGATCCCCATCTCCTCCAGCTTGTCGATAATACCGCTGCTGCGCAGCACCCGCTGGAAATATTGAAGGGATTCATAATCGTCCACGTCCACCATGCCCAGGGTGTGCATCAGCCAGTCGGCCTCCACTTCATAGACGCCGTCCTCGTCCACAGTGACCTTGAACTGGTTCTTTTCCTGACGCTCCACCGCCACCGGAGCGGGCTCCGGCTCGTATTCCACAATGGGGGGAAGGGTCTGCAGCTTCTGAGCGATGGCATAGATCAGTTCCCTGGTGCCGGCAGCGGAAGCGGCAGAAATGGGATAAAATTCATACCCCTGCCCTTCCACAAAGCGGCGGAACTTCTCCACCTGCTCCGGCTGGGCAATATCGCACTTGTTCCCCGTCACCAGCATGGGGCGGGCGGCCAGGTCCGGATTGTACTTTTCCAGCTCCTCGTTGATGATGCGGAAATCCTCCTTGGGATCCCGTCCCTCACAGCCGGAAACATCCACCACATGAACAATCAGGCGGCAGCGGTCCACATGACGCAGAAACTCATGGCCCAGGCCAACCCCTTCGCTGGCCCCTTCGATGAGGCCGGGAATATCCGCCATGACAAAGTTGTGGTCCTCGTCCACCTTTACCACGCCCAGCACCGGCGTCAGGGTGGTGAAATGATAGTTGGCAATCTGGGGCTTTGCCTCGCTGACCACCGACACCAAGGTGGATTTGCCCACATTGGGGAAGCCCGCCAGGCCCACGTCCGCCAGCAGCTTCAGCTCCAGCTCCACCTCGAATTTCTCCCCGGGAAAGCCGCCCTTGGCGAAACGGGGAATCTGCCGGGTGGGGGTAGCAAAATGGCTGTTGCCCCAGCCGCCCTTTCCGCCCCGGGCCACCACCGCCGGTTCCGTTCCGGAAACATCCGCCAGGATTCTTCCTGTGCCCGCTTCCCGGACTACAGTGCCTCTGGGCACCCGGATAATCAGATTGGGAGCGCTTTTGCCGGAACACTTTCTGGTTCCTCCCGGCTGGCCGTTCTCCGCGAAATAACGCTTTTTGTATTTGAAATTCAGCAGGCTGTTGACATTGGTGTCCGCAACAAACACCACGTCTCCTCCCTTTCCGCCGTCTCCGCCGTCCGGGCCGCCTGCGGCCACATACTTTTCCCGATGGAAGGAAACCGCACCGGGACCGCCGTCCCCCGCCTTGATGGTGATGAGCGCCTTATCGACAAACATTGCCGCACCTCCTCTTGCGCCCTCCAGAAGAGGGCAATGTGTGGTTTTTGTTCTTTTATTTTATCCCAAAAAGGAAACAAATCCCGACGCAAGCGCCGGGATTTGCACCGTGATACTCTTTGTTTCCTTACGCAGTGTAGACGGAAACCTTCTTGCGGTCCTTGCCCATGCGCTCGAACCGAACCTTGCCGTCAGCAAGAGCAAAGAGGGTATCGTCAGAACCGATACCGACATTCTCACCGGGATGGATGTGAGTGCCTCTCTGCCGAACCAGGATGTTGCCAGCGAGAACGTGCTGTCCGTCCGCTCTCTTGACACCAAGCCGTTTGGACTCGGAATCACGACCGTTTTGAGTGGAGACTACGCCTTTTTGATGTGCCATCTGTCAAACTCCTCACTTTGCTGCGTTAATCGCGGTAATCTCAACCTTGGTATAGGGCTGTCTGTGGCCCATCTTTCTCTTGGAGTCCTTCTTGGGACGATAGGTGAGAACGGTGATCTTCTTGCCTTTGCCGTTCTTGATGACCTTGCCGTCCACGGCAGCGCCGGCCACATAAGGAGCGCCGAAGGAAACGTTGCCCTCCTCGCCTACTGCCAGAACTTTGTCGAAAGTGATGGTGGAATCAGCCTCCGCGTCCAGCTTCTCGACATAAATGACGTCGCCAGCCTTGACGGTGTACTGCTTTCCGCCGGTTTCCAGGATCGCGTACATAGTGTTGGTCCTCTTTCTGTTAGTCTCGCTGCGGAATACTGGCGGCGCAGGGCGCACTTATAGCCAGCCACAAGCGGCGTTATTTAGTTTATCATATCTACCCGGGCTTGTCAACACCCTTTTGCCGCTTCCTGAGCCATTTGAGCGGCTGTGACGGTGTTTTTCATCAGCATGGAAATGGTCATGGGCCCCACGCCTCCCGGCACCGGAGTGATATAGCCGGCTACCGGCTCCACCGCCTCATAATCCACGTCGCCGCACAGCTTGCCGTTTTCGTCCCGGTCCATCCCTACGTCGATGACCAGAGCCCCGGGCTTGACCATATCGGCCCCCACGAACTTCGCTTTGCCAATAGCCACAATGAGAATATCCGCCCGGCGGGCCACTTCAGCCAAATTCTTTGTCCGGCTGTGGCAGATGGTGACGGTGGCGTTCTGATGGAGCATCAGCATGGCCATGGGTTTGCCCACGATATTGCTGCGGCCGATCACCACACATTCCTTCCCTTCCACCGCCACGCCGGTGCTGCGGATCAGCTCCAGGATTCCCGCCGGAGTGCAGGGAAGGAAACGGTAATCGCCAATCATAATTCTTCCCACATTCTGGGGATGGAAAGCGTCCACGTCCTTCCGGGGATCGATGGCCTCCAGCACCACTTTTTCCCGGATATGCCGGGGCAGCGGCAGCTGCACCAGAATACCGTTGATCCTACTGCTGCCGTTGAGACGGGAAACCAACTCCAGCAGCTGCTCCTCCGTGGTCTCTTCCGGAAGGGCATACTCCTCGGAATAGATCCCCAGCTGTTGGCAGGCCTTCTTTTTGTTGTTGACATATACCCTGGAGGCGGGGTCGTCCCCTACGATGATCACCGCCAGGCCAGGTTGAAAACCTTCCCGGGTCAACCGGGCGATCTCTTCCTTCAGGCTCTCCCGAAACGCGGCGGAAACAGCCTTGCCGTCAATACGAATTCCCATTGTTCCCTCCCCTTTCTGTCCTTCCCGGACCGTCTTATTTCTGTTCGCTTTCTTCATCGGAGGGAGGGTCCTTTTCGGAATCCTCCCCTTGGGTCGAAGATGGTTCCTCCCCTTCCTGTTCCGAAACAGCCGGATCCTCAGTCTGAGAGGACTTTTTCACGCCGACGGCTTGTTGATCCGCCTTGGCCATGGCCAAAGCGCTCTCCTCGGTGTTGACATACAACCCCAGCCAGGCGGGAGAATCCTCCTTGCCGGCGCGGAAATGGAACGCGATCAGCAGCACCGCCGAAAGGAGGAACAGCCCCATTCCCAGCCACTGGGACACCCGAATGATTCCCCAGGGGGTTTCCGTCACCAGGCTGTCGGTCCGCAGCTGTTCGATAAAGAACCGTCCCAGGCCATACCAAGCCATATATCCCAATGTCACCTGGCCATCATACTTCCGCCGGGGAGTGAGAACATAGGCCAGCAGCAAAAAGCCCAGAACATTCCAGACAAATTCGTAAAAGAACGTGGGATGGACCGGCAAGGTGGGGTCCACTGTCTGCCCCAGCTTCGCCAGCTCCTCCACCACATCGGCACGGGACAGATAGCTTTCGATCACAGGGGAAGTCATTCCCCAGGGAAGGGTGGTGTTGGAACCATACGCCTCAATATTGAAAAAGTTACCCCAGCGGCCAATCCCCTGCCCCAGCAGCAGCCCGGGCAAACAGCTGTCCAACATGGGGATCAGGGGAACCTTTTTCAGCCGGCTGACCACCGCCCCCACCAGGATGGCGCCGATCACGCCGCCATAAATGGCCAGACCGCCTTCCCGGAAGGCGAAAATCTTGATGGGATCGTCCTTATACATGGCGTCCCACTGAAAAATAACATAATAGGCCCGGGCGCCGATGACTCCGCCCACTACAGACCACAGCAGGACATCGAAGCCATTGTCCGGATGGATTCCCATCTGTCTGGAATGACGGAAAAAATAGGCCACCCCCACCAAAAAAGCAAGGGCAAAGGTAATGCCATACCAATAGATTGGAAAACTGCCGATGGAAAAGGCCACTCGGTTCAGCTCAATTGTAATGCCCAAACCGGGAAAGCTCAAGGTATTTGTCATGAGATTCTCTCCGTTTCCCTGTTAATTTCACCTGGAGCCGCTCAGGCATCCTGCTCCATGGGATGAATGATGGACACCGCGCTGTATTCCGGAGAAAAATCGTCCAGCAGGCAGTAGTTCAGATCCTCCAGGGTCAGCTCCTGCACCAGCTGCAGAAGATCATACATATTTTCCATCCCGCAGAAGTGGGTCAGCATCATCAGGCTTGCCACCGAATCGGATTTGCAGTACATTCCGATATACCGGCCATAGGCGGCCTTGCGGCACCGCTCAAAAGCCTCCGGCTCAATCCCCTCGTCCCGCAGATGGTTGATCTCTCCGCAGATCTTCTCATAAACCTGGCTGGGATCCCGGCTTTCTCCGCCATACATGGACACCAGATAATCCCGGCCCCCCAGCACCTCATAGGAGAAGGTGGCGTTAATCAGCCCCTTGTCATACAGTTCCCGATACAGCGGCGAAGATTCTCCGCAGACGATCTCCATCAAAATCTCGCACAAAACCTGTTTTTTCAGATTCTCCAGACTGTCCCCTGCGTTGCCCTTGAAGCCGATCTGGAACATCGGCACCGATACCTGGAGGGACTGCTCCGCCAGATGGCTGCAAACCTCCCGGGGCTCCTCCGGCTTCCGCCACTGGATGGTGATGTCCTCGCCGGGCTTGAGAATCTCATCAGCCAGCTCCAGCACATCCTTGGGATCGAAATTTCCCGCCACTGCCAACACCATATTATTGAGGTTATAGAAGGTGTGATAGCAGCGGTAAAGAAGATCCGCATCAATCTGGGCGATGGATTCGGTGGTGCCGGCGATGTCCAGCCGCACCGGATTCTCCTGATACAGCGCCCCCAAAAGATTGAACATGGCCCGCCAATCAGGGCTGTCGTCATACATACGGATCTCCT
>CASFXA010000176.1 GCA_949298535.1 uncultured Oscillospiraceae bacterium
CGGCTCTGGTGGGGGTTCGCCGGGAAACCATCGGCAATCTGGAAAAAGGACGATATAATCCCTCCCTGGTGCTGGCCTGGAACATCGCGGCGGTGTTCGGCGTGACCATTGAGGAGATTTTCACCGTGGAATAAGGAAAACGTTTTGATCCGGAGGGCCGAAGGAGAGGAAAAACCGGCCCCCGGGGGACCGGTTTTGAGCGCCTCCGGCAGTTGGATCTCCCTCCGGAGGGGGGACGCTCCCGCCGGATTTTCCGCCGGTCCCGAAGGAAACCGATGGGGACTCCCGGATTTTTCTCCAGGAGACGGAAGGGGAAATAAAATCGGGGACGGGTTCCGATTTTGTCAAACTTCAGTTTCAGCTTTTTCTTATGCCGTTTTGGACCATGAAAAAACCGGCCCCCCTGTGGGGCCGGTTTTTACTTGAAACAGGAAAGAATTATTTCTCGGCGATAGCCTCGATCTCACACAGGACGCCCTTGGGCAGATCCTTGACGGCCACGCAGCTGCGGGCAGGCTTGGAGGTGAAGAACTTGGCATACACCTCGTTGAAAGCGGCAAAGTCCCCCATATCCGCCAGGAAGCAGGTGGTCTTGACCACATTCTCAAAACCTACGCCGGCAGCCTCCAGGATGGCGCCCACATTCTTGCAGCTCCACTCCGCCTGAGCGGAAATGCCCTCAGGAATAGCGCCGGTAGCGGGGTTGACGGGGATTTGGCCGGAAGTGAAGACCAAGCCCCCCACCTCATAACCCTGGGAATAGGGACCGATAGCGCCGGGAGCATTGTTGGTAGAAATAACTTTCATGATAAAAACCTCCTGTTATTTTTCAAGATCAGAAAGGGAGACCGGACAGACCGGCCACCGTTATCTTTTATTTTACCAGATATGCCATAAAAATCAAGCGCTCCTCCCCCGATCCTCTGACGGCGACTGACTTTCAAAAGGGCGAGGCGGGAGATCCCCGTTTTTTAAGGAACAAAGGACCAGCTGCCCGGACAGCCGGCCCTCCATCAGACGTTTTGTTCCCTGTGACCCTGCCGGGCATATTTCAGCTTGGTGGCAAGGCCTCCCCGAATGTGGCGTTCTTCCTTGTTTTTAGTCAGCACTGCCCGAACCTGGAGATAAAGCCCGTGGTTCACCTGTTCCAGACGTTCGGTGATGTCTTTATGAACCGTAGATTTTGAGATGTCAAATTTTTTTGCGGTGTCTCGGACCGTTGCTCCGGTGTCGATGATGTACTGGGCAAAGCGGACGGCTCTGTCCTCCGGCAAGCCTTTCAAACCTGTACCCCCTCTGTCGCGTTGTCTTACCACCACTTTATGCGAAAAAAGGAGGCGGTATGCGGAAAGGGCAAAGGGGGAAAGAAACTTTGGGTTCGTCCGGTCCGCAGGGAGCTGCGGAAAAAAGGGCGGCGCAGATCTGCGCCGCCCAAAGGAGAAAATAGCGTTAGTTTTGGGGAGAAATCCGTCCGTTTCCCTGTTTTATCCAGCTCCCCCGCCGAAGGAGAGTTCTTGAAGATCCCATGATTGGAAGAAGGTGATCCGGCTTTTTATGGGCCATTGCCTTTTCCTGTCTTTGAGAGGGAATCTTGCCATTTTCAACCAGGAAAAACGATGCGCTGAGGAAATTCTGCCATTTCCCAGGGGGGAAAAAATATTATTTCTCCATTCGGTGGAGAAGCTCCCGCCCGGAAATTCCCGGCTCGGTCATGGTGACGGGGTCCAGGATTTCATCCAGCTCCTTTTCATCCAGCAGATGCTCCTGAAGGATGAGGGAACGGACCGGCGCGCCGGTTTGAATGGCTCTTTTGGCGATGTCGGCGGCCTTTTCGTAGCCCACATGGGGGCAGAGGGCGGTGATGATCCCCACGCTGTTTTCCACCAGTTCCCGGCAGCGATCCCTGTTGGCGGTGATGCCGGTGACGCAGTTGTCCACAAAGGTCCTCACCCCGAAAGCCAGGGTGTCGATGGACTGGAAGATGCAGTAGAAAATAATGGGCTCAAAGGCGTTCAGCTCCAGCTGTCCCGCCTCCGCCGCCATCGTGATGGTGACGTCATTGCCGATGATGTTGAAAGCCACCTGATTGACCACTTCCGGGATAACAGGATTGACTTTGCCGGGCATGATGGAGGAGCCGTTCTGCCGGGCAGGAAGATTGATCTCGTTGAAGCCGGCCCGGGGCCCCGAGGACATCAGCCGCAGATCGTTGGCGATTTTGGAAAGGGTGACGGCACAGGCCTTTACCGCTCCGGAGACGGAGACGAAGGAGTCCAGGTTCTGGGTGGCGTCGATGAGGTCGAAGGCCTGGACCAGCTCCATATCCGACACCTCGGCCAGGTTGGGGACGATACGCCGCAGGTAGGCTTCGTCGGCGTTGATGCCGGTGCCCACAGCGGTGCCCCCCAGGTTGACGGTACACATCTCCTCCATAGCTTTGTCCATCCGGCGAATGTCCCGCAGCACCGCCACGGAGTAGGCCTTAAACTCCTGGCCCAGGCGGATGGGCACCGCGTCCTGAAGCTGGGTGCGGCCCATTTTGATGATGGAATTAAACTCCTCCGCCTTGTCGCACAGAGCGGTATGGAGCCGCAGCAGCTCCGCTTTCAGTCGCTTGAGCAGCCGCAAGGAGGTCATTTTGCCGGCGGTGGGGATGACGTCGTTGGTGGACTGGCCGCAGTTGACGTCGTCGTTGGGATTGATGATGGAGTAATCCCCCTTCTGGCCGCCCAGCAGCTCGATGGCCCGATTGGCGATGACCTCGTTGGCGTTCATATTCAGGGAGGTGCCGGCGCCCCCCTGGATGGGATCCACAATAAAATCGTCATGGAACCGCCCCGCCAGAATTTCATCGCAGGCCTTGACGATGGCGGTGGCCTTTTTTTTCTCCAGCAGGCCGATCTCGCAGTTGGTGATGGCGGCAGCCTTTTTGATACAGGCCAGGCTGTTGATGATCTCCGGGTGCATCGTCAGGCCGGTGATGTGAAAATTTTCCGCTGCCCGCAGAGACTGTACCCCGTAGTAGACGTCTTCCGGCACCTCTTTGCTGCCGATGGAGTCATGCTCCACCCGATATTCCGCCTCTTTGTGCTGTGCCATCATATTTCCCCTCCGTCATATAATCCGTCTTTGGAAGCCGCGCACTCCCGCCGGAAAAAGGCTTCCGTTGATTCCCTTTATCATTTCCAGTGGTCTGTACTTTCATTATAGAAATGTGGTAATATATAATCAAATATATATTTTTTTATAATTTCTATAGTTTTAAAATTATCTTTTTGGAACAAAAAATCCCGGGGAATCCGGCTTTTTCCGGGAAGACAGGAGGGGAACAACTTGTTTCAGGGGATGGAGTATGTTTACGCGGTGTACCAGGAGAGGAGCTTTTCCAGGGCGGCTGAAAAGCTGTTTATTTCCCAGCCTTCCCTCAGCGCCAACGTCAAACGGGTGGAGCAGCAGGTGGGGTATCCCATTTTTGACCGAAGCACCAAGCCTCTGACCCTCACCGAGTGTGGGCGGCAGTACATCCGGGCGGTGGAGAAGATCCGCCAGACTCAGGGGGAATTCGCGGATTTTGTCCGGGACTGGGGCAACCTGCGCACCGGCAGCCTGACGCTGGGGGGCAGCAGCCTGTTTTCCTCCTGGATTTTGCCGCCGCTGCTGGCGAATTTCGCCCGTCAGTATCCTGGAATCGATGTGGAGCTGGTGGAGGAGACCACCGGGCATCTGGCAAAGATGCTCCAAACGGGGGAGGTGGACCTGCTGCTGGACAACTGCGAGCTGGATCCCCAGGTCTTTGACCGGCAGGTTTTTCGCCGGGAACGTCTGCTGCTGGCGGTGCCCCGAAGCCTGCCGGTGAACCGGTCCCTGGTCCATTTTCAGATCCCCGCGGAGCGGATCCGGGACGGCTCTTTTTTGGATCCCGGGACGCCGGAGGTTTCCCTCGCCGCCTTTCGGGAGGAACCCTTTATCCTCCTGAAACCGGACAACGACACCGGAAAACGGGCTGTAGCCATCTTCCAGAAAAATGGCTTCCGTCCCCGGGTGCTTTTTCAGGTGGATCAGCAGATGACCTCCTACAACATCACCTCCTCAGGCATCGGTCTTTCCTTCATTGGGGACACCCTCATCAGCTGCGTTCCCCCGCATCCCGACGTGATTTATTACAAGCTCCGGGGGGAGAACAGCGCCCGGGACATCCTTTTCTACTGGAAGCGGGGCCGCTACCTCAGCCGGGCCATGGAGGAATTTTTGCGGGAGATGGGAAAAGGAGGGGAAAACCGCCCCGGCACAGAAGACGGAGGAGACTTGTCCAAAGGATGAAACAAAAAGGGGATCCGGCCAAAAGAACGGTTTCTTTTGGCTGGATCCCTCAGTTTTTTGTTCCATTAGCGCCGGGAGGCCTTCTGAAAAAATCACTGATACCGGTCCGCGAAGCACATCTGGCGAAGGCCCATCAAAGCGGCGGCTCCCGCCAGGGTGGTGCCGTAGAAGACCACCTTGGAGCCCAGGGGCAGGAAATTGACAATGGTGCCGTTGCAGATGGTGCTGCCGGTGCAGAGGACCAGGTCCGCCCAGGCGCAGATGTCCTCCCGCACCTGGTCGCTGCCGCCATCCTCCACCAGGTGTCCGTACCGCTCCTTGCCGATGTTGTCCGGATTCAGATCCGCCACCCGCAAAGGAAATTCCGCTCCCAGCCGCTCCAGCAGGGAGGGCTGATAGCCGATGAGGCCGATTTTGGGACAGCCCCAGTTTTCCCGCACCCAGACGGCGGCGTCTCCGGCGCACAGCTCCGGACCGTCGTTGCGGCAGTGAACGGTACATTCCAGCAGCCCCAGATGCTTCATCACCGCGTTGAGGGAGGCGATGAAAATTCCACGGTCATGGGAGCTGGAGAGGATGTCCAGGCGGCAAACTTCCCCCAGGGTACCGTGGAATACTGCAGGGGCATCGGTAAAGGCCTGCCCCAGCGCTCCGGCACATTCCGCCTGCACCATCACGTCCTTGCCGGAAATGATGGGAAAATCCTTCCGGCGGGTGATGCCGATGGCCTCCTCCGGAGTCAGGGAACGGGCCGCCAGGGAAACGGACTGTTCCAAAAGGTCATGTTCCTTCAGAAGCTGGAAAAAGCGCTCTCTGAGCAGCAGGAAGAATTCCTCCGGTGTGACAGGTGTGGTCTGATTCATAACGTCCTCCCTAAGAATATTTCTACCTCTTTACAATAATGTCCCTCCAGCAACCGGGGACCGGGGGCAACAGCCAGCAGCCGGCCATCCAACAAAACGCCAACCCGGTCTGCCAGCAGCTGAGCCTCATTGAAATCATGGGTTACCAATACAATAGTACAACGAAAACGCTGATGAATCAACTGTAATTCCTGATACAGCCCCTTTTTGGTGGCTGGATCCAAGGCGGAAAAGGGCTCGTCCAGCAGCAGCACCTGGGGTTTTAGCGCCAAGGCTCTGGCCAGAGCGGTCCGCTGAGCCTCTCCGCCGCTGATGGTACCGGGATATTGGCGGCGGATCTGGGTGATGGACAGCAGTTCCATCAACTCCTCTACCCGGCGGCGGCGAATTTCTTTGGGGACCCGGGCCATCCGCAGACCGTAGCCGATGTTTTCCTCCACCCTCATGTGGGGGAATAATCCCCGGTCCTGGTACACCAGCCCCAGACCTCTGGCCGCCGGGGACAGGGTGGTTACCTCCACGCCGTTAAGGAGAATCCGCCCCTCATCCCCACGGTACATTCCCGCTATCGCCTCCAGCAGCACAGTTTTTCCCGCTCCGGTGCGTCCCAGCAGGGCAAAAATCTCTCCGGAAGCGATGTCCAGAGTAAGGGGACCCAGCTGGAAATTCCCCCGGCGTACAGTGAAATTCTCAATCTCGATTCTGCTCATCTTTCCCCCGCCTTTCTGCGCTTTTGGTCCTCCCGTCCGGCGGCGAGGCGGGAGAGAAACAGCGCGCCCCCGGAGAGGAGCAGCATCAGCATGGCGGTGGACATGGCGGAGTCGTTGTTGCCGGTGGAGATGCTCAGATAGATGCTTCCCGGCAGGGTTTCGGTTTTCATCCGGGTGACTCCCACCAGCATCAGCGTGGCGCCGAACTCTCCCATGGCCCGGGACCAGGTGAGGATAAAGGCGCTCACCAGATTGGCCCGGCAAAGGGGAAGAAGAATGGTGCGAAAGGCGCCGAAAGGGGTGGCCCCCATGGTTTGCGCCAGGAACTCCAGCCGCTGGTCGGCGGATTCAAAGGCGGTTTTAACCAGGCGGACCCCATAGGGAAGGTTCACCAGCAGATGGGCCATAACAATGCCCGCCGGAGAGAAGACCACCGGAAAGCCGTGGAGCTTGAGCCATTTGCCGGCAGGGGAGGAGAACAGGATTAACAGGCTCAGCCCCAGCAGCAGATAGGGCAGGGAAAGGGTCAGCTCCACCAGAACCCCGGCAGCCCTTTTGCAGGGCATGGCGGTGCGGGTCAGGGCGTAGGCGGTGGGCAGCGCCAGCAGCATCACCACCAGGGTGGAGAGGGTGCTGGTGACCACGCTCATCCGCAGGGCAAACAGCACCTCCCGGGACTGAAGATTTTCCCAGAATCCCGGCAGCCCTCCCGCCACAATGGCCAGAATGGCGCCGCCGATAAAGAGAATCACCAGCAGCGCCACAGCAATGGAAAAAAGGGAAAAAAGGTCCGGGCGGGATTTATTCCACCAGTTCATAGCCGTACTCCATCCAGATGGCGTTGGCGGCGTCGGTATCCAGATAGGCGTTGAAGGCCTCCAGCGCCTCGCTGTCGGCGGAGCAGCTGAGGCTGGCGGCGGGAATGGTCTTGATATAGGGATCCAGATCGGCGGTATCCAGGATCTCTACCCCCTCCACGTTGCAGTTTTCCTTCCAGACAATGGCAGCGTCAGCTTCCCCGGCAGCCAAAGCGGTGGACATCTGGGGGGCGGTGGTGGTGGTGGCGGCCAGCGTCACCTGATCCAGGATGCCCTGATCGGTGAGGGCCTTCTGAGCGATTTTACCGATGGGGGTGGATTCCACATCGCCCATCAGCAGGGTGACCCCTTCCTGGGTTAAGGAGGCGAGGCCGGTGAGCCCCTTGGGATTGCCCGCCTGGACCGCCAGGACAGGGATATGCTTGACCAGATCCTTTTGGGCGGTGACGAAGCTCTCCACCGGACCCAGCTCGTCGGCGGAACCGGCGATGAAGAGATCTCCCTCCTGAGCGGTGTTGATCTGGGACTGGATTTGGCCGGCGTTGGCGTAGGTGACGTTCATTTCGCAGCCGGTGGCGGTGCGGAAGGCCTCGGCGATTTTCTCGAAAGGCTCGGTCATGCCGGCGCCGCAATAGATCATCAGAGTGTGGCCGGTGAGATCAGGAAGAGATGCGTCCGTCTCGGCGGCCTGGGAGGAAGCGGGAGAGGAGGCCGCCTCGCTTTCCTCAGGGACGGAGGAAGCGGAGGATGCGGCGGGGGAGCTGCTTTCTTCTGTCGGGGCAGAGGAAGATGAGGAGCCGCCGCAGGCGGTGAGCAGGGATGCGGCCACCATTGCCGCGCAGAAAAGGGCGAGAAGTTTTTGGTTCATGTGGGTCAGACCTCCTGATGTTTTTTTGAAATCAAAGGGGGTCGGCTCAGGGCTTCCGGCGGAAAAGGGAGAGAATGGCGCGTCTGCCGGAATCTGGCCGAACAGGATATGTCCATCCTATACCACCGGAGCGTTATTGTCAAGAAAGAATAACGATTTTCCCGCCGGAAGGAGATTTTCTTCAGGGTCTTGCAATGGCGGGATCATTTATGTTAAACTAACAACAGGATCAAATGACAGACAGCCAGAACGGGCGGAACCGGGGTTCCGCTTGTTTTCCTGCGTTCTTTTGCAGGGGCTGTCTGTTTTTCCTGCCTGTTTGCCCTGTGAAAAGTTTCCTTCAGGGAAAAAGTGGTGATACGGTTTGTTTTGCCAGCGGAAAATCATTTCTGTGGAGGGAAAGAAAGATCCTCAACTGCCGCGACAGCGGAGAAAGGAGCGAGGTAGAAATGAAAGAAAAACTTTTTGCCAATATTGAAGGCAATCGAGAAAAATTGTGCGCCATGGCCGATGATATTTTTGACCACCCTGAAATCGGCCATCAGGAAACCCATGCTCTGGCGCTGCTCACCGATTTTCTGGAGGATCATGGGTTTCAGGTGCAGCGGGGACTGGGGTCTCTGGCCACTGCCTTCCGGGCGGAATATGTCTGCGGCAGCGGAGACGGCGCCCGGATCGGCCTGCTGTGCGAGTATGACGCTTTGAAGGTGGTGGGTCATGCCTGTGGCCACCATATGCAGGGTCCTGCCATTCTGGGGGCCGCTGTGGCCCTCAAGGAGGAGCTGCCGGCCAGCTGCGGCGCCCGGATCATCGTTTATGGCACCCCGGCGGAGGAAGGCGGCGGCGGCAAGCTGACCATGCTGGACGAGGGATGCTTCCAGGACATCGACGTGGCGCTGATGATGCACGGCAGCCCCACCACCTGCACCGACGTCCGCTCCATGGCCTGCGCAGAGGCGGAGGTGGTCTTCACCGGAAAGAGCGCCCACGCGGCCCTCAAGCCTGATGCTGGACGCAGCGCCTTTGACGCCCTGCTGCTGGCCTTTAACGGCATCGAGTTCCTTCGGGAACACGTGCTGGAGGATACCCGGCTCCATTATACTGTGGTGGAGTCCCCCGGCCCGGCCAACGTGGTGCCCAACAAGGCGGTGGGCAGCTTCTATCTCCGCTCCTACAATTCTGCCTATCTGGAGAGCCTCAGACCCCGCTTTGAGAATATCATCCGGGGCGCCGCGATGATGGCCGGAGTGGAGTGTGAAATCCGCTATGGCCGCACCCTGGACAGCAAGGTGCCGGTGCTGGCCCTCAATGACATCATTATGGACAATGCCAAGCTGGTGAACGCCCCCACCCTTCGTCCCCCACGGGAGAAGACCGGTTCCAGCGACTTCGGCAATGTAATGTATCGCATCCCCGGCAGCTGCATCCGCATCGCCTTTGTTCCGGAAGGCAGTTCTTCCCACTCCGAGATCTTCCTGGAGTATGGCAAGGCGAAAGAAGGCCATGATGCGGTGATCTATGCCGCCAAGATTCTGGCCGGCGCTTCCTGGGATCTCATCGATCAGCCGGAGAAGATGGCGGCGGTCAAGAAGGAATTTGCCGACACCAAGGCGAAGATGGCTCAGGCGTAATAAGCCGCAAACAAGAAGAAACAAACTTGAGCGCCTCTCTCCGGGGAGAAGGGGCGCTCAATCTTTTTTTCCAATTTGTTTGGGCGTTGCCCAATGGAGTTTGTCGCCATCAAAAGCGAAACCGGCGTCTGCCTTTGATCCCTCAGCCCGCCTCCACCGGGATGGAAACCCCACGGTATGGCCGTCGGTTTTGTCGGCGGCTAACAAGCGCCTTCACAGAATCTCATCGCCTTGTCAATACGCTTGCAATCGCCATGAGGCCCCCTCTTGCCGAAGAGGGGGCCTCATGCAGATGAGAAGCAGAGTTTTTAAACCATTTTTGCCCCCCTTGAGGGAAAGCTCCTCTTACAGATGGGCGTCCGCCACATCGGAGAGGACCAGAATGGTCAGGGCAATGCCGTCCAGGTATTCCCGGATGGACAGATGCTCATTGGGGGCGTGGTTGTCGCAGTCGGGATCGCTCCAGCGCACCTGAATGGCGGGCAGCCGGAGGATATTGGTCCAGAGGAAATCGGGAGCGGTGGAGGGGCGGCAGGGATAGATGACATATTCCCCATAAATATCCCGGACCGACTGCTCCACCACCGGCAGCCAGGGGGTGCGGACGTCAGTCTTGGAGGGCTCCACCATGCCGGTGCAGGTGACCTTCACCTGGTCATAACCCAGTTGCCGGATATAGTTTTCCAGCAGCTTCAGGATTCGCTGGGGGGCTTGCCCCGCCACCAGGCGGATGTCAATGCTCGCCTTTGCGGTGGCGGGCACCACGCTGGCGGTAGAGCCGGTGACAATCTGGGAGATATTGAAGGTGGGGGTGTTGTTCAGCTGATCGTAAAAGCCCCGTCCATGGCAGTCGGGACGGGCGCCGTAGTCCCGCTCCATCTCCGCCTCCACCGAGGGGATGGCCGCCAGGATCTCCTTTTCCTGCTCCGAGGGCTCCTGGATGCCGTCATAAAAGCCGGGAATCAGCACCTTTTCTCCCTGGCGCAGCTTGCCCAGCAGCTCCACCATCTCCCAGGCGGCGCTGGGGAGAACGGGAGCGTAACGGGAGTGAACATTCTTCTTCATGGTCCGCAGCTCCAGGTCCACCCCCAGCATCCCTTTGGCGCCCAGGGCGATGATGGGCAGCCCGCCGGGGTCTTTGGGTCCGTCGCTGAAGAAGACCAGATCCGCCGCCAGGCGTTCCCGGTTTTCCGCCAGAAATTCCGGCAGACCTTTGCTGCTGCTTTCCTCACAGCCTTCAAAGAGGGTAATCACATTCACCGGCAGCTCTCCATATTCCTTGAGCCAGAAGTCGATGGCTTCCAGATGGGCCATGAGGGGAGATTTGTTGTCAGCGGAGCCGCGGCCATAGACCACGCCGTCCACAATGGTGGGCTCAAAGGGAGGGGTCCGCCACAGATCCACCGGATCCGGGGGCTGGACGTCGTAGTGGGCATAGATCAGCACGGTTTTTTTGGCGGGATCGTGGCCCAGACGGCCTTCCAGCACCGGATAGGGGCGCACCGGATGGCGGGTCACCTCCAGGCCAATGGTTTTCATTTTGGCCTCAATCCAATCGCAGCAGGCCTCCACTCCTTCGCCGGTGGCGCTGATGCTGGGATGACGGATCAGCTCAAACCAATCCTCCATCACCGCGTCGTAGTTTTTCTCCAGATAGGCTTTGGTTTTTTCCTGAAGCTGCTGACGGTCCATACAAAAAGTTCCTCCTTTGGTAATGATGGCCGGAGTCTGGAAGAGGAGCAAAGGTGAAAATTTCCTTTTAATGGAAATAAAGGGCCGCTTTCCTCCGGACAAACCGGCATAATGGGTGCAAAAGGGACGGGGCGCCGGCCCCGTCCCCCAGTTTGACAGAAATGAAATTTTTCCTGCAAAAACGCTGCCGTGATTTTACATCGGACCAAAGTGCATCATCTGAGCGATGAACACCAGCACGCTGCCGGTGGCAATCCAGATCAGGCAGACCTTCCACATGAAGCGCATCCACCGGTCATAGGGGATGTTGGCCACGCTCAGGTTGCCCATCAGAGCGGTGGACATAGGCAGAATGTAGTTGCAGAAGCCATCACCGAAGTTGAAGGCCAAAACGGCGGTCTGACGGGTGATGCCCACCATATCCGCCACAGGGGAGAAGATAGGCATAACCACAGCGGCCTGGCCGCTGCCGGAGGTGATGAGGATGTTGATGATGAAGTTGACCCAGAACATGACGATACCGCGGAGGAAACCGGGAACCATGTTCAGCACGATGGTACAGGCGTACACGATGGTGTCCAGGATGTTGGCGGCGGAAAGAACGCCGGAAGTAGCTCTGGCCAGACCCAGCAGCAGAGCGGAAACGGTCAGTTTCTTACATCCTTCGGCAAAGTGCTTGGCGATGGTGCTGGGGCCGAAGCCGGCGCAGGCGCCGGAGAGGATGCCCAGCCAGATGAACACCACAGAGATTTCAGGAAGATCCCAGCCTCTGGTGACGCAGCCCCAAACCAGGACGATCAGAGCGCCCAGGAGGGTCAGCAGCGCCAGCAGCTTGCGGGTGGTGAGGTTGTCGTCGCCGAAGGCGGCCTCATCAGCTTCGGTTTGCTGGTCCAGATCATACATGGGGCTGGCGGTAGGGTTGGCGCGGACTTTTCTGGCATAGGCCACCAGAACGATGCTGGTGACAATCCAGTACACAAACAGGCAGACGAAGCGGTAGCCGATACCGGAATAGAGGGGCAGCTCAGCGATCTTCTGGGCCACGATGGTGGTGGAGGTGTTCAGGGTACCGGTGGAAAAACCGATAGCGCCGCCCAGCAGGGGCAGAGCCGCGCCGGTGATGGAGTCAAAGTCCATGGCCCGGGCCATCATGATAATAACCGGCGTAAATCCGATAAACACGGTCACCGACTGGGTGGTGGCGATCAGAGCGAAGAGCAGCAGCAGGATGGGGATGAAGACGGCCTCCTTGGAGCCGAACTTCTTAACCACCTTGGCGATGAGCACCTGCAGAGCGCCGGTATTGACCAGCACGTTAAAGGCGCCGCCGGAGAGAATAACCATGAAGATCAGGCTGGCGCTGGAAGCGAAGCCGGATACCACATAGTTGGGGATACTCAGGGGGTTGACAGGGGTCTTCTCGATGTAGGAGAACTGATCGGGAATGACCACTTCGATGCCCTGTTCATTTTCGGTTCTGGCAAATTCACCAGCGGGGATGACCCAGGTGAGCAGAGACATCACCAGAACGATGCTCAAAATAATGACGAAGGAATGGGGTACCTTCATTTTCTTCTTCGGCTGGATGGCGCCGGATGTGTCTTTCATAACAACAAAAACCTCCTCAGGTAAAGACTGACCTTGCAATCAAATTCCCAGGAATTTCACACCACCTTATTCTTTGTTTCAGGATCGGCCGACAGGGCCAGAGCGGACTTTTTCCGCATTTCTCCCCTTTGGTCCAAAAGCATTAGGGGAAAAATCGATTGCAACCTTTATTTTAACGAAAAAGAATTTGAAAATAAAATCAAAGTTTTTAATGGAAAAATCTTTACCATTAATGAAATTAATGATAATCTAAAATTAATGACAAACCCATGTCTGCAGCGGTGAAATCGGGGAGGGATTGCCTTGCACCTGAAAGAACAGCTATACATTTTAACATTGGAAAAATATGAAAACTTCACAAAAGCAGCGGAAGCACTTCATATTACTCAGCCGGCGCTGACCACCTTTGTCACCAAACTGGAGGGGGAACTGGGAATCAAGCTGTTTGAACGGGGGCACAGGCGGGTTACCCTCACCCCCGCAGGGAAGCTGTATGTCCAAACCGCACGGAAAATGATGGAGCTGAAAACCGAGTTTGATCTGGAGCTTGCCCATCTGACCCGTCAGCACACCGCTCATCTCCGAGTGGGGGTTCAAACCATCCGGGCCCCCAAACTGATCCCCAGCCTCACCATCGCTTTAAAAAAGGCGGATCTGGGTATGACATTCTCCTTCCAGGAGGGGACGGCGGGTCAGCTGGAAAGGCTGCTGGAGGAGCATCAGGTGGACGTGGTGCTGTACAATAACTACGAGCAGCGCAAAGGACTGGAGTATATCCCTGTAGCCAGAGATTATCTGCTGCTGGTGCTTGCCCCGGATCATCCGGCCACCGGGAAAATGCAGTGGCATGAGGACCCATGGCCGGTGCTGGATCTGAGGGAGCTGGCCTGGGAGCGCTTTCTCCTCCTGCCGCCGGGTCACAGTGTACGCCACCGCACTGACCAGCTTTTTGCCGCCGCCGGTTTTTCCCCTGCCTATGTGGAGGTCCATTACCGCACCGAGACGGTGGTACAGCTGGCTGCTGCCGGCCATGGAGTCACCTTTTCCCTGGAGAGCTATATTCAGTATTTCCATCTCAATGGAACCCCTCGCCTCTGTCTGCCAGTCCAGCGGAAGGAGCCGGTCTTTTACAGCGTGGTTTACCGGAAGGGACGCTTTCATCCGGAGGAGCTGTCGGGTTTTGTCACGTTGCTGCGGGAGATGGTGGCCGAAAGCGGACTGATGCTGGGCAGACCGCTGGAGTAACGTCTTTTCGGAAGAAACAGAAAAAGGGGCGCCCTCCTGGAAAAACAAGAGGGCGCCCCTTTTGGGACAATGGAAGGTTTGCCGGGGAAATCTACCCGGTTTAAGAGGAAGCAAGTCTTTCCTGCCTCCTCCGACAGAACGGCCAGGGAGACTCAGGAAAAGCCGCAGGGAATGGCCGCCGGTTTTGCGCAGCGCCAACACTCCTCCGCGGGAAGGGGGGCTCCCTTTGGCGTCTTTGTCAATTCGCACAAAATCCACCGAAATATTCATGCAATCAGGCTTTTCACAGACGTTCCCACAGGCCTGTTGTCCGGGGAAGGATTGCGGGAAAAAGGGCGGTTGCCCGGGAAGCCCGCAATGAAATCAAAAAACGGGAGGGCCGTTACAGGGTGTCGATGGCCGCTTTGATGCGCCGCATACACTCTTCAATATTAGCTCTGGGGGTGGCGGCGTTGATCCGCTCGAAGCAGCTTCCTTCCTCTCCGAAGATGTACCCTTCGTCAAAGGCCAGCCGGGCGGTGTTGTGCATCAGGTCCTCCAGCTTCTTGGGATCCTGCACATAGCCGTTAAAGTCGATCCAGGCCAGATAGGTGCCCTGAGGATCGGACATCTTTGCCTTGGGCAGCTCCCGGGCCACAAAATCCCGGATATACTGAAGGTTGCCGTCGATGTAGTCCTTCACCTGCTCCAGCCAGTCGTCGCACTGGGTGTAGGCGGCCACCACAGCCGCCAGGGCGAAGGGGTTGGCGTCTCCCACCGAAAACTGATCGTTGATGAGGGCGGACCACTGCTTTTGCCATTCCTTATTGGGGATGACAATGTTGGACAGCTGCATCCCCGCCAGATTAAAGGTCTTGGAGGGAGCGGTGCAGACCACAATGTGGTCGGCGTATTCGGGGGCCAGTTTCAGCAGAGGGGTGTGTACGACCCCCTTGCGCACCAGGTCGGAGTGGATTTCATCGGAGATGATCCATTTGCCGTACTTTTTGGCCAGCTCCACCATCTTCCGCAGCTCCTCCGGAGTCCACACCCGGCCCACAGGGTTGTGGGGACTGCACAGCAGCAGGCCCTTGGCAGTGGGATCGGCAAAGCACCGCTCCAGATCCTCAAAGTCCACGGTGTAAGCGCCGTCCTGATAGATCAGGGGGTTATTGACGATCTTCCTGCCGCTGCTGAGGATTTTGTTGGTGAAGGGGTGGTACACTGGCCGCTGGATGATGATGCCGTCCCCCTCCTGGGTGAGAAAACGGATGAGAAAAGCCAGAGCGGGGACCACGCCGGGGCTGAAAAAGACATCCTCCTGGGAGACATCCCAGTCGAACTGCTTCTTGTACCAGCCGAGAATGGCCTGGCTCACCTGATCACTTTCATACATGGTGTAGCCGAAAATTTTCCGGTCAATGCGGTCATGAAGGGCCTTGATAATGGGCTGGGCGCAGGGGAAGTCCATATCCGCCACCCACAGGGGCATGGCGTCGGCGGGAGCGCCTTCCGGCAGGGCCTCCAGCTTGCAGGCATAGGTACCGGTGCGGTCCACAATCTGGTCAAAATCGTACTGCATAAATTCCTTACCACCTTTGCTCAATAAAGTTCATTTTTCAGGCAGAGAGCCCGTCCGGGGGAACAATCAGGCGGTTCTCCGGGAAAGGGGCTTCTGTTCAGGGCGCCGCCGCTGCGGACGACACCCTCGGCAAGGCTGATTATAAACGCCTTTTGGAGGAAAGTCAACGGCGGGGACAGCTTGCCTCCGGACGGGCGGGGGAGAACTCCGGCGGCCCCGCGGTCTCTCCAAAAGACAGGGCAGAGGTGTGTTTGCCGGGAAGAAATGCCGGCCGTCAAGGGGCGGAAAGGGAGGGACGTTCACATATTTTTTATGGACAAGAGGCAAAATGATGTGTATAATGAAATACTGCTAATGTAACTTTTTGCGAAGGGCCGGCGTTTTCTCCGGACGCTGGAGAGTTCTATCCTGAATCATGCCTGCGGAGAGGGCAGAATGGAGCAAAAAAGATGAGAAAAATAAAAGTTTTGGCCCTGCTGCTGGCGCTTTGCCTGATGGTGGGGGTGACGGGATGCGGCTCCAAGGAGGACAGCGCTCTGGGCGCCTCCGATGTGTCCGCCCCTGAGGAGCAGCCGGTGGAGACCAACGCCCAGGATACCACCGCGGCCCTCACCGCCGGAGAGGATACCATTTCCGCCGGCGTCTATATCATCAACATCATGACCGGCATCAATGAGGCAGGCAGCAAGGCTGTGACCATCAATCCCCTGATCTCCTCCCTGGATGAGGTTCTTGCCACCGATCTGGACGGCATCAGCGCCTCCGATTATATCAAGGAATTTGCCTCCGCCGCCTCCGCCCGTCAGCTGGCCACCCACAAAAAGTTTGTGGAGCTGGGGCTGACCCTCAGCGAGAGCGACATCAGCACCTATGAAAACTACGCCCGGAGCATCTACGCCCAGAGCGGGGATCTGTACCGGGCCACCGGCGTCAGCGAACAGGCGGTGATGGACTACAACCGTCTTTCCCTGGAGTCCTATCAGGTGTTCCAGCACCTTTACGGCGAGGGTGGGGAATATGACGCCACCATAGAGGAAAAGCGGGCCACTTTTGATGAAAATTACAACCTGGCGGAGATGCTGGTCTTCTACAAGATCGACACCACCACCTATGAGCCGCTGGCGGAGGATCTTCTGGCCGAAGTGGAGATCCAGGCGGAGGATTATTACCAGCGGGCCCTCAGCGGCGAAAGCATGGCTGACCTGCTCTTTGACAAGGCCTCCAGCGAGCTGGGAGAGGGAGAGGAGCTGCCTGAGCGGGGCTCCGATGAGGAATACTACATGGTCGTGGACAAGGTGGACAACGGCTATTACTATCCCTCTGTCCTCATCGAGCATCTCAACACCGCGGAGAACGACAGCATCGCCAAAATCGAGGACGAGCATTATATCATCGTGGTCAGGAAGCTCTCCTCCGATTCCGCCTCTGACGAGCTGATCAGCAACTATTATTCCCAGATGCTGCCCACCGTCAAGGCCCAGGAATACAGCGATCTGGCCACCTCCTGGAGCGAGGAACTGTCCATCACCTACAGCGCCGACGTCCTCAACACCTTCACTCCGGAGAAGGTGGTAGCCGATACCAACGCCTATGACGAGGCCCTGGCCGCCCAGAACGAAGCGGCCCAAAGCGCCGCCTCTGAAAGCGCGGCCACTGAAAGCTCCGCCTCCGAGAGCTCCGCCTCCGAGAGCGCTGCCTCCGAGAGCGCCGCCTCCGAGAGCGCTGCCTCCGAGAGCGCCGCTGGCTGAAACTGCTGAAACAAAAAGGACCGCCGCAACCCAAGCCCTTTCTTTGAGATCCGGCTTTGGCTGCGGCGTCTTTTTTTTGCAGGAATGGGTTCCATGCTCCATTCCGGGGGGAAAAGATCAGGCGGCAGGATCATCATCCCTGAGGTCCGACAGGGCTTCCTGCTCGGTGTCGGCGGAAAAGAGGAAGTTTCCCTTTTGGTCGTACACTTCCACATGGCCGAAAACCCATCTGATGCTGTACTCTGACATAAGCCGACATCCTTTCTCTGATAATTTGCGGCTGTCGCCGCTCTATCTGCAAGGGGCGGGTCCCCTTTGCCTGCGGTCCCTCTTTACAAATTAAGGATACCATTTCATCTGTCCCATAAAAAGGACTTTTATGGGCTGTGGAGCCTTGGGAAAGAAAAATGAAAACCCAGGGAAAAAGGAAAGGCATGAACCTCGCTGGAAGGTCCATGCCTTTTTCTATACCGGAACGCCGTAAGGGGCCAGGGCGCGTCTGGATTGCTCCAGAAGGGCGTCGCGAACGCTTTGGGGGGAGAGAATTTCCACTCCGACGCCCAGGGCGAAAATCCACCCCAGGAACTGGGGGCTCATCTGAACCCGGACCACGGCGATAAAATGTTCCCCATCGTCAGGCTGTACAAACACGTCCTTTCCGAAGCGGTCCACCACCACATTGGCCAGGTTGTTTTCAAAGCGCAGACGGACCTGCAGCTCCTCCCCGCCGAACATACCGAAGATTCCCTTGGCGTAGCTGCCCAGATCAAACTTTTCAAACCGCTCCTGCCCTTCCCGGGGAAGTTTGCTTTGCTGAATATCGTTCATTTTGTCCACCCGGTAATGCCTGATTTGATCCGATTGGCCGTCATAGCCGATGAGGTAATAGTTTTCATTGTCCCAGCACAATGCCCAGGGGCTGACGCTGTAGCGGTTGCCCTCCCGGCGATAGCGCTTTTGCACCTGTTCTCCTCCGTCAAAGCAGATGGCCCAGGAGAAATAGCGGAAGCTGATCCGCCGGCCGGCGGAAATGGCGCTGTGGAGCTTGTCAATGTTGTAATAGATACTTTCGTTCATGGTCTTGATCCGGTTGGTCACATGGACCTGCCGCTGCAGCAAGCGGGCCTCATAAACGCTGGCCAGGCTCTCCACCTTTTTAATCAGCTCCTGGGACTTTTTGGAGGTGAGAAAGCGGGAGGATTGCACCGCGTCCACCAGCAGTTTCAGCTCCGGCAGCTGAAAACTGCGGCTGAGCAGATGGTACTGATGTCCGGTGCGCTGCACATCCAAACCAAAGGTGCGCAAAGCCTCCATATCATCGTACAGGCTTTTGCGCTCCGCCATGATGCCACAGCGCTCCAACTCCGCCAGCAGCTGAGCAATGGTCAGACCATGTTCGCTGTCCGTTTGCTCCTGCAAAATGCGCATCAAATACAACAGCTTCAGCTTTTGGTTGGGATTTTTCGCCATGGTCTCCTCTCCCCCTTTATACCGATCTTCTCAGAACGGAATCTCCTTTCTTGTTTTTATTATATCACAAATATATACAAAAATAAATACGAAATACATATTATAATTGTGTAAAATCCTTATATATTTTCCGGTTTTGCGTTTTTCCTCCCTGTTATGAACCTTTTCAATGCTGCACACCCCTTTCCGCCGCCCGCCAGAAGGAAAAAAGGAAAAGGATGGAAAACAGACGCCCTCTCCTGTCTCACAATTCTCCTCCCACAAGGGGAAAAAGCCCGTTTTCCCTGCCGGAAAGATTCCGGGGGAGCGTGTTTTCCGGGGGATTTTACAGAAAAAATTGTTTTTCCACCCCGTTCGTGGTACACTATCTGGAGTAACAGGCCGGAAATGGTCTTTGAAGGGATGATGCCCCCCCTTTTGGCCTCCGGCGTTTTTTCGGGAGGGTGTTTATGAAAGCCATTCTTTCTCCGGCCCGGCGGTTTCGGACGGTATCCCCTGCCGGCCTGCCTGAACTGACCGCGCCCCGGTATCAGCAAGAGGCGGAGGAGCTGCTGGGGCAGCTGCGGCAGCTGAGCCCCTGGCAGCTGGAAAGCCTGCTGCGGATCAGCCCCTCCCTGGCGCTGGACGCCTTCGGCTGGTACCAGAGCCTGGAGCTGGAGGCTCCGGGGACAGCGGCTATCCTGGCCTATCAGGGAATGGTTTACAACAGAATGAAGCCGGAAACCTTCACCCGGGAGGAGCTTCTCCGGGCCCAGGAGACCCTGGTGCTATGCAGCGCCTTTTACGGGCCGCTGCGTCCCCTGGACAGCATCCACCCCTACCGCCTGGAGCTGGACAGCCGCTTCCGCCCGGGGGGCCAAAGCCTGCGGGAGTTTTGGAAGGACCGCTTCTACCAGGAGGCCTTCCGGGAGGGAGGACCGGTAGTGGACCTGGCCTCAGAGGAATACAGCTCGGCGGTTACCGCTTTTCTCCGGCCAGGGGACCGGCTGGTGCGCTGCCGCTTCCTCACCAGGAAAAAAGGCCGTCTGACCACTGTGGTCACCGATGCCAAAAGCGCCCGGGGGCTGATGGCCCGCTGGATGATCCGCAAAAGCTGCCGGCGCCCCGAGGAGCTGACAGCCTTCCGAGGATATGGATTTCGTTACTGCGGGGAGCTTTCAGGGGAAAATTTGCTGGTCTTTCTTCGTCATCCGGAAGAGGAATAAAGGAAAAAGGGAGGAAGGAAAATGAAAAAGAGAAGATTTTCCGAGATGGGGATGCTGTTTTGGCTTTGCGTGGCATTGGGACTGGTGCTGCTCATCTGGCCGGATCTGTCCACAAAGCTGATTTGCTTTGCCCTGGGCGGGATTCTGGCTGTGATGGGGCTGGTGCGGATTGTGCTGTACTTCATCCGGGACGGCTATCTGGGGATGCTCCGGCAGGATTTGACCATCGGCTTGCTGGCCCTGGGCGCAGGGGGCTTTTTGCTCTTTTGGCCCCAGATGGTGGCTTCTTTTCTGCCGGTGCTGTTTGGCTTGCTGCTGCTGGTGGCGGGAGCGGACCGGCTGCAGGCGGGCCTGGACCTGCGTAGGATGGGCTCCCGGTATTGGGCAGGGACTGTGGCGGCGGCTCTGGTGACCCTGATTTTAGGGGCGGTGGTGCTGGCCAATCCCTTCGATACGGCGCTGCTGCTGATCCGCTTTATCGGCGTTTCGCTGCTGGTGGTGGGCTGTGTCGGCCTGGGCAGCTCCATCATGGTTTCCCGGATGGTCCGGAGCTTTTACGCGGACCGCTTTGACGACCCTTCCCGTCCCCTGGAGGTGGAGGCGGTGGACGTCACCGATTCACGGGAGGATTCATAAGGTTCCGGCCAGGACGTCCAGACTGTCGGAGAAGCCGCTTTCAAAAGGAAAACAACATTTAAAATTATAAAAATTTATCCCCGTCCCGCGCCCACCGGGTCGGGAAACCGGGGGTATCGCCGAACTTTTTCGGCACCCTCAGCGTCCCGGCCGGGACGTCCAGACTCATCCATCAGATCAACGGGAGGTTTTTGTTTATGGCACAGCTTCAACTGAATCTTTACACCCCTATACGGGATCCCCTTACGCTTCTCAATGAGGTGCGGCAGTCCCTTGCTCCCTTTATCCGGGGGGAGGAGCCTCAGCCCATGGGAAAATCCGGGGAGGAAACCGTCCGGCTGCGGCTGATGGATGATACCTGGCTGACCGTAGCGGCCCAGTATAATCCCATTTTTATGGTCCGGGAGCTGGCCCGGATGGACGCCTTTTTCCGCAAGATGAAAACAGACCGCCCCAGGGCGCGGGCCTTTGTGCTGGAATGTATCCCCAAATTTCAGGGATTGGTCCGTATTCGCTTTGAAACCACAGAGGAACGGGCCCGCACCAATTGTCTGATGGGCGGAGTGTTTGAGGCGGCTGCCCGGCTGGAAGCCCTGACCGCGGCGGCGGACGGTTCCCTTTATCAGCCGGACGGGCGGCTGCTGCTGGGGGCGGACGGTTCCGGACAGGTGGCGGAAGAGGAGCTGCCGGAACCGGTCGAGCCTGTGGCGGGGCAGCCGGGGGAGAGGCCGGAGGACGCCGCCAGACGGCAGAAAAACCGGGAGCTGCTCCAGCGGCGGGGAATAGAAACGCCGGAAGGCCCCGTCCTGGCGCCGGGCACGGGCAGGACCCTTTCCCGGAATGGGGAGGAGATCGCTCAGCGGGCGGCGGCGCTGTTTGCGGTGGCGGTTTTTGCGGAGACCATCCAAAGCGGCGCTGCGCCTCAGGCAGCCCGCAAGGTGGTGGAGCAGCTGGACCGCACCCTGGGGGGCAATCTGATGGATTGGGTCACCCCCGGAGAGCGGGCCTATCTGGAAAGCCAAAAGCCTCCCATGGGGGATACCATTGATTTCGCCTGGCGGTACGAGGCCTGCCAGGTGCTGCTGTGGGTTCTGGGGGAACGGGAGCTGGCCTTCCCCGACCATTGCTGCAACGCCACCGGTATCGGCAGCATCCTGTGGAAGGGGGGGATGGACCATCTCCTCACCGACAAACCCCATCGCACCGCTCAGCAGCTGCTGGAGGAGGCGGACCTCACCTTCCGCTGTCAGTGGGCCTGCGCCCAGGCCAAAAAGCAGAAAAAACCCATGCCGGGAAAGCTGGACCGGGGCGTGGTGTACGAACGGACCTGCGCTTTCCGCTGGCTGCTGGGGGAGGAGGACTGGGAGACCATTTGCCGGAAGTGACCCGGGCCGGAGGAGGATTTGCTTCATCCGGATTCTGGTGGGAAGATACTGTGCGGAGGCTCCGGTCAGAATTTTAAACGCAAAGATGGCCCGCTCATCCTTCTGGTATGAGCGGGCCTTTTGGTTAGGTTCCAGATTCCATCGTCAGAGGTTGAGATTTTTCCCTTTCCGCAGAAGGATTTTCCTTGGCGCAGGATGAAAGGCCGAGGGAGAAGGACAATAGGCTCCCCGCGGACAGAGAAAAATAAACAGGCCCCGGGATTCTGAGGCCCCGGGGCTGTATATTTCGTTGCGGCATACGCTCAGTGGATGAAGGAGCAAAATGGTTTTCTGAAGCCGGACAGGCCTCAGGCGCCGTTGCTGTCCATCCAGCCCTTGAAGCGCTTTTTATCCGGCTGCGTCAGCCGGCCTGGGGAGACGGAAAATCTGGCCTCAAAAGATCCCTCCCGCCAGGGCGAAGAGAGCGCACTGAAGCAGAAAAATGACCGGCAGTCCCCAGGAAAATTTTTTGTGGCGGGTCTTGTGATGAAACACCTCCATCCCCAGGATGGAGCCCAGGCTGCCTCCCAGGGCGGCGATGAGCAGCAGGGTCCGCTCCGGCACCCGCCAGCGGCCTTTTTTGGCCATCAGCTTATCCCATCCCATGGAGAAAAAGCCGGCGAAGGTCATCACAGCCAGATAGAGCATCCCGGCCCGGTAGATCCAGGGCAGCTGCATCACCACCGAAACCACCTCCCCCACAGCTGGATGAAGAAGGAGGACAGCTCCTCCCAGGCTCCCTGAAAGCCATGCTGAATGGACAGGTACGCCCCTACAAAAACGATTCCCGCGGCCAGGCCCAGCAGCGCCCAAAACAGGGTGTTCCGCCGCAGGACCGCCACATAACGGTCCTTGGTGACCATATAACCGCAGATGTGATAAAAAGCGGAGGGAAAACGATCTGCCTCATAAACCGGCAGGCAGAAGCGGTGGACCCCGCTGACCCGGGTGACATAACCGATAGCGGGACGCTTGGTGCGGCTGCACAACACCCCCAGACAGTTGCCCCGGTCAAAGGACCAGTCCGTTTCCTGCTGCTCCAGCTCTCTTAAAGGCTGCTGCCCATACAGCGGGGTGATGATCTCCTTGATATAGCTGCCCATCCCATCCACCTGAATCTGTTTTTTCAGGCAGACCCGGCGGCTGGCGGCGTCCTCAATTGGCCGCAGCGCCCCCAGGCAGGGCAGGGCCTGTTCTTGCTGATCCTTAAGCGCCCAGATCTTCACCATCGTTTTTTACTCCCATTCCCTTACACAGGCGCCTTGATCCACGCGCCTTTTTTTTAAAGTTATTATACTGTCGGGAATGTGTCCTGTCAATGAAGGAGAGGGGAGGTCCGGCAGGAAAACAGCGTGTTTGCCGTCCCTTGGTTCCGCTGACAGAAGCAGGCCCCATATCCCGGAAAGGCGGGCGGCGCAGGAAAAACGGTTCCGCCTGGGGAGCGTTTGAGCGGCGGGCGGGTTTTTGTTTGGGGGAGCAAGGGGGAGGAGAAGGAAAAAAGGGATGGTGGTCTCCCTTTACAGAAAGACGCCCCCGGTCCCGGCAAGGGATCAGGGGCGCCGCTCACAGCTTCGGGACAACAGCGTCAGCCCAGAACATTGGAGGCTACGCTGTCCACCACGGTGTTGACCATCTCTCCCATGGCCCGGGCTGCCTTGCCGGCGGTGCGCTTCATGGCCTTGCGGCTGCTTTTCATGGACCGGGCGTTCATGGCATAGGCTGCCGCGCCCGCCGCCAACGTCACTGCCGCAATCCCCGCCGCCGCCGGAATCATATTTTTGTGGCTGTTGTGATGCATCATCAAAACTCCTTTCGCGGCCGGTGCTGTTGGGAACGCTTCCGGCCGCCGTCTGGGCCTGTTCGGTGCAGGCAGCGCCTTGTTGTTTCCCTTCCTCCGTCCGCAGAGGTTAGTTTGTCCTGAAAAAGCGGCGGGATACATGGGAGAACAGGGAAATATCGACAATCGCTTTTCTATGAAATCCACATTGAAAATGAAATAAAATCGCGATAAATTATATAAATTGCCCAATAGCAAAAAAGCGGGTCAAAAAAATCGGGAGCTGCCATGGCAAAATCGCTCAAACCGTGCTATAATCAATCGTTCTAACTTGTTCAACTGCCCTAAAGGGCCGGAACTTTTCCATGGGATCCGGAAAAATTGAACCGGAACAGGGCGGCCTTTATAATACCAATCAAAGAGAGGTTCTCAACAATGGCTGTAAAACCTTTGCGTGTCGCTGCCATCCATGATCTGTCGGGCTTCGGACGTTGTTCCCTGTCGGTGATTCTGCCGGTGATGTCCGCCATGGGGGTGCAGGTTTGTCCCATTCCCACCGCTGTGCTCTCCACCCATACCGGCGGCTTCGGCGAGGTGGTTCGCCGGGATCTCACCGATTATCTCCAGCCCTGCCTGGATCATTACCAGCGTCTTTCGGTGAACCTGGACTGCATTTACACCGGCTATCTCAGCTCGGTGGAGCAGGTGGACCACTGTCAGGAATTTTTTTCCGCCTATCCCAAGGCGCTGAAGGTGGTGGATCCGGTGATGGGGGATCATGGGAAGCTGTATCGCTCCTTCACCCCCCAATTGGTGGACGGCGTGCGGCGGCTGGCGGTGGAGGCGGATGTCATCACCCCCAACCTCACCGAAGCCTCCATCCTTTTGAATCAGGAGCTGGCAGGGGAGGAGCTGACGGTGAGCAAGGCCCGGAGTATGCTCACCCGCCTCAGCCAGCAGGGACCGGCCATGGTGGTGGTCACCGGGGTTACGCTGGCCTCAGGGGAGTATGGAAACATCTGTTATGACCGGCAGCACAGCACCTTCTGGAAATCCCCCAGCGATTACCTGCCGGTGAGCTATCCCGGCACAGGGGATCTGTTTGCCGCAGTGCTCACCGCCGCCCTCCTGCAGGGGGACAGCCTGCCCATGGCGGTGGATCGGGCTACCCGTTATGTGGAGCTGACCATCAAAACCACCTACGGCTACAGCACCGATCCCCGGGAGGGGGTCATGCTGGAGCAGACGCTGGAATGGCTCCTCCATCGGGAGGTGCCCCGGGGATACAGCAGCCTGTAAAAAAAGAGAGAATCTCTCCGTCTGACGACCGGCTACCCCGGCCCTGTGAGGAGGAGAGCATATGAAGAAAAGAATTACCGTTTACGATATGGCTGTGGTGGGGCTGATGGCCGCCATGGTGTTTGTCTCCACCGCCCTGCTGAAAATCGGACCGATTATGACCCCTGCCGGACCCACCCAGCTGAAAACCGGCAATGTCATCTGTCTGCTGTCCGGATTGCTGTTTGGCGGCTGGCGGGGCGGGTTGGCGGCCGGAATCGGTTCCGCCCTCTTTGACCTGTCAGATCCAACCTTTGCCCCCAGCGCTCCCTTCACCCTGGTGTTTTTCTTTGTCATGGGGGCCCTTCCCGGGGTGATTTCCCATCTGGGGGGACGGGATGGCCTGAACCGGAAATGGAATCTTTTGGGGTGCATTGCCGGCTCTTGCGGTTATCTGGTTCTCCACCTGGGAAAGAGCCTGATTACCCTGCTGCTGGAGGGAAGCGATTTTCGGGCGGCGGTTACTGCCTGCACCGTGAAGTTCATCACCTCCGGCATCAACGCTGTGTTTGCCGTTGTGGTGGCCTTTCTTCTGGCCCCGGTTCTCCGCTCCGCCCTGGAGCAGGCCGGAGTGATGCAGAAGCTCCGCCATGGCCATGGAGAAGGGCGCCGGCAGGAAGGAACCCTTTGAAAGATCAGAAATCAAGCGCCGCCGCTGTG
>CASFXA010000177.1 GCA_949298535.1 uncultured Oscillospiraceae bacterium
TGCCACAGCCAGCGCCAGCAGAAACAATTTTTTCATCAGGGTTACCTCCTAATATCAAAACTCTTTGGATGGGGATCCATTCATTGCTTTGAACAGAAAAATTTTATATTTGATTATATAGTACCTGCAAAAAGGCCAAAAGTCAATATTTTCAAAACTTCCCCTGCCCGGGAAACATTTGCCTTTCCCGGCGCATAGGATAAGGCGGAACGCCGTTCTCCGGCATCCAGAAAATATTTGAAAGGAGCCCTGTTATGAGACCCAATTCCACGCTGATCTTCCAGCTTTACACAGGCCGGGAAGGGCTGCCGGTCTCCGGCGCAACCGTTGTTGTCACCAATCCCTCCACCGGCACCAGCCGCACCCTCATCACCGACAGCTCCGGAAAGACCCAGCCTCTGGGGGTAACCGCCCCGGATCTTTCCCTGAGCCTGACGCCGGATCCCGGCGCGCTTCCCTACAGCCGTTACAATGCCCGCATCGAGGCCCCCGGATATATTCCGGTGAGCATCACCGGCATCCAGGTGTTTGCCGGAGTGGAGGCGATTGAAGCGCTGGAGCTGGCCCCCCGTCCCAGAGGGCCGGAAGGTTGGCCGGACGACGTGGTGGTCATCGATAAAAACGCCCTGGAACAGACCGTTCCCCGCGACCCGGACAGCATCCCGCCGGAAAACCGCTGGGGCGTTCAGCCCCGGATCCAGCGGGAGGTTTTCATCCCTGAGTACATCACCGTCCACCTGGGCCGACCGGACAACGCCTCAGCTCAGAATGTCACCGTCACCTTCCCGGACTACATCAAAAACGTGGCCAGCAGCGAAATCTACCCCACCTGGCCTGAAAACGCCCTTCGGGCCAATATTCTGGCCCAGATCTCCTTCGCCCTCAACCGGGTGTTCACCGAATGGTACCGCAGCAGAGGTTACAGCTTCGACATCACCAACAACACCGCCTTCGATCAATATTATGTGCATGGACGGAATATTTTTGAGAATATCAGCCGCCTGGTGGATGAAATTTTCAACGAATATATCCGCCGGAAAGGGGCCCTCAACCCCCTGTTCGCCCAATATTGCAACGGCACCACCGTCACCTGTGCCGGCCTCTCCCAATGGGGCACTGTCACCCTGGCGGAAAACGGCTACTCGCCCCTGAACATTCTCAAGTATTACTATGGCAACGACATTGAAATCGTCTCCACCAACAACATCCAGGCCATCACCAGCTCCTATCCAGGCACTCCCCTGCGCCAGGGAAGCGTCAGCCCCTCGGTGCGGATTCTGGAGCGGGAGCTGAACCGTATTCGCCGCAACTATCCTGCCATTCCTTTCATCTCCTCGGTGGATGACCGTTTCACCCAGGAGACCACCGACGCCGTCATCGCCTTCCAAAAGATTTTCAATCTCACCCCGGACGGCATTGTGGGTCCCGCCACCTGGAACCGGATCTCCTATATTTACACCGCCGTCACCGGTCTGGCGGAGCTGGACGGAGAGCAGGAGCCTCTCCCCTCCAATCCTCCCAGCGGCGTTCTCCGCCAGGGCAGCCGGGGAGAACTGGTCCAATTGGCGCAATACTTTCTCCGGGTCATCTCCAAATATTACGAATCGGTGCGGCCCATCGCCATCGACGGCATTTTCGGTCCCAACACCACTGCCGCCGTGCGGGACTTCCAAAGCCGTTTCGGCCTGACGGTGGACGGCGTCATCGGTCCTGTCACCTGGAACGCCTTGTATGACGTCTTCATGGGCATTGCCAACACTTCCGGACTGGTGGTTCCCTACCCGGGAACGCCCCTGAAGGAAGGAAGCCGGGGAGAAAACGTCTGGCTGATGCAGGATTACCTGCGAACTCTCAGCGAAATCTACCCCATTCCCTCCATCCGCCCCGACGGTATCTTTGGCCCCGCCACAAAGGAAGCCGTCATCGCCTTTCAAAAAATTGCCGGCATCACTCCCGACGGCATTATCGGACCGGAAACCTGGCGGCGGATCGTGGCGGCTCGTTTGTTATAAAAAAAGCGGAATTCCTTTTTCGCATCCATTAAAATTTTCATGGATGCAAGAAGACGGTTTCATTTCTCAGGACCCTTTTATCTCAAAATAGAACTGACGCCGCTGCCAGCGCGGCGTCAGTTTTCAGCTGAAGCTGTCCCTGTAAGCAAAGGGACAAAATAATGACCAAACAATTTCGCAAAGCCGGACAAGCCCCTGGGGCAAAGCCGGCGATTGCCCGGAAAAGCGGAAGGCAATTTTTGCCTCCTCCCTGCCGTTCCCCTGTTGATGGAAGGGAATCCATCTGACCGCAGTTGTTTCCGAATGCAGCTTTTTTCTGATGCTGTTTCATTTTACTCAGAAAGATCCCTTCGCAGCGGAGGCCTCCTGTCAAGCCCAGGGGAATCGCTCGCCCACAGTGTTTCCTTCAGCGGATGCCTCTGGCCTGGAAGACGGAAAGGAACCGGGTGTTCAGCAGTTTTTCCCCCATCAGCTCCCGGAAGCGGGCGGACTTGCTTTTCCCCTCCATGCGCAGCTCTTCCAGCTGCCTGGAAAGGGCCTCCTGTTTTGCCTCCGCCTCTTCCACTGCGTCCTCAAAATCCGCCAAACGTTCCAGCGCCCGCTCCATCATCAGGGGTTCCACCTGGATTCCCTGGTCGGTTCTTCTGGTCAAACGTTCCATGGGGAAGCTCCCCCTTTATTCCGCGGATTTCCACAGTCCGTGAAGATTGCAGTAAGCATAGGCCGCCACCGGCTCGTCTCCGGGACAGAGCATAAAGGAAGCGGAGGGCGCGCTGCCAGGCTGGAGTTCCTTCCGCTGGTTGCCCTCTTTGGTCTCCAGGGAAATCCACTCAATATAATGCTCCGGAAGCATGGGATGGAGGGTGGAACCCACGGTGACAGTCACCAGGTCTCCCTCCCGGGCGATGACCGGAACGTGCTTTTCCACAGCGGCGTCGGTGGTGCCGGGGATCAACTCTTTCATTTTTTCGCCGCAGCAAACCACCGGCACCCCTTTATCACGAACAAAAGCGATGATATTGCCGCAATGGGCGCACTGGAAAAATCTCTGTTTCATTGGAATAACCTCCTTTTATAACATCCCGACAGTCATGGGATATGGCTGTCTCTGGTTTCATTATAAAATAACCGTCCCTTTCCGTCAACAGCAAAAGCTCTTCCTCGGAACAACGGGGGCACAGTCGGTAAATTTCCCCATTCAAGCGCCTTTATTCCTGCTTTTCCCTCTTTTCCGAAAGGAATCTGAGCACCCTTTGGCGGTGCCGGAGTTCTTTTATTCCCCCAGGGAAAGGATCCGGGTTGCCACCTTCTGGCGGAAGGCGCTGTCATGCTCCACCAGCACCATGGTGGGCTGCCGACGAAGCAGCAGATCCTCCAGCTGAAGGCGGGAATCCAGATCCACATAATTGAGGGGTTCATCCCAAAGATAGAGGTGGGCGGGGGTGCAAAGACTGGCTGCCAGCAGCGCCTTTTTCTTCTGTCCGGCACTCCAGGAAGAAAGCTCCGTCTCAAACTGTTCCCGGTCAAAGCCCAGCTTTCGCAGGACCGTGCGCATCAGACTGCCATCCAGCTCCCTGTCCCGGATAAATTTTTCCAGGCTGCCGGAGAGAAAGGAGGGGTCCTGGGGCACCACCGACACCCGCAGGCCCTGGGGCAGCGCCACGCCTCCCTCCCGGGGGGTCTCCTTCCCCGCCAGCAGCCGCAGCAGGGTGGTTTTTCCGCAGCCGTTGGGGCCGTCAAGAGCAATCCGTTCCCCAGGATGTATCTCCAGGGAGAAGTTGGAAAAAATGTTTCTTCCCTGCCGAACCACCGACACCTGGCGCAGCTGTGCCACCCGGGGCCAGGGAGATGGAAGGGGATGAATGTCCAATGGAGGGGCGGTTTCCAAATCCTTCAGCAATCCCTCCTTTTCCTTTATCGCCTCCAGGCGGCGGCGCTGGATGCTTTTGGCCCGGCGCATCATTTTGGCCGCCTGATGGCCGATTCTGCCCCGGTCTGGCCGGAGACCGGAAGCTCCTTTGGCCTCCGCGCCCTTTTTGCTCCGTTCCACCGCATCGGACCACTGAGCGGTCTGCCGTGCCGCCTGAGCCAGGCGGGAGATCTCCCCTTTCAGCTCCTGGTTCCGCTGCCGTTCCCGCTCTGTCCGCCGCTGCTCCTCCAGCTGCCAAAGGCTGTAATTGCCCCGGATCAACCGGGCGTCATGACGGCCCAGACAGAGGATATGATCCACTGAGCGGTCCAAAAAATCCCGGTCATGGGAGACCAGAACAAACCCTTCCTTTCCAGCCAGATAGTTTCCTACCCTAGCCCGTCCCTGGGTGTCCAGATGATTGGTAGGCTCGTCGATGAGCAGCAGCCTTCCCTCCATCCCGAAGAGCAGTGCCAGCTGCACCTTGGTCCGCTCTCCTCCGCTCATGGTTCCTAAGGACCGATGGGCCAGCTCCTCCGGCAACCCCAACAGCGTCAGTTCCCGTTCCAGCCGCCAGGGCTGAAAATCTTCTGTCAGCATCCATCCCAAATCCTCCGCCGTCATAGCGGGGTCCGGAATGGAAAAGGGAAAAAGCAGCCCTCCCGCGGGGGCGACAAGGGCTCCCCCGTCAGGCGTCAGCTCCCCTGCCAACAGCCGCAGCAGGGTGGTTTTGCCCCGGCCATTGCGGCCAATCAGTCCCAGCCGCCAGCTGCTGTCCAGCTGAAGGGAAAGCCCCTGGAACACCTGCCTGGAACTGCCCTCATAAGAAAAAGTGAGATTCTGCAACTGAATCAGAGACAAGAAAAAACACCTCCGTTTTTGATCGGGCCCGGAGCAGCCGGGTCCAGTTTTCCCTTTGGGGAAAAGAAAAAAGCCACAGGAAAGCAGTTGGCTTTTCCGTGACTTTTCCGGAGCAAACGCCGGCAAAAGCCCCATGGGCCTGCCGTTGTTTTCTCTGGAGAAATAGAAGGCGCCGCTTTCCTGGGAGGCACGCCAAAACAAGGCGGTTCACCCGCCTGTTTTTCAGCTGCCCAACTGTTTTTTACCAGGAAAGATGACGCAATCCATTTCACCCCTGTCCGCTGATTCAATAGCACCATACTAGCAGAAAGCTCTCAGGCTGTCAAGGGAGCTGGAAGGACCGCCCGGGAAGCCGGGGGGGCCTGTGCTTTTCTTCTTGACCATTTGTTCCCTGTCTCCGGAGGCTTCTTTCTGGAAGGGAAAAAATCCCCAAATGATTGCGGCGTCCCTGAAAAGGGGTGTATAATAGGACGGATCACAACAAACAGTTGCTTTTCCAAGAGGGAGGCGGAACGAAAGATGGAGGCTCAAAGTCTGTTGGCATTCCTGACCCAGGCGGAGCAGCTCAAGCACCGCACCAGACACAATATCGGCGCCGACGGCCGTCGGGAAAGCGTAGCGGAACACTGCTGGCGGGCGGCGCTGATGGCGCTGCTGCTGGAGCCGGAGCATCCGGATGTGGATTGCCGGCGGGTGATGGAGCTGTGTCTGGTCCATGACCTGGGGGAGGCGCTGACAGGGGACATTCCCACCTTCCGCAAAACCCACCAGGATGAGAAGCGGGAGGCTCAGGCGGTGCTGGAGCTGTTGGATTTGCTGGGACCAGCCCAGCGGCAGCGGTTGACGGAGCTGTTTGAGGAGCTGGCGGAAGGAACCACGGCGGAAGCGCGGCTGATGGTTGCCATTGACAAGGCGGAGGCGGTGCTGTCTCACAACGAGGCGCCCATCTCCACCTGGGAGAATCACGAGTACCAGCTGCAAAGAACCCACGGCCTCCGGGAGGCCGCCGCTGCCTCCCCCGCCATGGAGGAGCTGCGCCAGGCCATTCTGGCGCAGACGGAAGAAAAAATCAGAAAGGAAGGCTGCGGCCATGTGTAAAAAGCCAACGGTTCGGGTCTATCAGGAGGATGTCCTGCAAAAAAGCTGTATAGCGGAGGTGACCGCCTGCCGCCCTGCGGGGGAGGCGTGGGAAATCTCCCTGGACCGCACGGTATTTTTCCCGGAAGGCGGCGGACAGCTGAGCGATACCGGGGTCATCGGCACGGCCGTGGTCTCCCATGTCCGGGAACAGGAAGGGGAGGTTTGGCACCGCTGTGACCGGGCCCTGGAGGTAGGTTCCACAGTGGAAGCGGTGCTGGATTGGCAGGTGCGGCTGGACCATATGCAGCAGCACACCGGCGAACATATTTTGTCTCACGCCCTATGGAGCTTGTGGGGGGCAAATAATGTGGGCTTCCATATGGGGGACCGGGTGGTGACCATCGACATGGACCGGGAGCTGACCGATGAGGAGATCGCCCAGGCGGAGCAGGCGGCCAACCGGTGCGTCTGGGAGGACCGTCCCATCCGGGTTTATGAGATCCCTCATACCCAGCTTTCCTCCCTCCACTCCCGCAAAAGCAACGAAAAGCTCAAGGGGATGCTCCGCATCGTGGAGGTGGAAGGGGGAGACATCTGCACCTGCTGCGGCACTCATCTGCCCCATACCGGCATGGTGGGCATCATCAAAGTATTGCGTCAGGAACGGAACCGCGGCGGCAGCCGCATCGAGTTTCTCTGTGGCCGGTGGGCGCTGGAGGATTTGGAGGAAAAGACCAAAGCCATCTATGCCGCCGGAGCGCTGCTGTCGGTGAAGCCCAGGGAGGTTCCGGAATCGGTGCGTCGGCTCAAGGAGACCCAAGCTCAGCTCTCCCTCAAGCTGAAAGCCCAGGCCGCCCGGCTGAGCGCCTATCGCTGCCGGGAGCTGTTGGATGCCGCCGGGGCTGCCGGAGAACGGGGTGGCCGGGTCATCTGCGCCGCTGAGGAGGATTGTTCTCCTCAGGAGGCCAAAAGTCTCCTCCAACAGCTGACCGCCGAAAATCGCACCACCGCGGTGGTGCTCTATCCCAACGGGGAGCGGATCAACTACCTCATCGGCAAGAGCAAGGACGCCCCTGGCAGCTGCAAATTCATCGCCCAGCTGGCAGGAGGGCTCCTCAGCGGCAAGGGCGGCGGCTCCGACCTGTTCGCCCAGGGAAGCGGCCCCTTCTGCAAGGACTGGAAGGAGCGGGCCGAGAGTCTCCGTGGGGCGGTGATCAACTACTGCCGCCAGCAGGAGAGGTAAGGCGTCCGAGCCGGTGAAGGAACAGGATCCCCCACCGGCGGCAATCTGGAAAACTGAAGGGGCAGGCGACAGGCCAAGTCCCATTGAAAAGCACCGCCCTCAGCGAACAAAGGACAAGAATCCCCCTGCCTGGATTTCCCTTCGCTTTCTGCACCGCGGCATTGGCAAGGAAGGAAATCCCGCTTGATCCGGGGGACTGCTGTCTGTGCCTTTCTCGGGATCTCTGTGTTCAAAGTTCTTTCTCCGTCAAAGCTGAAAATGGTCTCTGTCTCAAAAGACAAAAACCCGCTGCAAGGTGTCGTTCCTCGCAGCGGGTTGCTTTTTTGATTTTGTCCCTTTCCGGATCCGGGACTGGACAATTTTTCGCTCTGACAGGTATTTTTTCTTTCCCGTTCGTTCCTTATTCTCCCCGCTCCCGGATGATGATGCGGATGGGGGTGCCGTCCAGCTGGAACATCTCCCGGATCTGATTTTCCAGATACCGCTGGTAGGAGAAATGGAACAGCTCCCGGTCATTGCAGAAGAAGACGAACGTAGGGGGACGGGTGGAGGCCTGGGTCATATAGTAGATCCGCAGCCGTTTGCCCTTGTCAGAGGGGGGCTGGACCCGGGCGGTGGCATAGGCCAGCAGATCATTGAGGCGGCCGGTGGAGATACGCACCGCGTTTTGCTCGTTGACATGAAGGATGGTCTGGAACAGCTTGTCCAGCCGCTGCCCGGTGAGGGCGGAAATAAAGACGAAGGGGACATAGGACATGAAGGAGAAGTCGTTTTCCAGCTTTTTGACATACTCCTGCATGGTTTTGTCGGTCTTTTCCACCGCGTCCCATTTGTTCACCGCCACCACACAGGCTTTCCCCTGCTCATGGGCGTAGCCGGCGATCTTGCTGTCCTGCTCGGTGAAGCCCTGAAGGGCGTCGATGACGATGACCGCCACATCGCACCGGTCCACCGCCATGTAGGCCCGCAGCACGCTGTACCGCTCGATAGCGTCCTCCACCCTGGCTTTCCGCCGGATACCCGCCGTGTCGATGAAGACAAAATCTCCATATTCATTGGAAATTTCAGTGTCGGTGCTGTCCCGGGTGGTGCCGGCCATATCCGAAACGATGACCCGCTGCTGACCGGAAATCCGGTTGACCAGGCTGCTTTTGCCCACGTTGGGTTTGCCGATCACCGCCACCTTGACAGCATTGTCCGGGTAGTCTTCCACTTTATCGAAGTCGATATGCTCAAAGCAGGCATCCAGCAGATCGCCGGTGCCGTGGCCGTGGACCGAGGAAACCGGCAGGGGATCCCCCAGACCCAGGTTGTAAAACTCATAGAAATCCGGAGGGACCTCTCCGATCTGGTCGCATTTGTTGACGCACAGCACCACCGGTTTGCCGCTTTTCTGAAGCATGGCGGCGATGTCGCTGTCGTTGGCGGTGACGCCGCTGCGCAGGTCGGTGACCAGGATGATGACGTCGGCGGTGTCAATGGCGATCTGGGCCTGGGTGCGCATCTGGGAAAGGAGCAGGTCGGTGGTCTTAGGCTCAATGCCGCCGGTGTCCACCAGCATAAATTCCCGTCCCCGCCATTCACAGGGGGCATAGATCCGGTCCCGGGTGACCCCGGGGGTATCCTCCACAATGGACAGGCGCTGCCCGATGAGCTTATTAAACAGGGTGGATTTGCCCACATTGGGGCGCCCAACCACTGCGATGAGGGGTTTGGCCATAGGGAAACCTCCTTTATTTCTTTCTACTGTCCCCGGCAAGGGAGCAGGATTCATACAGATTCAAAAAATTCAAAGGCTGCCAAAAATTTTTTGAGGCAGCTCTTTTCCGCCTGCCTGTCTGCGGATCCGAAAAGCTTCTTATTCTTCCCCAGTAAGGGCCCGCAGCAGCGCGCCGCCATCCATCTCCACCACCTGGATGGGGATTCCCAGCTGCTCTTCCAGCCAGGGGACGGTGGTGTCGTCCAGAAAGGCCTCCTCATGGCGCAGCATCACCGAAGGCAGCAGCAGGCGGCTGCCCAGCGGCAGGCCCCGAAGACCATCGGCCAGATCCCTGCCGCACAGCAGGCCGGTGACAGTAACAGTATCCCCGAACAGCCGGTTGACCACGCCGTGGATCCGGACCCGGATGCCGGGCCATTTTTCCTTCATTTCCGCCAGCAGCTTTTCCAGCAGGGGCTGGGCCAGCACGCCGCAGGCGATGCTCACCGTCTCCTCCCGGGAACCGCCGTCGGACCACTCCAGCTCCTCCCGGAATTCCCGGCGCAGCAGGGCGTACAGCCCCACGCCGTCCTCCAGCTGCTCAAATTCCCCGTAAAAATCATCCTCAGGGATAGGCTCTCCCGCCAGCAGAAACAGCTCGTCCGCCGGGTAAGCGATTCTGGTCCCATGCTTTTGCAGCATTTCCTCCCCGAACGTCAGAGCGATACGGAGATTCTCCGCCGCTTCCTCCCGGGTCATCGTCCGCAGGGGGTACAGCCCCTGGCGGTGTTTGGTCAGCCCCACCGGTACCAGAGCGATGCTGTGAAGCCCCGGATGGAGCCGCTCCAGATCCCTCAGGCTGCGAAGCATCTGGGCGCCGTCGTTGATGCTGGGACAAAGAACCAGCTGAGCGTTGACCTGGATGCCCGCTTGGGTGAGCATGGGGAGATAACGGAGGGAATCCCCCGCCCGGGGATTTTTCAGCATCTGTACCCGCAGCTCCGGGTCGGTGGTGTGAACCGAAACGTTGATGGGGGAGATGTGCATCTTGATGATCCGCTGGATTTCCTCCTCGGTCACATTGGTCAGGGTCACATAACTGCCGAAAAGGAAAGACATCCGGCTGTCGTCGTCCTTGAAATAGAGACTTTCCCGCAGGCCCTTCGGCATCTGATCCACAAAGCAGAAGATGCACTTGTTTTTGCAGTGGTGCTGCCGGTCCATGAGATAGGTCTCAAATTCCAGGCCCAGGTCGTCATATTCCTCTTTTCGGACCCGGACCGTCCGAACGATGCCGTCCTTTCCCTCCAGACGCAGCTCCAGCCGCTCCTCCAGCATATAAAACCGATAATCCAGCACATCCCGGATGAGGTTGCCGTTGATGCTTTGGAGCAGTTCCCCCCGGCGGACTCCCGCCCGGTGGGCCGGGGATCCCGGTTCTACTCCCGTGATGAGAACTGACAAGGCAGCCCCTCCTTTCTCCCCTGGGAATCAGGGACAAAAAACAGGGGAGGACGTTCCCATCCTCCCCAAAACGGCTGGTGCTTATTCAGCGTCAACCTTGATAACCTCTTTGCCCTTGTAATAGCCGCAGTTGCCGCATACGCGATGGGGGAGCTTCAGCTCGCCGCACTGGGTGCATCTGGAGAAGCCCATCTTGGGGAGCTTCCAGACGTTGGAACGTCTCTTGTTTTTACGGGCCTGGGAAAGTTTTCTCTTCGGAACTGCCATTTTGCGCGCCTCCTATTTTCTTCTGTTCGTTAACTTTCAAAGAATTGATCCAGGATCGCCAGTCGGGGATCGGCCTCGCGCCGTTCACACCCACAGGATCCTTCATTCAGGTTGCACCCGCAGACAGGACAGAGACCCTTGCAGTCCTCCCGGCAGAGAAACTTGCTGGGCAGCTCCGGCAGAACATCGTTGGTAGCGACCTCATCCAGGTCCACGATGCCGTCGGGGGCCACCAGATAGTCGTCGTCATCGCTGTTTTCGCTGCTGAGGCTGCGGACGACGGTATGGGTGGCGTGCAGAGTCACCTGTTTGGAAAAGGGTGTCAAACAGCGATCACAGCTGAGATGGAGGGTGTACCGGTAGGTGCAGTCGAGTGTAACCACGCCCACCCGGTTCCTGGCTTCCGCCGTCAGCAAAACGGGTTCCTGAAAGGGGGAGACCCCACGAACATGAACAAAACGGAGATCCACATCAGCCTTTACCACTTCGGCCCCATCTCCGCGGTCCAAGATCCTGTTTAAATCCAGTTTCAAGAGCGCTACCTCCTTCTTTTTCCGGCAGGAGGCAGCCCCGCCGCCGCTGTCGTCGAGCAGTAAAAAAGGGCAGAACGCCCCCTTTTCACCACTGTCACGGTGAATATTATATCCATCCCTCCGACGTTTGTCAAGAAAAAAAGCCACAAAAAGCCTCATGATTCCAAGGTTTTTCCCGTCTTTTCCCCGAACTCGGCATGAGAAAATAAAAAGGCGGCCATAATAGGAAAGAACATCCTGTTCCAAAGCGCTGACAGAACGGATTTTCTTCCTTTTTCCAATTTCTCTGACCGCGGGACAGCAGGAAAAACGTACCCTGTCCAGGGATTTTAAAGTTTTCCCCCTGATCCGTCAAAAAAGGTTTTGGATCCCGTTCGGGCCTTTTATGAGGGGCAGATCGCAGACGGGGGAGGAAAAGCAGATTCTGTCAGCTTTGCGGGAAGTCAAAAGCAGGACGCCCTGACAGAGAGGGGGCTTCCGGAGGATGGAGAAAGGGGTTTAAAGGATGGAAGAATTAAGGCGTGGCGCAGGGCCTTTTCTCCGCGCCTTCTGTGTGACGCTGGCGCTGATGGGGATAACCCTTTCCGGCGTTCTCTTTTTTTCCAGGGGGCAGCCGGCGGAGCAGCAGGTAAATCAGAATATGGCCGTTTATCTCCCGGAAAAAGAGGATCGGAGCAATTTGCTGGTGGTCATGGGGGAAACGGAGGAAAAAGGACCGGAGGTATTTGCGCTGGCGGGCTTTCTGCCGGACCGGGGACAGCTGACCCTGGCCCTTCTGCCCCCGAAAGCTCTGCTGGATTACTGGAACACCACCCTGACCCTGGAGGAAGCATGGCAGCGGGGCGGAGAATCCTACTGCGCCAAGGTGATCGCAGGGGGATTGGGGATCTCAGTGGACCATACAGCCTGGATAGACGCGAAAGGATTGGAGGGAATCATGGACCAGGTGGGACTGATGGACTATGATCTGCCTGTCTCCTTAAATTATCCCATGGGGGACCGGCAGGTGGTGATGAACCAGGGCAACCAACAACTGGATGGACGGAAGATTGCCGATATTCTCTTTTATCCCGCCTATGAGGGAGGAGAGCAGGAACGAAGTGACCGTGGGGTGATGCTGCTGTGTCAGCTGATGAGCCGGCTGCTGCCCTGTTCTCTGGAGGACCGGGGAGACCAGCTGGTGACCGCCTTCCTCAACAACGCCCGCACCGACCTTTCCTTTCCCGACTATGAATACAACAAATCCGCGGTAAAGTTCTTGGCCCGTCAGGATCCCTCTCCGGTGACCGCGGTATATGTGGAAGGGCGGCTGAGCCGGGATTACAAACAGTTTCACCTCACCGGAGGGTGCGCCCTGCGTCTTTGCCAGATGTTCGGCGGCGCGGAGCTTCCCCTGGGGGCCAGCTTTTCGGCGCCGGGAAGGTAAAAAATGTCCCTTTGAAAAAGTTCCCCCACGAAGGCCCTCCCACCCTCCAAAGGGCGGCCTCCGGTTTGAATCCCGCGGCGTCCCTCCGCCCTCTGTGCGCCAGTCTCCCAAGGGGACAATTTCGATTTTTCCCTTCCGGAAAAATTTTTTTGGAACAGCCCGGCGTCTTCCATCCTCTTTTCCGCGGTACAACCAGATTTTACGCAAAAGCGCCCCTGGCAGTAGCCAGGGGCGCTGCATTTTTTATTTGGCGGAAGGAGCTTTGGGGGAGGGATTCTTCTCCACCTTGACCGCAGTCTGTTCCGCATTCTTGTCCATCAGCTTGGCCATAACCACATAGCGGTAATCGTTGGGATAACCGGCATCGTAGACATATGTACAGGTGGACAGGGTGAGGATCTTGTCGTTGGCGCCCACAGTGGTATCAAAGTTGAACTGGGAGCGCTGGCGGGCGTCGTTGACCACATTGAGGAAGTCCGCCGCTGAAAGATTGGGATCGTTGTAGTTGAAATACTTTTCAGTGTAGAAAACGGCGAACACCTGCCACACCATATCCGATTCAGGGGTAGAGAAATAGATATAGGGGTTCTCAGTGGCAAAATTGATGTCCAGGTATTTCTTCAGCTGAGAGAAACGGCCGCCATTGGGATCGTCGTTCATGCTGTGGCCGTAGATAACAGTATTTTTGGACAGGGTGTCCCGGGAACCCAGAGTGCCCCGGAAATCAGCGTAATAGCAGCCGTCATAGTTCTGCTTGCCCAGATTGGTGCGGCGCAGATAGTATTCATTGTCCACCGTCTGCACCACAGATTCATTGATGGTAGTGCCGGGAACATACAGCCAGCCAACGGTATCCTCATTGAGCTTGTGATACTCCACAATTCCGGCCAGAATCTCCTTTTGAATCTCCGCGGGGGTGCGGGTATCCTTGGAGGCGGAAGTGCTGGAGCTGCCGGAGCTGGAGGAATCGGAGCTGGAGCTGGAAGAATCAGAGCTGCTGGAACTGGCGGAACTGGAACCGCTGACAGAGCCGCTGCTCTCAATCATGGATTCACTGGATTCCTCGGAAACCTCATCCCCGCCGCAGGAGGTCAGGGCCAGCACCATTACAATCGCCAGCACGGCGGCCAGCAGGCGCGAACCCTTTTTCTTGACGCTAGAATTCATCAGGTACACCTCTTACTTTAAATTTGAGTTTGCCATCTTTATTGTTTTTGCATGGGAGTCACCACGCCCCGCCGGGCGTCGATGACCACCGTCATACCGGTTTTCAGCACAGCGCAACAATCAGCGGCGCCGCAGATGATGGGAATATTCAGCTGGTCCACCACCGAGGCGATGTGGGAATTGGCTCCCGCCGCGGTGATGACGCCGGCAGCGTGGCGCATCATCTTCATCCACGCATCACAGGTATCGTTGCATACCAGTATATCACCAAAATTGAAGTTTGCAAGAAGTTCCTCATTGCTCCGGGCCACGCAGATATTGCCCACAGCGGACAGCGCGTTGAGGCCGGTGCCGCTGATGAGGCTGGTGCCGGCGGTCTGAACCTTCAGCAGGTTGGTGGTGCCGGACATTCCCACCGGTACGCCGGCGGTGATGACCACCAGATCCCCATCCTTGACGTAACCTCCCTCCAAAGCGGCGGTCACCGCACATTCAAAGAGGCCGTCCGTATCCTTCTGCTCCCCCACCAGCACTGGGGTAACTCCCCAGGAAAGGCTCAACTGGTGATAGGTGGTTACATCGGAGGTGCAGGCGATAATCTGGATACCGGGGCGGTATTTGCTCACCATCCGGGCGGTGCGTCCGGACTTGGAAACGGAGATGATGGCGGAAGCTCCCAGGTCATAAGCGGTGGTGCAGGTGGCATGGGAAATGGCGTCGGTAATGCTGGCGCTTCCCTCGTCCCCCCGGTCCCGGAACTGCTGGCGGTAGTCGATGTCGCTTTCGGTCCGTTCGGCGATGGAGGCCATGGTACGCACCGCCTCCACAGGATATTTTCCCGCGGCGGTTTCGCCGGAGAGCATAATGGCGCTGGTGCCGTCATAGATGGCGTTGGCCACGTCGTTCACCTCGGCTCTGGTGGGGCGGGGATTCTGGATCATGCTTTCCAGCATCTGGGTGGCGGTAATGACCATCTTGCCGCTCTGGTAACATTTGCGAATCATCACCTTCTGCAGGTGGGGAATCTCCTCCATGTTGATCTCCACCCCCAGGTCGCCCCGGGCCACCATGATGCCGTCGGCAGCCCTGAGAATCTGATCCAGATTGGACACACCCTCGGCGTTTTCAATTTTGGCGATAATCTTCATGGTGCGGCAGCCATTGCGGATGAGAATATTCCGCACATCCAGTATGTCCTGAGCGCTGCGGACAAAGGAGGCGGCAATGAAATCGAAATTCTCCTGGATGCCAAACTCAATATCCCGAATGTCGGTCTCGCTGAGATAAGGCATGGAGATTTTGGTGCCGGGGAGATTGACCCCCTTGTGATTGGAGATCTTCCCGCCGTTGACCACGGTGCAAAGGATGTCGGTGCCATCCCGGATCTCCTGCACCTTCAGCTCAATCAGGCCGTCATCCAAAAGGATGCGGCTGCCGGGGGCTACATCCAGCGGCAGTTCATGATAGGTGACCGACACCTGGTTCTGGTCCCCCATCACCTCCCGGTTGGTGAGGATGAAGGTCTGGCCCGCTTCCAGCATGGCCTTGCCCCCCTCAAAGTCCCGCAGACGGATCTCCGGTCCCTTGGTATCCAGCAGCGTCGCCACCGGCAGCTTCAGCTCGTCCCGCAGCGCCCGGAGGGTGTTGAGCTTTTCCAGATGTTCCTCATGGGTGCCGTGGGAAAAATTAAAACGGGCCAGATTCATTCCGGCCAGCATCATTTCCCGCATCACTTTGGGATCGGTGGAGGCGGGGCCCAGCGTGCAGACAATCTTTGTTTTTCTCATAAAAGATTTCTCCTTTTTCCCTGACCGCTCTTTGGCGGTTCAAAACCGGAGCAGCCGCAGCTCTCCGGTTTACACTGCCGTTCTTCCTTCCCGAACGGCTTGTTTCCTGCTTCAATCTTCAATAACAGGTTCATTTTACTATAGCTCCCCTGGGATGTCAAATCCTGCCCGGAGGAATTTACAATTTGGAAATGACTTTTTCTTCCTTCTGCCACAGGAATAAAAAAATTTTTACTTTCTTAAATATTTCTTCCTGTTTCATCGTTTTTTATAATAAGAGTGCCGGAAATGGCGCTTTTTATTCCCGCAAAAGAAGAAAGGATGATAAAATTGAAACGTTTTTTAACCCTGATGATGGCTTTGATGCTGATTGCATCCCTGACCGCCTGCGGCGGTAGCGAAGAAACCTCCAGTTCTTCCGCCGCCCCGGAGCAGTCCTCCTCCCCTGCATCCTCTTCCTCGGTTGCTGAGGAGCCGGCCCCTGTTCCCCCCACCGCGGAGGAGCTGCTGATGATGGGGCAGCAGGCCCTGGCGGAGGCAGACAGCGTCCGCTACACCGCCAATACGGAAATGACCATGACCCTGATGGATCAGGCCATTGAGGCCACCAGCACCTCGGTCATCGACACCTTCCAAAAGCCCCAGCTGAAATCCAAAACTGTCAGCACCACCGATATGGGAGAGGTTGGCAACCAGGAAACCACCAGCTACACCATCTATGAAGACGGCGTTGTCTCCGTCTACACCTATGACGGCACCAACTGGTACAGCCAGCAGATGGAGATGGATCTGGAGCAGCTTCAGGAGTCTATGAACAGCGCTCAGATCTATCTGGAGCTGATCTCCAATCTGACGGAAGAGGGGACCGAAACGGTGGACGGCGTGGAGACCATGAAGGTCATCGGCACCTACAGCGGCGACGCCATGCAGCAGGTGATGGACGCCTCCGGCGCTTCCTCCTCCATGAGTTCCCTGGCCGGCGGCCTGGACCTGAGCAGCCTGTACAGCGAGATGGGAGATCTGACCGCCACCATGTGGCTGGATCTGGAAACCGGCATCCCCGTCCAGTATGAGATGGACATGACCGAGCCCATGGCCAACATCATGAGCTATGTCCTGGAGCAGATGGGCGAGCAGGCCCAAGGGATCACCATGACGATGGACAAGGTAGTCATCAAGATGAGCCTTTCCCAGCTGAACACTCTGGAAGATTTTGAGATTCCGGAGGAGGCCCTGGCGGCAACTCCTCTGACTTAAAGGAAAGGAGAAGAGAAGATGAAAGACTCCCTCCGTCTGATTGTTTTTGCGCTGGCGTTGGCGCTGGTCCTCTCCGGCTGCGGCGGGGAAGCCTCCCCTGCCTCAGAGGCGTCCTCCGCGGACGCTGTCAGCGGGACGGCGGAGCCTTCCTCTCTGGCCGGGGAACCGCAGAGCGTCTCCCCTTCTTCCTCCGCTGACGATGCGAAGGAAAATCCAGACACCTCCTCCCCGGAAGCATCCACGCCGGAAAGCAGCGTCTCTCCAACCGGGACGATCCCGGCGGAAGCCCGGGGAGAGCTGCTGGAGGAAATGCAGGCGGTGCTGGCGAACTATGAGGAAAACAGCGGTGTTTACAGCGGGGATGATTTCTTTGCCCCCCGCTTTTCCCCCTTCCCCCAGGATCTGACCCCGCCTCAGCCCAAGGAGGAGGATCTGTCGGGACCGTTGGAACTGCTGCCGGAGGAACAGCGCCTGGCACTGCCCTATGACTGCGGCGCTTACGAGGTTCGCTTCATTTTCTCCCCCGCCCGGGGAACCGCCTGGGACGTATGGGCGGTGGAGGTAAAGGACCTTTCCACCGGCGAAATTCTCCGCAGCCAGCCGCCTTATACCCAGGAGCAGTCCGACGCCTTTGCGGCGTATGTGAAAGAAAACCTCAGCTCCGATCTGTACTCCGGATACCAGGTGCAGGATGGCGTTCACATCCTTTTCCTGCCGCCGCTGTCCGATGAACAGCAGAAGCAGGTGCAGCAGGTTCTGGACGGCTGGACCGGTCCGTCTATCCCCGTCACCAGGGTGGAGCGGCCCTGTTCTCTCGCCCGGCTGGAAGAGATGAAAGAAGAAATTCTGGCACTGGAACCGGTACAGGAGGACTACGCCCGGGAGCAGCGGCAGTACATTTCCTCCATCTTTTTGTATGAAGGAATGGTCCAGATCACCTTGATGCAGGATTTTCCCCAGCTGACCCAGGCTCTGTCGGATTACCCCGAGGGGAGCGTCCAGGTGCAGGTTTCCGCCAATAATCCCGAGACCTGATCTTTCTCTTTCCCCAGCAGGAAGACGGATTTTCTTCTGGCCGGACCATTCGTCCGGGGAAAATCATCTTCCACAGCGGCCCGCATCAGCAGCGGCGGAAAAACCGGGACAAACTTCCCGGCCTTTCCGCCGCTCTTCACTTTTACAGGAGGATTCCCATGACTCAACCATCCAAATTTCTCTCCGTCCTGCTGGCTTTGGCCCTCCCTCTGGCGATGCTTTCCGCCTGCGCCTCCCCCGCTTCCCCTGTCTCCCCTTCCCTGCCGGAAATCTCCTCCAGCCAGCCGGAGGCTTCCTCCCTTCCTGAGGAAACGTCCTCCTGGCAGCCTCCCGCTCCCTGGGGCGATGAAGGTGATTCCCTGATCCGGTGGGAGATGGATGACCAGGGATTCTATCCTGGCTGCGCCATAACCATGGCAATGAACAGTCCCGGCCATCTGCCCCTGGAACTGATCCTGAACCCAGCGGATCTTGGCTCCTACGCCCTGGAAGGGCTGCTGAAAGCCACCATTCTTTCCACCCCTACCTCGCCTCCAGAGGAAGAATTTCTCTCCCTCACCGTCACTGATGAGGCGGGACAAACAGCGGAATACCATCTTTACTCCTCCGGCGGTGTCTACACCCTCCAGGGAGACCAGTTCTATCAGCTGGGGGACTGCGAAGATGTCAGTTACTGGGTGTTTGAAGGGACATGGCTGTACGCCGCTTTCTCTCAGCTGGCAGATCAGCTGCCGCAGATCGACCCACCTCTGCCTGAGCTGACTGAACCGGAGGAACTGATTGCCGGCGATCCCCCGCAGCTTCCCGCCTATGATCCGAAGGCGGTGCGGATGGTTCTTCAGCTGGACAGCTATGGGGATCTGTCCCCCGCGGTGGAGATTCTTTCCGAGGAAAACCGGGAAGCCATCGGGAGGGTCATATCCCAGTATAACCAGCCTGCTCCGCTGCCGCTGGAACCGATGATGGGCAGCGGAGGCACCCTTATCTGGGTGGCGCAGGAGGGCCAGTGGCAATGCTGGCGGTGGCGGGGAGGCGAGCTGGTGGATCTGTCCACCGGACAGGTTTTCACTCCCTCCGCAGCCGACTTTGCCGTGCTCCATGACCAGGATATGATTGCCCGGGAGCTGGCGGCTCAGCTTGCCCCTGCCAACAGATAGAAGGTTCGGGGGCAGGCTGCCCAGCCAGCGAATGTTCTCCATTCCGGCGGCATCTTCTCCTGGATCAAAGCCCACAACCCAAGCGAAAAGGAGGCCCCAAAATGACCTACCAGGTGGATGACAAGGCCCTGACCGCCAAAACTTTTCTTTCCTTTGTCAATGAGGTCTGGCCCGGGCAGTACGATGAAACAAAAACAAAAACCGCATTGTCCAGAACGCTGAACATCACCGCCTATGACGGACCAAAGCTGGCAGGCTGCCTGCGGATTCTCACCGACGGCTACTATTTCGGCACCATCACCGAGCTGCTGGTGCTGCCGGAATATCAGAAGCAGGGGGTGGGCAGCAGGCTGCTCCAACTGGCCAGGGAACACACGCCCACCACGCTTTATTTCGGGGCACAGCCGGGAGTGGAAGGATTCTATGAAAAAAACGGCTGTCAAAAAAGCCTTCAGGCGTATGAGATTCCAAAGGAGCGGACCTGACGGGAAAGTTTTTCAACAAACAACCCCGTATCCCGTTGAAACAAAGCAGGGGCGCCGGCATCTGAGATGCCGGCGCCCCATAGTCTTTTGTCAATTTCTTCTCTGGAAAGAGAATGAAGGTGTATTGTGAGCCCAAACAGCCACAGTCTTTTCCCAGGGCGCTTGGACAAACAGCGGGTGGGGGCGAACTTTGCGGCGGCGGGGGCTAGGGCCTTCTGGGCGCGGCTCCTGGTCCCGCGTCCATTTCCGCCACCGGGCCTGCCACGGGGCCAAAGCTCCTTCGCCCTCAGAAGCAGGCGATATTGCTGTCGGTGCGGGATTCGGTGCCCCCCACCAGCACGCCGTTTTCCAGCCGGACGATCATCTGCCCCCGGCCGAAGGAAGCGCTGTCCAGCTCCACTGAAACCTGATGTCCCCGCTCCTGGAGCTGTCGGGCGATCTCCATATCAAAGCTGGTTTCCACCTGGAAGTCATTGCCCCTGAGCCACCGCCACCGGGGGGCGTCCAGCGCCTGCTGGGGATCCAGGCCAAAGTCGATGAGGTTCATGGCCACCTGGAGATGCCCCTGGGGCTGCATATAGGCTCCCATCACGCCGAAGGGACCCACCGCCTCGCCGTCCCTGGTGATAAAGCCGGGGATGATGGTGTGGTAGCTGCGTTTTCCGCCCTTGAGGCAGTTGGCGGCGGCAGGGTCCAGGGAGAAGTCGCTGCCCCGGTTCTGCATGGCGATGCCGGTGCCGGGGATCACCACGCCGGAGCCGAAACCGCTGTAGTTGCTCTGGATATAGGAGATCATATTCCCCTCCCCATCCGCGGCACAGAAATAAACGGTGCCGCCTGCAGGGGGCTCCTGGGCCTTCCGGTCCATAGCACAGTCGGTGATCTGCCCTGCCCGGATACGTCCATATTCCGGCAGCAGGAGCCGGTGATAGTCAATGGTCATCTCACTGGGATCGGTGATGTAGTGGAGTCCGTCGGCAAAAGCCATCTTCATGGCTTCCCACTGCTTGTGATAGGTATCGGCACACTCCTTTTCATGGAACTGGAACTCCTTGAGGATATTCAGCCCCCATCAGGGCCACCAGTCCCTGACCATTGGGCGGGATTTCCCACACCCGATAGCCCCGGTAGTCCACCGAAATGGGATCCACCCACCGGGCTTCATAGGCTTCCGGGTCCTCCTTGCGGAGATAACCTCCTACCGCCCGGCTGGCAGCGTCTATTTGATCCGCCAGATGACCATGGTAAAAGGCATCCGCGCCGGTTTCACCGATTGCCTCGATGGTATCCCCGTGATGGGGCAGACGGATCATCTCCCCCGCCTCATAGGCCCGGCCCAGGGGGCAGAAGGTGCGGGACCATTCCTCAAACAGCTCCCCCGGCACCTTGGTCCGATACTTTTCCAGCCCCCGCTTCCAGAACTTGGCCAGATTGGGGGAACAGGGATACCCTTCCCGGGCATACCGGACAGCGGGGGCCACCACCTGGCTCAGGGGCAGGCGGCCAAAGCGTTTGGACAGTTCCACCCAGGCCTTGGGGATACCGGGCGCCGTCACCGGCGTCCAGCCATAGGCCGGCATTTTTCCCTGGTCGTCCTGGCGGTTCTCCAGCACCTTTTCAATGGAGATGGATTGAGGCGCGGGACCGCTGGAATTGAGGCCGTAAAGTTTTTTCTCTCCCTCCATCCACACCAGGGCGAAGGCGTCGCCTCCCAAACCGTTGGCGGTGGGCTCCACCACGGTCAGTGCGGCAGCGGTGGCAACAGCGGCGTCGATGGCGTTGCCGCCCCTGCGGAGGATTTCCAGCCCCGCGGCGGAGGCTTGGGGAGAGGAAGCGTTGACCATACCGCCCCGGGCGCAGATGGGATAGCGCCGGGAGGGATATTTTTGGAATGTGGGATCAAAATTCATCCTGTTGTACTCCTTTTGGATCGCTGGCGCGGGAACATCCAGGCTTCTTCCTGGCGGTTTTCCGCTTTCTGCCGGAGCCGCCCCGGTTTCGTGATGAATCCGGGGCCAGTTTCCACGAAACCAGCCCCGGATCTTTTCTGTCAGGGAATACGCCGGCAGTTACGCCTTGCAAAACTTCTCCACATAGTTGTCGATGGCCGCCCGGACGGTCTGCACCGCGCTGTCCCGTCCGCTCACCTCGTTGACGGCGGTCTCCTTGTTCTCCAGCGCCTTATAGACCCGGAAGAAGTGGGACATCTCGTTGAAGATGTGCTGAGGCAGCTGATCGATGTCGGTATAATCGCTGTAGGTGGGATCGCCGAAGGGGATGGCGATGATCTTCTCATCATTGCGTCCGCTGTCGATCATGGAAATCATGCCGATGGGATAGCAGCGTACCAGGGTCAGGGGCTCCAGCGGTTCGGAGCAGAGAACCAGAACGTCCAGGGGATCCCGGTCGTCGCCGTAGGTGCGGGGAATAAAGCCATAGTTGGCGGGATAGTGGGTGGAAGTGTAGAGGATGCGGTCCAGGATAATCAGGCCGGTCTCCTTGTCCAGCTCATACTTTTTCTTGCTGCCTTTGGGGATCTCCACCACCGCCAGAAAATCCTCGGGGGAAATGCGTTTGGGGTTTACGTCATGCCATGCGTTCATGAAATTCTTCTCACTTTCTGTCGTTTATTTCGGTTTCATTCCTATGATAGCAGTCCTCACCGCAGCCGGTCAAGGAAAAGTTTTGTCTTTTCCTGCGGGTCACAGCTTCTTTTGCAGAACCCGGCGGGCGATCTGCCGCTGCTGCTCCCGGTCAAAGTTTCCCGGGGTCCGCTTCATGTTGGACACTCCCTGCCACCGGTCCAGCAGCGCTTCCAGCTCCTGGTCTCCCGCCGGTTCATATTGGGCGTCGGTGAGCATCCGGATGGTATCACACAGCTCCTGGGCATACATCCCGATTTCCCCAAACAGCCGGCGGGCCTTCTCCGGAGCCAGGGGCACCGCGTACTGAATCAGTTCCGGCAAAAACACCGCGCAGGCAAACCCGTGGGGAATTCCCCGCTTCTCTGTCAGCCAATATCCCATGGTGTGGCAGAAGGCGGTTCCGGTGCGGTTGATGGCCATGCCCCCGTAGAGAGAACCCAGATACAGCCGCTCCCGACACTCCAGGCTGGGCTCCGCCTCTGCCAGCCACACCTCTTTCAGGGCGGGCAGCAGCAGCTTGAGGGCCATGATGGAAAAAGTCCGGGAAACCTCGTCTCCTTCCACCGAAAAATAGGATTCCAGCGCGTGGGCCACCGCGTCCAATCCGGTGCTGAGGGTAAAAGGCCGGTTCAGGGAAAGGGTATAGCGGGGATCGCCGAAGGATGCCCGGGCATAGCTGGAAGCGTTGCCCCAGGAGCGCTTGTGTCCCTTGTCGTCTGTCAGCACCGAAAAGCGGGTCACTTCGCTGCCGGTTCCGGCGGTGGTGCCCACCAGCAGCAGGGGCAGCGCCGGAACTCTGTGGGGCTGATACAACCCTTCCGGGGTCAGCGCCGGGTCCGCCCCAAAGGCCGCCACCGCCTTGGCGGCGTCCAAAGGAGATCCGCCCCCAATGCCCACGATAAACTGAGCGCCGAAAGCGGCGGCCTGACGGCCTCCCTCATAGCAAACCGACACCAGAGGATTCTGCCCCACCTGGTCGAAGAGCTTCCATTCCACGCCCTGGCTTTCCAGGGCCCTCACCACATCGTCCAAAGCGCCGCAGGCTTTGGCGCTGCTGTGTCCAGTCACAATAAGGCAGCGTTTGCCGTACTTTCCAAACTCCTCCCGGTGCTTTTCCACCGCATCCCGCTGAGCGAACAGCCGGACGGGCATATCAAATAAAAATTCCATTTTTCGCTCCTTCCCGCCCCGTCCCTCTTCCAGGCGGGGTCAGCTTCATTATAAATCCCGGCTGCGGAAAGCGCAAGGGCAGCCCGCTTCACACCCTGACCACCGGATGGGTATAATCCAGACCACAGGGCTTTGCCCGGCTGGTGAGGAGGCTGTACAGATCCGTGGACCTGGCCTCCAGGGAGGCAAAGGCGGCAGCGGCATCCCCGGTGCGTTCCAGCGCCGCCAGGGAGTGGCTCAGGGGCAGCGTGGCTTTTTTCCCTGCCTGCCGGAGAATCTCCCTTCCCCGCTCATTGAACCCCAACACCCGAAGATAGGGCGGCGGCGTCCGGCAGCTGTCCCGGGGAATCCCCAGAAAGGCGCTCATCAGCAACCGACGCAGCCTGGCGCTGGAATATCGCTTGGTTCTCAGCTTTTCCAGCAGCTCTTCCACCGAACAGGCCTGGCGAACCGCGGCGTAAAGCCTGTTCTCCAGCCCCTCCGACAGGTCCGGCAGCGCCGCCAGCTCCTCCCGGCTCATGCTCCGCAGCCGGGCCAAAAGGGGGCGCTCCAGCAGCGCCGGAGCCCAGCACTCCCCCTGCTGCCACGCCTCATCCAACAGTGCTTTCACCTGCGGAAGCAAAAAAGGCTCCCCTTCCTCCCCCCGGCCCTGACGGTATAATTCCCGGACAAAGGAGGCGGAAGCGAAATTTCCTTTTCCCTCCCGGCTGTCGTGAACCGCTCCCTGACGGGGAATGGCCAGGGGTCGGATGTCGCTGTCCATGCGCCGCAGGGCATAAAGATATTCCAGCGCCAGAATGTTGTTGGGCTGACGCAGCAGCGCCGCGGTTTGTTCCCCATAGAACCGTCCCACCGCCCGCTGTCTGGCCTGGGCATAAGAGATCCCGCCGGAAAGCTCCCGGGGGATGGCCTCCAGCACCCGCCGGTCTCCAATGGCCATCGCCCCTGTTTCCAGCGCAGCCAGCTGTCCCGCTTCGCAGCCAAAGGAAAGGATCTCCGTTGCGCCCAGCCCCTGGAGCAGCGCCACCGCTCCCCATGCGAAGCGCTCCGCTGTGGCGCAGGCGTAGGGCAGAGGCAGTTCCACCACCAGATCCGCTCCTCCCAACAAGGCCGCCCGGGTCCGAACCCACTTGTCCCACATGGCCGGCTCCCCCCGCTGGACATAGCAGCCGCTCATCACCGCCACGATATGGGTGGCTCCCCGGCGCCGGGTTTCTGTCAGAAGCCAGCCATGTCCCCGATGAAAGGGATTATATTCCGCGATCACCCCTGCTGTGACCATCTTTTCACCTTCCTTACAGGGTCCCGGTCCTGGGCGGAACCCCGAAAATTTTTACGGAAAAAACCGGTCCCTGCCGCCTCTGAGGATGGGAGCGGGTCTTGAATTTCCACCGATAATGTAATAATATAGAATTGTATCCGCATCTGTCAACCACAGTCCGGCTGCGGTGCCCGGGGAGTTTTTCTTCCCCAATAATGTAAAAGGAGTACGGAACGATGAAAGTATTGGTTATCAACGCTGGCAGCTCCTCCCTGAAGTATCAGCTCATCGACATGAGCAACGAAGAAGTCATTGCCAAAGGCAACTGCGAACGGATCGGCGTAGACGGTAAGATCGGCCACAAGACTGCCGACGGCCGCAAGGTGGAGTACAACGTTTCCTTCCCCACCCATAAAGAAGCCTTCATGGAGCTGGTCAAGGTTCTCACCAGCGGCGAGGGCAAGGTGCTGGACGACATCAAAGAGATTGTCGCTATCGGTCACCGGGTCCTTCACGGCAGCGAGAAGTATAAAGTCTCCACCGTCATCACTGATGAAGTTATTTCCGACATCGAGGCCTTCTCCGACCTGGGCCCCCTGCACAATCCCCCTCAGGCGGTTGCCATGCGCGCCTGCCGGGAGGTCTTCGGCGCTGATGTGCCTATGGTGGCGGTGTTCGACACCTCCTTCCATCAGACCATGCCTCCCAAGGCCTATATGTTCGCCATCCCCTACGAGTACTATGAGAAGTACAGCATCCGCCGCTACGGCTTCCACGGCACCAGCCATCGCTACATCAGCGGCCGCTACACCCAGCTGACCGGCAAGGCCCCCCGGCTGATCACCTGCCATCTGGGCAACGGCAGCTCCATTTCCGCCATTGTGGACGGCAAAGTTCAGGATACCTCCATGGGTCTGACCCCTCTGGACGGCTTCATCATGGGCACCCGCTGCGGCGGCATCGACCCCTCTGTGGTCACCTACATCGCCAAGAAGGAGAATCTCTCTCCCGATCAGATGTCCGACCTGCTCAACAAGAAGTCCGGCTTCCTGGGGGTTTCCGGTATTTCCAGCGACTGCCGCGACATCCAGGCCGCCGCTGAGGCGGGCAACGCCCGGGCCCAGCTGACCCTGGATATGCTGGTGTATCAGATCAAGAAGATTGTGGGCGGTTATGCTGCTGCCATGGGCGGCGTGGACGCCATCGTCTTCACCGGCGGCATCGGCGAAAACGATTCTTATGTTCGCGCTGCTGTCTGCGCTGATATGGAGTATATGGGCGTCAAGGTGGATGCTGAGAAGAACAACACCCGCAGCGAAGCCCGCATCTCCGCCGACGACTCCAAAGTGGACGTTTGGGTCATCCCCACCAATGAGGAGATTCTCATCGCCCGGGATACCGTTGAGCTGGCTCTGAAGAAATAAGATTTTTTTCATCACAGAACAGCGGCGCCCCCTGTTTCCCTGGCGGGTAACAGGGGGCGCCGCGTGTTTTTACTTGTTTTCCACAGAACAAACGCCGGATTGGGTTGGAATCCTGCGCCACAACCCTACCTCGCACCCGGAGAAACGCGGCTCATACATTTT
>CASFXA010000178.1 GCA_949298535.1 uncultured Oscillospiraceae bacterium
GGATGGGGCCATGAACCATTTGCGCAGCTGCGGCTTTACTAATGAGGAATTGCTGCAAAGCGGGATTGCAGGCCGTTCCCAACGGGGGAATCCATACATATTTTTTAAAAACAGGGTTATCTTTCCTATTGTGGATATTCGTGGGAATATCATTGCCTTCGGCGGGCGAACCGTGGGAAATGACCAGCGGAAGTATCTAAACTCTCCGGATACGCCGGTATACAAAAAGACGTCCCAGCTGTACAACCTGAACAACGCCAAGACAACGAAGGAGGGCTTTTTCATCCTGTGCGAGGGGTACATGGACGCCATCTCTGTGTCCTGCGCCGGGTTTGATAATGTGGTGGCAACCTGCGGCACGGCACTTACTGGGGAGCAGGCGCGGCTGCTGGCCCGTTACACCCCGGAGGTGGCGCTGTCCTACGACTCGGATGAGGCGGGACAAAAGGCGACAAGGAAAGCCATCGGCCTCTTAAAGGAAGCGGGTCTGCGGGTAAGGGTACTGCAGTACCAGGGCGCGAAGGACCCTGATGAATGTATTAAAAAGTTCGGAGCGGAGCGGTTCCGGCTGGTAGTGAAAAACGCCGCCGACTCCACCGCCTTCCAGCTGCAAAGCGCGGCGGGAAAGTATGATTTGACCACGGACGCCGGCCGGGTGGACTATTTAAACGAGTCCATCCGCCTGCTGGCGGAGCTGAAAAGCCCCATTGAACGGGACGTCTTTCTTTCAAGACTGTCCAAAGAACTGGAGGTCTCCCGCCAGAGTATTGAGGAGACGCTGCGCAGGTATCTGTCCCTTACGAGGAAACGCAGAGAACAGGAGAACCGGAGGGCCCTGGCGAAGGAGGGCGCAGGAGGGGAACTGCTAAACAAACTGAATCCCCAGCGCCGAAGCACTCTCTCTGCCTCTGTGGCGGAGGAACAGCTGCTGTACGCGCTGATAAAGAATCCGGACTTTCTTGAGACGGTGCGCGGCAGCCTGAATCAGACCCAGCTTGCCACCGACATGGGCCGGCGCCTGTACGGGATGCTGCTTGCCTGCCGGGATCCGTCGGCGCTGCTGACGGAGAAGGGGGAGGAGCTGACAAAGGAAGAAGCCGGTTTTGTAGGGGGCCTTCTGGCTCGCTATCAGGACATTCATTTTACCCTTGATGAGACAAGGGAAATTGTGCAGCGTCTGCAGAACACAGCCGCCGCACTGCCCGGCGCCGCCGTGGCGGAGCTGGCGGAGGAGGATTATAAAACCTATTTGGACAAGCTGATGAAAGGCAAGTCTTAAATACAGGAAGAACAGAAAACATTGGGAGTGTGGATTTTATGCAGGGAAAGAAAACGGATATCAGTGAACTGCTGGAAATGGGAAAACAGAACGGCCGGCTGACCACAAAGGAGATTACCGACGCATTGGAGGAGCTGGACTTCGATGTGGAGCAGGTGGATAAGCTCTACGACACCCTGGAAGCCTACAACATCGAGATTGTGGAGGATTTCGCCACCGAGGTGGCGGCCAACACCGACAAGGAGGAGGATCTGGAATCGGTCCTCTACGCCGAGGGCATCAGCATTGACGACCCGGTAAAGGTCTATCTGAAGGAAATTGGCCGGGTTCCTCTGCTGTCCGCCGACGAGGAGGTGGACCTGGCGGTGCGGATGTCCCAGGGGGACGAAGCCGCCAGAAAACGGCTGTCGGAAGCCAATCTCCGTCTGGTGGTGAGCATCGCCAAGCGGTATGTGGGCCGCGGGATGCAGTTTTTGGATCTGATCCAGGAGGGCAACCTGGGCCTGATTAAGGCGGTGGAGAAGTTCGACCACACCAAGGGCTTCAAGTTCTCCACCTATGCCACCTGGTGGATCCGTCAGGCCATCACCCGGGCCATCGCCGACCAGGCCCGGACCATCCGGATCCCCGTCCACATGGTGGAGACCATCAACAAAGTTAAAAAGGTCAACTCCCAGCTGCTTCACCAGAACGGCCATGAGCCCAGCTCCGAGCAGATTGCCGCCGAGCTGGATATGCCGGTGGAGAAGGTGCGGGAGATCATGCGGGTGGCCCAGGAGCCGGTGTCCCTGGAGACCCCCATCGGCGAGGAGGAGGACAGCCATCTGGGGGACTTCATCGCCGATGACGACAGCCCCGCTCCCTCCGATGTGGCCTCACACACCCTCCTGAAGGAACAGCTGGAGGAGGTGCTTTCCACCCTCACTCCCAGGGAGGAGAAGGTCCTCAAGCTCCGGTTCGGCCTGGAGGACGGACGCAGCCGCACCCTGGAGGAAGTGGGAAAGGAATTTAACGTCACCCGGGAGCGGATCCGCCAGATTGAGGCCAAGGCCCTGCGGAAGCTCCGTCATCCCAGCCGCAGCAAACGTCTCAAGGACTTTTTGGAATAAGGCCGTTTTGGCGGCAAAGAATCAGGGCGATGCAGTAAAAGGCTGCGTCGCCCTTTTGGATTGCGGAAAAATCTCCCTTCAGCACGCAGCGGTTCATGTGAGAAAGATCGGGGCGCGGGCCATTTTGCCCCCGCGGCCATCAGGCGGGGAAACCGGGGCGAACCGAATCTTGTCATCAGGCAGCTTTGCGCCAGGGGTCTGGACAACTCCTGGAAGCAGGGGAAGCCTTTTTATGCGGGGGGCCGGGAAGTATCTTCCCGGCCCTGATTGTCTGCAAATTCTGTTTTAAGGGAACCGTTAAAATGCCTTTCTGCAACAGAATGGCTCCTCCGCTTTCCCTGTCTTGCTTTTATGCCTCTTTTTGCCGCTCCTTGCAGCAGCGGACGAATTCCTCCCGGGTCACACGGGAAGCCCCTTCCTTTTCCACATCGGTTCGTCCGTCGATCTGGATGCCATATTCCCGTTCTATCACCTCTTTGATCCGGGGGCGGCAGAACTGTCCCTGACAGAATCCCATGGAGGCCCGGGTGCGCCGCTTGACCCCGTCCACGGTCGTTACCTGGATGCCCCGGTGGAGACAGTCCACAATGGTCCCTTCCTCCACCTGCTCGCAGCGGCAGATGATCTTTTCCGGACAGGAGGGGATGTCCAGCAGCTTGTTGATTTCGCTGAAAGGACGGGTCTGCTTTCCGGGCCTGATGATGGGAGCCCGGTAGGGGTCGTAGTCCGGCTTTTCCTCCAACACCAGCCCCTGTTCTCCAAGAATTTCTGCCATCAGGTCAGCGATGGCCGGGGAAGAGGTGAGGCCCGGGGACTGAATCCCGGCGGCGTTGAGGAAACCGGGAACCGCTGTGGCGCCGATGACAAAATCGTCGGTGGAGGCCACCGCCCGGATGCCGGTGAAGCTGCGGATAAACTTGGCGGGATCAATTTCCCGGGTGGTGTGGAGGCCCGCCTGATAGATGGCGTACAGCCGGTCCACATGGGTGCTGCGGTCCACGGTTCCATCCTCGTCAATGGCGTCCGGCCCCAGGAGAAGATTGCCATGGTAGGTGGATGTTACCAGAATCCCTTTTCCCATTTTGGAGGGCATCTGGAACACCACAGTGTTCAAAGCTTTTCCAGTGCCGGGGGCGAACAACAAATATTCTCCGGTTCTGGGACGGATC
>CASFXA010000179.1 GCA_949298535.1 uncultured Oscillospiraceae bacterium
GGAGTGATGATCTTGTACATAGACCTGGTGGCCGCCGCCTTATGCAGCCTGCTGCATTTTGCTCTTCATGTCACCGGCTCCGGTTCCTTTCCCAAGCCCCTGACCGCCAAAGAGGAGCGGGAATGTTTGGAGCGAATCCGCAGCGGAGACTTGGCGGCTAAGAATATTCTCATTGAGCACAATCTTCGTCTGGTGGCTCATATTGTCAAAAAATATTACGCCGCTTCCGGCGAACAGGATGACTTGATTTCCATCGGCACCATCGGACTGATTAAAGCTGCCGGTACCTTCGACTATGAAAAGGGAACCCGTTTTGCCACCTATGCCAGCAGATGTATCGAAAATGAAATTCTCATGACCTTCCGCAGCAAACGGAAAAGCGCCGGTGACGTTTATATCAGCGATCCCATTGATACCGACAAGGACGGCAACAGTCTGACCCTGATGGACCTGATGTATGAGGAGCAGGATTTGGTGGGACTTTTGGATCTTCAGATGCGTTCCAGGCAACTGTATCGTTATCTGAACGACATCCTGGACCAGCGGGAACAACAAATTGTCATGCTGCGGTATGGTCTTCAAAACCGCCCGCCCTTAACGCAGCGGGAGGTGGCAAAGCAGCTGGGGATTTCCAGGTCTTATGTCTCCCGCCTGGAAAAAAGCGCTCTGAGTAAGCTGCGACAGGCCTTTGAACGGGATGGGCAGATATAAAGTAAAGGGGACCGGTACATCCCGATAAAAAGGGATGCCGGTCCTCTTTGATGGAAAGAAAATTCTGTTTTAACGCTCCTCGCGGAAGTAGTTTAAGCCCAGGGACGCGGGCAGGCCGCTTCCCTCCCGTTTTCGGATGGATGTGGCCACCAATACCACAGCGGTGATGATAAAGGGCAAAGCCTGATACAGCTGGGAAGGCACCTTTGCCAACCAGCCCAAAACATCCGGGAACGCCGCCGCCAAACTGCTGCCGGAAACCCGAAGGGTGTTGAAAAAGCCGAACACAAAGGTACCCAGAATAGCCAAAACAGGGTTCCAGTTGGCGAAAATGACCAGCGCCACGGCGATCCAGCCATATCCATTGATCCAGCAGCTGCTGGAGAAGGAACCGCTCATATTCAGCCCCATATAGTAGCCGCCGATCCCCATGATGCCACAGCCCAGGCAAATGTGCGCATACTTATACCGTTTGATGTTGATTCCCACCGAATCGGCTGCGCCGGGGTTCTCGCCCACTGCCCGCAGCCGCAAGCCTGTGCGGGTATGGCGGAGGTACCACCACATCACTACGGCAATCACCACAGCCAGATACACCAGCAGGTTATGGGTGAACAATCCCCTGCCCACAAGGGGAAGCTGGGAAAGGCCCGGGATGGGAATATCGGCAAATCCATTTTTGATATTGGCATAATCATTCATGGCGGGCCAGCTGATCGCCTTTACGCCGTTGCCCACGAAGAAATAGACACCCAGACCGAAGGTGGTCAGCGTCAAACCGGTAATATTCTGGTTGGCCTGAAGGCTTACCGTCAACGCCGCAAAGAGCAATCCGCACAGCGCTCCCGCCAGGAACGCCACCAAAATACCCACAGCCAGGCTATTGGCGTAACATCCGACAATGTAACCAAAAATGGCTCCCACCGCCATAATGCCTTCCACGCCCAGATTCAGGCTGCCGGACTTTTCCACCATGATCTCCCCCACAGTTCCGTATAAAAGGGGGATATTATAGACAACGATGTTGTGAACAAAGGTGGTTACAACACCCAGCTTATCCATTTCCATTGTTCGCGCCCTCCTTCTGAACTGGAAGTATCCGGAATCTGGTGCAGAAATCTGCCGCCAGGACCAGGAACAAAATCACACCCTGAAGCATATTGGCGAAACTGGAATCCACCTGAGAGAAGGTGGCCGCCGCAACGTCGGAACCATAGTGAAGCATACTGATCAGCGCCGAAACAATAAAGATCGCCAAAGTGTTCAGCTGGGAAAGCCAGGCCACAATGATGCCGGTCCAGCCCACATCGTCGGTGATGTTGGTGGAAAGGATGCCCGCGGTGCCTACCTTGAAGGCCGCTGCCAGGCCGATGAGGCAGGCAGAAAGGAACACGGTGCGCAGCACAATCTTCCCCACTTTCATGCCGGCGTAATGGGCCGTTCCGGTGCTGTCCCCCACTACGGCGATTTCGTATCCATGCTTGGTGTATTTCAGGTAGACAAATACCAGCACCCCGACCAAAAGGGTGAGAACAACACAAATATTCAGTCCGAACTTCCCGATGGGAATTTTGGGGAAGGAAGCGAGATCCGCAAACCGCCCAAAGATGGGACGCACCGATGTGGGATCCAGATAAAAGTTCCAGTCCGCCTTGGTATCCCCCAGGAAGGTGATGAAATAAAGGGCGATATAGTTTAGCATCAGGGTCATCAGCGTCTCATTGGTGCCGAATTTCACTTTCAGCGCGGCGGCGATCAGGCCATAAAGTCCTGCCGCCAACATCCCCGCCAGGCACATCACCACCAGCGTCAGCCCTTCTCCCAGGATGGGGCCCAGCTTGAAGGCTACCGTCGCAGCCGCCACCGCCCCCAGAATAAACTGGCCCTCGCCGCCGATATTCCAGAACCGCATCCGGAAAGCCAGAGACAAAGCCACCGACGTCAGCGCCAGAGGAGCGAACACCTTGAGATAATTTTCAAAGGCTTTGTAAGCGATCTTATTGCCCACCATACCCATGGTGAACATCCGTCCGTAATAAGCCAGCGGATTGACCCCCATCGCCAGCAGCAAGCATCCGCCCAATATCAGCGCCGCCGCCACCGCCAGAAAATACATCCCCAGCTTTTTCCACAGCGGACAATTTTCCCGCTTAACCACATGAAAGCGCATGGTTACTCCTCCTTTCCAGCGGCGGCATCCGGAGCGAAATTGGTATCCCGGGCAATGCCTGCCGGCTTGTCCTCATATTTGTTGGTCAGGTCCAGAGCGCCGGTCATCATCATTCCCAGCTCCTCTTTGGTGGTCTTGTGGGCATGAACCACACCCATCACCCGTCCGTAACACAGCACCAGAATCTTGTCGCAGAGGGCCATCATCACGTCCAGATCCTCGCCTACAAACAGCACACCCACACCATCCTTTTTCTGCTGGTTGAGGATGTTGTAGATGGCGTAGGAGGAGTTGATGTCCAATCCCCGGACCGGATAGGCGGTGATAATCACATTGGGGCCCGCCTTGATTTCCCGGCCCAGCAGAACCTTTTGGACGTTGCCGCCGGAAAGCCGGCGCACCGGGGTCTCCGCCGAAGGGGTGACAATTCCCAGCTCTTTGATGACGTGCTCCGCATCGGCCCGGCCCACCTTCCGGTCCACGAAGGGGCCCTTGCTGTCCCGGTAATTCTTGAGGATCATGTTGTCGATGATGGAAAGGGAGGGCGCCAACCCCATTCCCAAGCGATCCTCCGGAATAAAGGACATGGCGATGCCTTTTTCAATGATGGCTTTTGGGCTCAGTCCCACAATATTATCTCCCTTGTGGATCATCTGGCCGCTTTCAATAGGCCGCAAACCAGCGATGGCCTCGCACAGCTCCTTCTGACCGCAGCCGGCAATCCCCGCTACGCCCAGGATCTCTCCCCCACGAATGTAAAAGTTCACATGATCGATGGCTATGGCCCCTTCATCATTGCGGATGGTCAAATCCCGGATTTCCAGCAAGGGACGGGTCTTTTCCACCACCGGGCGTTCGATGTTCAGATCCACCTTATGCCCCACCATATACTCCGTCAGCTGCTGCTCGTTGGTCTGGGCGGTCTCCACCGTGCCGATGTACTCCCCTTTGCGCAGGATGGAAACCCGATCCGAAATCTCCAGCACTTCATTGAGCTTATGGGTGATGATAATAATGGAGTGGCCCTCCGCCTTCATGCGGCGCAAGACTCCAAAAAGTTTGGCTGTTTCCTGTACGGTCAGAACCGCCGTCGGTTCATCCAGGATAATCACCTTTGCCCCATAATACAGCACCTTGATGATCTCCAGGGTCTGTTTTTCCGAAACCGCCATGTTCCGGACCTTTTTCCGGGGATCAATTTCAAAGCCAAACTTTTTTGCCACTTCCGCAATCTGATCGTACCGATCCTTTTTAAGCAAAAAATCGGCTTTGTCCCGGCCCATCCAGATATTGTCCGCTGCGGAAAAAACATCCACCAACTTGAAGTGCTGGTGAACCATACCGATGCCCAAACGTTTGGCGTCTTCAGGAGAATCGATGGAAACTTCTTTCCCTTCCACGAAAATTTCTCCCCGATCCGGTTTATAAATACCGGAGAGCATATTCATCAGGGTGGTTTTTCCCGAGCCGTTCTCCCCCAACAGGGCCAGAATTTCCCCCCGGCGAACATCCAGATGAACATCTTTGTTGGCCACTACGCTGCCAAAGGTTTTGGTGATGCCCCGCATCTCAACAGCATATTGTTCCGCCATGAAATCCCCTCCTCGTCCTTGAGATCTGGATACACGAGATAGGCGGCAGAACGGCGCCTGTCCCTTATCTCCTGTCTCCAGTTCCTAAAAAGTTTACGCCGGGCCGACCGTTGCAACTGCGGCCGGCCCGGCGGTCATCTTTCCTCGACAGACGCCCTTCTTTCCGTCCACTGACCAGAAATTGGGGGCCTCCATCATGTTATTTTCGTATCGGGATCAGCAGGCTTACGCCTCCTTGACACCCTCCACAAAGTAGTTCATGGTACCGGTGATGACGCCGTCCTCCACAGAAGGACCGTCAGCAGCCACAATCTCCGTGCCGTCGTTGGTCATCAGCGCACCGGCGGTCTTGTTGACAGTAACGGTGCCATCCTCGGCCACGGTATAGGTGAGCTTGGTGCCGGAGAACACATCCCACTCGCCGGAAGCGATGAGCGCCTTCACAGCATCAATGATCGCCTGGGTATTGGGATCGCAGTTCTCAGTCAGGGGGCTGACATCCACAAAGCCCTCGTTGAGGCCGCCGTAATAGGCGGGACCACCCATGGCGGTGACAAAATTCTCAGCGCCGCCGCAGGTCATGGCAGCCTCGATGGCTGCATGATAGTAAACGTTCCAGTTCCAGATGGGAGCGGTCAGGTGAGCGCTGGGGGCGTCAGCGGTCATGTCGGAGTTATAGCCGCAGCCGAATACGCCGGCGTCAGCAGCAGCAATCTGAGGCTGAGCGGAATCGCAGTGCTGGGCGATCACACAGCAGTTGTAGGTGTCGATCAGCTCCTTGGCGAAAGCGGACTCATTGACCTCATCGGCCCAGTTACCCAGCTCCTTGACGTAGACAGTGGCGTCGGGATTGACGGACTGCACACCCAGGGTAAAGCCGTTGATGCCGGAGCAGGTCTCAGCATACTGAGTACCATAGGCGGAAACATAACCAATGTTATTGTTGCCCAGCTCCAGGCTCTTCAGACCAGCGGCGATGCCGGCCAGGTAACGAGCCTGATAAATACGGCCAAAATAATTGTTGAAATTGGTTTCATTGCTCTTGTAGCCGGTAGCGTGAGAGAAGATCACATCAGGATACTCCTCAGCCTTGTCCGCCAGCGCGTCCATATAGCCGAAGGAAATACCAAAGATGATGTTGCAGCCCTCGCTGACCAGGGTATCCACAGCGGTGGACACCTGATCGTAGTCCTCCAGAACCTCATCCTGGATCACCAGCTGGGTGTTCACATCCAGGCCCAGTTCCTCCATGGCCTTGGTGATGCCATTGTGATGGGCAAATGTGTAACCGGCGGTATCGTTCTTGCTGTTGATGTAGATGGCGCCCACCTTGAAGTCACTGGCGGCGGTACTCTCGCCCCCCTCTGTGCTTTCAGCGGCGGATTCCGCCTGGCTCTCTGTCGCCTGGCTCTGGCTCTCAGAAGAGCTCCCGCTGCCTCCGCAGGCCGCAAGGCTGAGAACCATGGACATGGCCAGGATCAGTGCAAAGATTTTCTTCATTGCTAAAGTTCCTCCTTAACATTTGTTTCCTTTGCATTTATTTTATTAAAACCGGCAATACCGGCTTTAATCCGCGATCATTTTTCATCGGAAGGAAGGCGGCAGCGAAAAACTGCGCCGTGAAGCTCCCTCCCGAAACAGAATCCTGTCGGGATTGATGGCTCACGTCGCAGTTTGCTCTTGTAGTGGATCTGCTGTTGTTAAAGAGGAAATGATAGCGTCCAGCTGATGGCACAGCGCGCCGTTGGCTTTCAGCAGATCGGAAAATATATTACTCCATCCCAGCTGCTCCATCTTTCCTCTTTTCCCTCCTCGGTCCGCCCAAAAAGCGGTGATAAGAAACGGTGTGGCCCGGGGGCCGGGCCACAAACTCATGTCGAAATCATAATTTATTTTACATAATATTTTCCCTTTCCGCAATCCCTTTTACAAAAAAAATTCATTTTTCTTTTTTCTCTCTTTCTTTTTCCCTCTGCGGAAATCATTTGTCTGCCTGAACAGCCATTTCTTTTTTGTAAATTCCGATACTATGAGACCCGTCCGGAATAAAGACCTGCCGCTCCAGGGGTTCTCCTGATTTCTTTCCCCCTGAGAGGGTCGTTGAGACGCTGAACAAGGCGTCTTCACTGCGCCAGCAAAATAAAAAACGACAGCCACGGAGAAGGCCTTCGAGGTTCCTCTCCGCCGCCGCCGCTTTTTTCTCCGCAATTTCCCGCTTCAATATTCTGTTATTCGCCGGCAATTACCAGCGAAAGCGCCATGCGGAAACGGAAATTATTTCTCGTCTTCCCAGCATTTCCCGGACTTCCCCGCTTTGTAATCCTTATAGATGGAGGAAGCCGCCCGCTGCCCTTCTGACAACACCCAGGATTCATCCACCGGCAGCAGCCGTTTTTCCTGTACCAGCATTTTGCCGGCCACCCAAACGGTATCCACATCGTGACGATTGGCGTTGTAGACGATGGTAGCCACCGGATCATCAAAAACAGGAGTGAGGTTGGGGCTGCGAAGATCCATCAGGATCACGTCCGCCTGTTTTCCCGCTTCCAAAGAGCCGATGCGCTCCTCCAAACCCAGGGACCTGGCCGGAATGATGGTGGACAGCCGCAGCGCCATATGGGCATCCGGCAGATGGTTGGGACAACCAGCCATCCGGGCCGCCATGATGGCTGTACGCATATTGGTCCAGGGGTCCATCGTCACCCAGTCGGTGCCGTAGGCCATCCGCACCCCACTGGGATACATTTGGGCAACAGGGGGGAACTGTCCCCGTTTTCCGTACATTTCGGCGCAGTGAGCCACTGTGGCGCCCCCTTGTTCCAGCAAACGGATGTCCTCCGCCGTAGCGCAGGTGCAGTGGGCCGCCACCAAATTTTCTCCCATCAGCCCGGTCTCGTTGAGGTATTCCACCGGCGTCATTCCATAGGTCTCCCGGAGGAAATCCACCTCCTGCGCCTTTTGCGCCACATGGATATGGAACCCCACCTGATACTGACGTCCCAGCTGAGCGATGCGTCGGGCCAATTCCACCGAAACGGTATCGGTGGCATGGGGACCAAAGCGGCAGAAAATCCGGCCATCCTTGCCATGATATTCCTCAATCAGCCGGCAGTTTTCCTCTACCCGGGCCGCACCCTCCCGGGGAATCCTGGTGTAATCATTGTATTGGATGGTTCCCAGGTCAGTTTCAATGATTTTCTGCGCCAGCACACCCCGTATTCCCAGCTGATCCACCGCTTTGGCTGTGGAGCGCATATAATGGTAAATATCGTTGATGCAGGTGACCCCCGCTTTCAGACATTCCACCGCCCCCAGCATACTCAGGGCATAGGTGGTCTCCGGAGTCAGCAATCGCTCCATGGGAAAGGCCAGGCCGTAAAAAGCCCCCACCGGATCCTCAGTCATCCCTTTAAACAGGGAGCCGCATACATGGGTGTGGACATCCACAATTCCCGGCAGAACGGCCATCCCGGAGGCGTCCACCACCCGGTCCGCTTTCAGCTCCTCCGGCGGATTTCCCTCCCCCAGCGCCGCGATGCGGTCCTCCTCCAGCATCAGCCACCCTTTGAGCCACACCTGGTCCTGGGCGTCCTCTGTGATTACAATACCATTCTTAATCAGCGTCTTCACAATCCTCTGTCCCCCTTTTCCTGTCTGCCAGCAGGGCAATCTCCTGCGGCATTTCATGTTCATTGTACTGTCCTTTTCCAGGGGTGTCAATGGATGCCATGTATCCCCTTGACAAGCTGCCGCCCAAAGCCGATAATAGGCACAAGACTTTTCAAAGCGTCTGAGAAAATACCGCCGGCGCGGGAAGCGCCTTTGACGGTTTCCGGTTCCGGCTGTGCCAGACAAAATCCCCTGGCGGGACCTTCTTTTCTCCCTGACGCAGCAATGATCGGGCGCCGTTTCGCCCCTTTTCAGCGCGGAATGGCCATCCGTCAGTTTTCCAAAATCACTTTCTGCC
>CASFXA010000180.1 GCA_949298535.1 uncultured Oscillospiraceae bacterium
GGATTCCCGCTGGCATTGGAAACCGCCTGGCCATCTCCCACCTCCGTAATCTCATAATGGCGGCTGGAGTAGGTCCAAAAGGGTTCCGAGCCATTCAGGGGAAGATAGTGCAGCTCCGAATACAGATGTTTCCCATCCTGGGATTGCAGGCAGGCCAGGATCCCATCCTCCATCAGGCTGTAGGAGAGGATCTTTCTTTCCTCTGGCAGCGGGACCAGAAAATACTCTCCCTCCGGGTCCCAGCAGAGGAACTGTCCCTTCCCGTCTACCTCCCAAAAGGTGAGACTGCGGTTTCCCTGCCATCTCACATTGGTAATATTGGAATAGAATCGGCCCTGCACGGGAATGGGGCAGGGTTCCGGGCCCTCCTCCCGTATCAGATACGCAGCAGGATCCTCCTCATCGATTATGATCACCAGCGGGTCTCCCTGTTCCCTGGGCACCACCTCCGGCCAGAGGAAAAATCGGCCTCCCACAGTTCCCTCCAGCAGCAGACAGCTCTCCTCACCTTCACGGAATTCATAGATCCGGTAGGTCTCCTCCCTTTCATCCAAAAGAATCCCGGAAGCAATCAACCCATTTTCGGTTAAAATGCTACTGTAAAAATAGAAATTCTCTTCCGGCAGCCGGGCCTCCCAGAGCACTTGTTCAGTAGGAATGTCGTACACGCCCACCCGCTGGGTTACAGCGGCCACTCCTTCTCCCATGGTACGGCTGTATTTCCCCTCCACACTGAACAGGAGTTTCCCATCCCGGAAATCCAGGATTTCGGTCTCCATGGCGTCCTTCCCGGGGGCCACTGCTTGGTAGAAGGGTAACTCTGTTACCCCTAAAGGGGTCGGTTCCCGGGCAGATGGAATACTGCTTTCCTGGAGAAGATCCTCTGAGTTTTCCTCTAACTGCGTAAACTGTATTAACTGACTGCAGGATACCAGAAAAAGCAATAAGATAAATGTCCATAGGTAATTAAATCGTTTGATCCTACCATCCATTCTTTCTTCCCTAAAACTATCTTGCTTTGGAGATGTACAGGCCGTTATTGTCTTCAATAGCGTCTGCCATAACATCCCAACTGTCAATGTGAGTTCCGTAATAAGCCGTTAAATAATTAGGGTCATTGTATTCCACATCATTTTCGCTTACTCCACCTACTGTTCCAAACCGATAGCCGGTCGCTAAAACATAATGGGAATAATCAGCGCCATTATATACATCTAATTGCCCAGTCAAGACTTGACAAGCTACAGGATAATCCCTGTCCACACTGTAAATCAAAGCGGCAGAAAAAGCCTGATCCCATGTATACATGTATAATAGTATTGATATGTTCCTTCACCCAGTATCAAATTTACCGCATCTCTAAACTTATAAACAATAGTGCCAGCCCTTCGGTTCAAACAACCTCACAATGCAGATACTGCCGTAATCCTAAATTTGTGTTCGTCCAAATGTATTATTGTTCATCTTCTGTCTTCGGATCGGTAAGAAGGATCTTCAAAACGAAGGAGCCTGGAGACACCTCAAAAAACACTGTTCCCTGATACCGCTCTACTGCCTGTTTCAGATTCAACAAACCATATCCATGAAAAGGAGCACTCTCTTTGGTGGTAATCGGCAGGCCACTCCGTGAAAACTTCACCTCATGATCGGGATCCCGGCTGTTCTCAAAGTAAAGGCTTACCAGATTCCACTGCCTGGAGATGATTACCCGGACAAAAAGATCCTCCCGGCCTGATAACCGTTGACATTCCCCTATGGCATTATCCAGAGCATTTCCGAAAATAGCGCAGGCATCCTCGTAATTCAGAAAATCCAGGGCGCCGCCTTCCGCCTGAACTGTGTAGGCGATTCCCCTTTGGCGGCACTCCTCCCCTTTGGCAGCAAGGATTCCATTGACGGCGCCGTTGGAAGTGTATCGCCGGGCCGCCAGATATCGCTCGTTCATCGATCCGCTGATTTTGCGGAGCTGTTCTTCCAGCAGAGGATTTTCCCCTTCCCGGAGCAGCCCTGTCATGGCAATCATTTGATTTTTATAATCATGGGTCAGCATCGACAGCTCTTCCAGATAGCGGTTCTGCAGTTCAATGACTTTTTTCTGCTCCTCTTGTGACCGCTGGGCCGCGATTGCTGCCAACCAGGCACGGGTGGCCTTCTGGCGCCGGTTCCAATCATAAAACAACGCCAGATTTGCAACAAGAAGGAGGATGCAAACCCCAGCGCTGAAGAAGGAATACCAAGTGTTCTGCGGAAGCCGTGGATCGATGTAAAAAGCAAAGTATAGCACTGCCACACTGGCTGCCGGGAATAGCACTACCGGCTGAAAGCCATGTTCAAAGCTTGGCCGCGGAGAACGGTTCAGCCCGATTCGAGTCAACTCAGTAAGGAGGAAGAACAGCGATTTGCTGATGAGTGCAACAACAAAATAGCCATATTCCTTTTCCATGGTGAGAGACAAGGGGATTCTCAGGAAAAGCGAAAGAAGATATGCTGCCGCAAATTCGCAGAGGGCGGAAAGACCCATGGAAAAAAGAGCCAGCAGCAAGCGGTGCTGCCAGCTGGATTCCGCCAGCAAGGAAAGCAGCACCAGCATAATGGCTATCGCCGCGAAGGGGACGATCCAAAGGGGCGCAATGGAACTGATCCCGGAAAGAAGTGCCGCCGCTCCCAGAAACAG